>JALYSR010000103.1 GCA_030854715.1 Acidobacteriota bacterium
CCATCTTGAGAGTGTGAGTAAACTCAAAAATCATTTCGTCGACGACACGTTCAACTCCAATAGTGCGCGACACCGGAGTCATCTTAGTGTCTGGGGGCATTTGTGGAATGAAGCGCTGTGAATAAAAGTCTCGCAGTTGATCGTGACCGATCCCGCCGGTCAGCACCGGAACGTGATTGACGTAGGCATCTTTGACCATCGTTGCCAGCGTGTCCTCAGTATTCCGTGTTGCAAACTCACACTTGACGTGCTCATCCCAGAGATCGGACAACCTTTGTGGAGCGTTTGTGGCCGACGGCCCACCGAGATGCCGGACGAAGAATTCCAGCGTTCGCAGATGCGCCAACTCAGCCGATCGCGCGTCAAAGTGCGCGCTGCCCGGGCGGCCAAAAGCGTGATCCTGTCCTTCGTATACGTGGAGCGTTGTCAGTGGGTGCGTATCCAGCGCCTGATGGATCTGTTCTTGAGCTGAGGGCGGGCAGTATTGATCATCGCCCGCAATGTGCAGCATAGTCGGACAACTAATTCTTGGCGCTTCCGCGAGAGCAGACTCGATGCCGACGCCGTAATAGCCGACTGCACAATCCGCGTCAGAGTGCGTCGCCATCAGGTAAGCCAGTTTCCCGCCGAGGCAAAACCCAACCGTTCCGACTTTCCCAGTGCAGGCTGGATGTTGGCGCAGAAAGGTCAGTGTCGCCGCCGCATCTGCAACGGCTTTGGCCTCGTCCAGTCCCTGATACAACTCAAGGGCGCGCTGGAACTCTTCATCACTTTGATCGGTCAGTTGCACACCCGGTTCCTGTCGCCAAAAGAGATCAGGGCAGGCTACGACAAACCCTCTCGCGGCATACCAATCGGCGACGGCGCGCATGTCACGGTTGACTCCGAAGATTTCCTGCAAAAGGACCAGGCCGGGACCTTCTCCGCCAGATGACCCCGATGGCAACGCCAGGTATGCTGCAAACTCCTGACCTTCTGATGAGCGAATCGTGATCATGCGGTCCTTTCAGTTGCGCGCACTCAGGAGCGATCTGCACGCAAGTCAGTGCGGTGTTCATTCTTGCTGGAAGTCGTAAGACTAATCGAAGAGCTGTCTTTTTGCCACATCTGAAAACCCCTCATTCAGGTCCTCGGCCCTTTCTTACCGCCAAAGGAGAATCGATGACTTGTCCTCATTATTTTTTTCGGAAGTTCCTTGATCTTTCTTAGATTCTCTCTCCCCCCTCATTCTTCGGATCAAGCTTCAGAGATTTTTCATAGTATCGTTTGGCCGTTTTCATGTCCCCGACTTTCATGTATGCATCAGCAAGGCTGTCCCAAACGTTTGCGGACTTTGGAAACGCTTGCGGCACCTAGTACCCTTACCTCGCATTATGCGTAATTTGGCATCTAAAAAAAGATAGTCTTCCAAGTGGCCAATACGTGGCCAAAAAAACCAGGAAGCAACTGGTAGCCGATGGTAAGGAATGGGAAGGAACGGAAAATCCTAATATTTCTTCGGTGGCTGCAACTTTTGAAAAGGCAAATACTTACGTTTTTGCCAGTAGTCTAATTCGCAATGCGGAGGCCAGGAGTTCGACCCTCCTCTGCTCCACCAATAACACCATCAGTTCAGATACTTAAAGTCACAAGTTGACCATCGCCCTCTTTCTATTGTGACGCCGCTGTGACGTAGCTACATACAAAACAGCACGGTAGTATTCACTTCTATATAGAAGCCTATTAAATGCACGGAAAACTGTGGCGGCTGCAACCCTCATGTTTAGAAACGATAGGGCTCTAAGCTCGCAACGCGGAGGTCACGATTCGAACGACAGGTTGTGTTGCTGCAGAAATCCGCCAAACGCGATATCAATGCCGCCAACCCGGTGCTGAACGTGTTGATAGCGCGGCTGTCGAAGCGAGACTGGGAGTTAATTCAGCCGTTGAAGCGGTGATTTCCGAGTCGCTCGTCGGCAGACTCGCTATGGACAAAAAGCTGATACGCAACGTGGCGGTCAAACTCCTGCCGGCAGGCCTCGTGGCGACACGCGTAGGGTTCAACGCTTCAACCGTCTGTCAGATTTTTCCTGTTAATTCCTCGACTTCTCGAAAAATTGCGGAGAGAGCCAGCTTGAATTCTTCACTTAAATCACTTCTCCAGTAGTTTAAGGCAAGGCCGACGTCTTTTCCCAAGAGGTTATGAAGATAAGAGAGCTTCCCCTTCAACCGATAGATTACCGAGAAAGCGAGTTCGCTTTGAAAGAGCAGTGGGCGCAAACAGAGTAATTCTAATTCGCCGAGACGCTGTCCGAGTGACGCTTTGACCGACGCAGCTGTGTAGTCATCGAGTTTTCCCCCTTCAACAATTGGTTTCAGCGCCACTTGACACGCGCGAACGACCTCGTCAACGCGGCGCAGATGGCGCAGACACTCCATTCGATGCAAGCTGAATTCGTCGCTACGTGCGGGTTCACTTGGGCCACCTATACCTTGAAGCTGAAAGACCGCGTCAAGCTGTTCGACGCCGATGTTCTCCTTGCCAAAGAGAGTGTAGATGTTCAGCAGCACGGCCTTGAGTTCTCGCACGTTTCCCGGCCAGCCGTAGGAACAGAGTTTGGAAAGCATCTCCTCAGGCAGCGCAGTCTGGTCATCTCTGCTGATCTTCTTCCATAAAAAGCTGGCGAGAAGTCGTATGTCCTCTGAGTGATTTCGCAAGGTTGGTGTCCGGATGGTGAAAGAGCGCAGGCGATAATAGAGGTCTTCGCGGAACTGCCTAGCCCGGACCATCGAGAACAGATCGCGGTTAGTCGCGGCCAGCACACGAGCCTTGACTTCACGCTCCTCCGCCTCTCCTATCCGCCGAACTTTCTTCTCCTGCAAGGCGCGAAGGATTTTGGCCTGATGGTTTAAAGATAGGTCCCCAATCTCATCCAGGAAGAGCGTTCCGTTGCCGGCTAATTCCCACAGACCGGCGCGCGTCATGACGTCTGTAGCTACGCCTTTGATCGAGCCGAACAATTCAGCCTCGAACAAATCGCGTGGGATGGCGCCGCAGTTGACTGCGACGAATGTCCGCGCCCGCGGCACGCCGTACTTCTTGTCCCGCCGTGTGCTGTAGTCATGGATTGCGCGCGCGATTACCTCCTTGCCGGTGCCCGTATCGCCGACGATCAGCACAGCCTCGCCATGCTGTGCCGCGCGGATTATGAGTTGTCTGACCAGTTGGGCTTCGACTGACTCACCAATGTAAGTTTGCCTCAGCTCGTCGGGAACGTCGCAGTATGAAAGAAGCTCCAGCAGGTGTTGAGTAGATGAATACTCTCCATTACGTGTGTTCTGGTGAATGGCTCCTTCTCTTTGCTTCTTCGGGGTCGCCTTCGTTGAAGTTCCGGTGCTAACCTTCTCCCAGAGCGCCTGGAATACTCCTTCGTTTGCGCCGATGATGTAGATGTTGCGGTCGCCTTTCTTAGCCGCATTCTTCAGTAAGGCCTCAATGCCCTGAATCAATCTACCTGCCGAGGTGTAATCGCCAATAAAGACAGGAATCTTCTTTTTCTGCCCCAGGAAAAGTCTGGACAAATTCCTGAGCCCTGTTCTTTCTGGTGCGGGGGACGAAGAGATCATCTAGCCCGTGGAAACTCTTCAGATCGTCGTTTCGCATGACATAAACGCCATGCATACTTTGTGATTTCAGGCGCGTAAAGCTCTCGCGCGCATCTAGGCCGATCTCTTTCTGCACACTTCTGACTGTACGTCCATCAGCAACGAAATTCACAGCCCTTAGAGTCATCTATTTATTCAAGCTCAAGAATCTCATGAATCACCGTGCCCTCAAGCCTATTTCGTTTAGAATCGACTTAGTCCACTCCACGCGCTTAACCGACCCGTGATCCGCAGCTATCCGGTACGCCTCCTCAGCCAGGGGTAATGCCCTGCGCGGCTTTCGCATATCTCTGGCTATCATCAACGCCTGATTGCCCAGACTTATAGCCAGCCCATCCTTGTCGCCAAGCTCACGGCACATCCCCTCCTGTTCTTGGTAGAGCCGCATCGCTTCGGCGAACTCATGCTTGTCCTTATGAACCCCTGCGCGATTTCCAAGGCTTCTTTGCAAGCTATTCTTATCGCCTAACTCCCGGCAAATGTGCTCGTCCTCCTTATGCAACCGTATCGCCTCGTCAAGCTTGCCTTGCGCCCTGAAGATCAACGCCTGATTGGCGAAGCTTGCTCGCAGCCCGTCCGTGTTGCCAAGGTCAAGACAGATTCGCTCCTGCTTTTCAAACAGCCGCATCGCTTTGTCCAATTCTCCTCGCGCTTTGAAGATCAACGCCTGACCCTCAAGACTCCGTTGTAATCCGTCCTTGTTACCAAGCTCACGACATATCCGCTCCTGCTCTTTATATAATCGTAACACTTCGTTTACTTCTCCTCGCGTCTTGAAGATAACGGCTTGGTTGCCAAAGCACCTTTGCAACCCATCCTTGTCGCCTAGCTCATGGCATATCTGCTCCCCTTCTTTGTACAGCAGCATTGCTTCGTCTAGCTCGCCTCGTTTGACCAGGATGAACGCCTGTCCGCCGATGCTCACTTGCAGCCCCGCCTTGTTATTAGACTCACGACAGATTTGCTCCTGCTCTTTATACAGTCGCATCGCTTCATCCAATTCTCCTTGCGCTCTGAGGGTCAGAGCTTCATTGCCGAGACTTCGTTGTAATCCATTTTTATCGCCTAGCTCCCGACAAATCTGCTCCTGCTCTCTATACAGCAACATTGCTTCGTCTCGCCGGCCCCGCTTATATAGGATGTCCGCTTGATTTCCAAGATTTCGTTGCAGTCCATTCTTATCATCTAGCTCACGAGATATTTGCTCCTGCTCTTTGTATAGCCTCATCGCCTCGTCTAACTCGCCTTCTGCCTTGAATATCCCAGCTTGTTGGATGAGACTGACCGTCAGCAAAATCTTGTTATCAAGCTCACGGAAGAGCCGCTCTTCTTCTTTGTAGAGCCGCATCGCCCTATCTGACTGTCCACGTTCGTAGAGAATCACCCCCTGATTGCCAAGCGAGATCGCTAACCCATGCTTGTCGCCAACATCGCGGCACATTCGTTCCGTCTCTTTATAAAGCCGCATTGCTTCGTCTGGCTCTCCGCGTTCTTTAAGAGTCACACCCTGATTTGCGAAACTCGCTCGCAACCCATCCTTATCGCCAAGCTCACGACAGATCAGCTCCTGTTTTTTGTACAACCGCATCGCTTCGTCAAATTCTCTTCGCTCATAGAAGATGTTCGCCTGGCCGAAGAGGCTCACTTGCAGGCCCGCCTTGTTATTAGACTCACGGCAGATTTGCTCATTCTCTTTATAAAGCCGCATTGCTTCGTCCAGTTCTCTTTGCGTATGGAAGATGTTCGCTTGATTGCCCAGACATATTGCCAGGTCATCCTTGTAACCAAACTCGCGACAGATTTGCTCAGCTTCTTTAAGCAGTCGCATCGCCTCACCCAGCTTCCCCCGCTCTTTAAGGATTAACGCCTGACCAACGAGGCCCGCTTGCAGATTTTCTACGTTGCCAGCCTGCCGGAAGCGCTCAACGAGGTGTCCTCTGAGCATTAATGCTTCATCTAAGTGACCTGTATCCGCTAATAATCTTCCAATAAGCCACGAATGGCTTGTGTCCTCTGCCGAAGCATCGAACACATGCCTGTACGCATAAACCATTCGCAATGTTGAGTTTGATTCCACCCGTGCCCAGTATGCTTTGACCTCGAATTTGTTTGCACGCCACGCAGCTTTGAAAAATTCTCGGTCAGCGAGCAGTTCATACAAGCTTTGCCATGATTTAGCTTCAGCCAACTGCCAGGAAAGCTCGTCTATCTTTCGCGTGCTAAGTGACTGGCCGGCAAAGTAGTCGGCCAACTTCAAGTGCGCCCTTTTTCGTTGTTGGGCTGTTCGCAGATACTTGTCCTTCACAGCCTCGCGCACGTAATCGTGTGCGAAACCGATCAACCCCGACCGACTCACAAACGACGGCTCGGCTGCAAGGTATAACGGCGACCAGTGCGCGCGGGGCAGCGGCCCTTCACTTGTGCCGAGCATCTCCAACAGTTCCGTCTCCGACAGGCCGCGCCGCGCAGCCCACAGTAATGTCAGAGCATCTCGAACCAGTCTCGCACGGTCGCGTTCATAATCCTCTTCATAGCGTTGCAGTATTTTCTTGTACAGCTCAGGTATCGTCTGAGCCGCAAGATAGTGCTCTATCCGCTCGTCCAGTCTTTCATGAATTCCGAACACTCGAAGTTCGTCCAGCAGCGCTCGCAGGTATAGCGGATTGGTCGTCTGTTCGGCAGATGCTATGCGTTCGGCTCGCGCGCGGCTGAGCGCCTTTGTGTATTGAGCGAGGTACTTTGAAATGAGCAGTCTGCGCTCATCAGCTTCAAGCGGCTTGACCTCAAGCGAAGGCCAGCCTCGCTTTTTCAGGTCGTCGAGCGGGCGACCCGGCAAGGTCGAGACTATCAGCCTGATGTTTGACGGAATCTCCTGCGGCAGCCACACCAGATCAGGAGCGCCGTCACGGTCTTCAAGCTGGTTCAGCGCGTCAAGTATCAGCACCACTTTGCCGCGCGCGGCAGCCATGTGCAGCCAGTTCGTAAAAGCCGTTCTTAACTGATCGGGCTGGTCTGGAATCTCTTGCTCAATACTGAAATGGCGTTTGAACTCGCCCATGATGCGGCGCAGCATCGCCATCCAATCCGCGCTGTACGGCGTCGCCCCTATGAAGTGCATTAAAACGAGCGGCTTTTCTTCCTCGCGCGTCTGAGCTACGGGTGTTGAGCCGATGAGTCTTTTCCACAGTGACAGCTTTTGCGGGGCAGGCGTTTCAGGAGCGCGGTATTGCGTGACCCAGTTGGCGAGCAATGCCGATTTGCCTGAGCCTGATTCGCCTAACAGGACAAGCGGTAGTCTGTCGCCTCGCGCCTGTTCGTTCAGGCGGTCAAAGTATCCCTGCCTGCCTATGTAAACTCCGGCGCGGCTTTGTGCGAATGCCTCGTGATCCTGCGCGTCGCGGTCGAGCGGGTCCGGCTCCGAGCCTTGCGGGAAAAGCTGTTCAATCAGGATGGTGAAGTCTTCTAGCACCAGTTGCCCGAGTGCCGTCGCGTCAGGGTAATTTTCCCTGACGGGAAAGCGGCCCGCGCGTATCTTCTCTTTAAGCCGAGCGAGCTTGCGCTTGCGTTCCGATGCTTGCTGCTCGGCCTCAACAGCCCCGCATCGTTCCGTCGCTTCTCGCGTCGGAATCTCACAGAAGACCTCCCGCTGCTCTGCCGGAACTGAGTCAACGAACGACGGGCTGCGGAAATAGAAGAAGGCGTGGTCAGCCATCAACGGGTTGTTGAGCACGCCGTGCAGAATCTCTAGCTCTGTGACCGAGCGACCTCTATGTTCTGCCAGCCATACTTCACGCTCGACAAACTCCGGTGAAATTTCATCCGGTACCCAGCCGTAGCGTTCGCCCAGCAGCCCTATAAAGTAGGGCCTGCATCTCTGGATTTCTGCTAGGCAGATCGGCAAGACCTCGCCGCGCTCTGCCTCTTCCCTCGTGATGCCCCAGCGTAAGTCCACTTCGCCCCAAGTCACGCCGCGCGTCTCGCACAATTTCCGAAGCTGCGGGAAGATGCGCTTGATCAACTCATCGCGCTCCGCGTGCATGTCGCGGAATGTGGAAGAGACAAAGACGCGAACGACGCGCTGCTGTCTGTCCAGAATTGGCGTGGCTTGATTAACTATCACTTACCTCCTTCTTCGACTGCGAGGAATTGAACGAGCAGAAACCGTATTGTGCTTGTCGGCCATTGAAACTTAATCAACGAATCTGTTTTATGAATCTTGAAAGTCAAGATTCCAATAAACGTTCCCGGTTATCCACTCTATGAGCGGATTGAATCTGAGCGGCTCGTGGCAGTGCCGGCACTTCGAGATCAGTCGCGGCTCATTTGTATGCCTCGCTCCTCACCCCAGCATCTGAATCATCGACCCGCCGCCAAGCCTTGGCAATCGGCCGCCAGTTCGTCAATCGTTTGAAAAAGTTCAGTTCCAAATGCATTCCGGAGTGGGCGCACGCCTCCTCGATTCCTCGGGCGACCTTGTCACCTCGGCCAGGATGCGGTGGCTGGTGACGCCGATGGAACCTGTCCCGGGTCGCCGTACCATCCTTCCAGGCGAAAGAGAATGACGTGTTCTCCAGAGAACCCCGCCCAGGTTCTGCCTTCTGGATGTGTTGCGAGACCGACCATCGATATTGGCAACCGGGCAATGACCCGCGCTGTCTGTGCCGACTGGATCTTCAGTTCACGACGCTGTACCAAGGCACGCAACGGGAAACGGGACCCATCTGCAATGGCGGTCGGATCCACCAGACCATCTATCGATTCGATCGGCTCACCGCTCTCTAGGTCCCAGACGAGGCTCATGAACTCGTCATCTGCCGAGACGACTCGTTTCCCGTCGGCGGAGAACGCCAAGGCGCGGACATCGCCCCGGTTACCGGTGAGCACCCGCTCCAGCTCTCCCTTTCCCAGATTCCAGATCCGGACTGAGCTGTCGGGAAGGTGGTCCCTTGTCACGGTGAAGAGGTGACTCAAGGCTCCGAGCCGGAACCCGTGCCCCGACGCCACGGACTGCCCATCCACCGAGAGAGCGACCGCGCTACACGGTCCCATCGCCTCCCCCCAGTTGTGCCTCCAAATGATCGCACCGCTCCGCGCGTCGAAAACACTGATTCCTTGGTCGTGTCCGCTCGCTATGCAAGCACCATCCGCAGAGAACCCAATGCAGTCACCCCACTCGCAACCTTGTTCAAGCGGTTGCAGCAAGATTTCGCGACGCTCGTCATCGAGAAAATAAATCCCGTCCTTTCGACCGAGCGTGATCCTGCCGTCTGGAGCAATGCGCCACCAGCGCGGTGAGAAAGACGGCAGGCACTCGATCTCAACTCCTGTCTCGACGTCCCAGAAACGGAGCGTGCTGTCCATCGCGCTGGAAAGCAACTGGCTTCCGTCCGCTGAGAAGGCAACGGTCGTCACTGGCGCGGAGTGGTCACAGAGAAGTTTCGGTGCACGGCCGGGAGTCGAAGACCAGCCTCTGACCCGGCCCTCGTTCGACGCGGCGAGGAGATCCTGGCCGTCCGGCGAAAATGCGAGGCTCCAAACAGAGGTTTCGTGAATCGTTCGACACTTCTCTTCCTTACCCGACGTTGTCCTCCAGATGCGCACCGCGCCGTCCTGGTGGCCTGATGCCAGTCGCTTGCCGTCGGGCGAGAACGCGACAACGCAGGCCTTCTGCTTGTGGCAGCGACACTGGGCCAATAGGTCTCCAGTCCGCCCATCGAGAATCCGAATCATGCCGTCGATGCAATTCGCGGCGATGTGCCCTGCCGTCGGAGAGAGGATGGCACCATTGGGGCCGTCCTCGTACTTGCTGTAGCGGACGCAGACCTTCTGCTCGCCGTCGTCAACAGCCCACAGCCGGATAGACTCGCACGATGCAGAGAGGATTACCTCGCCGTCGTGAGAGAACTCCACTGAAAGGACTGGATTCTCGTGCCCAGCGAGGCAAAGTACTTGTGTTCCGTCGTCGACTCTCCAGATTCGGATCGTCGGGTCTAGGTCCACGACTCCACCCCATTCGCTGTAGCTGCATCCTCCCCCGGAGACCAAGTGCTTTCCGTCGTGCGAGAACGCCAAGGCTGCGATCGGTCCGGAATGACCAGGGAGCTGTCTGAGCTGGGCCCCGGTTCCGCCGTCCCAGAGGCGTACCATGCGGTCGTCGTGTCCGGTCGCGAGATAGCGCCCGTTGGGCGAAACGGCGACACAAGTCGACCACATTGGGAGGGACCAAAGCAGCTCGCCACTCTGGACGTTCCAGCAAAAGACTTCCTCTTCGAGCGTGAAACAGCGGTCTCGGCCGGCGTCGAAGACGACTTGGATCTCGCTCCGGCGTCCTGTGCCACCACGAAAAACCGTCTCAAGAACTGAACCTAGAGCGATCCGTGGGGGCCGTAGGGACCTCAGCCAAGGGGCTTCGGGTTTGGTCGCCTCTCGCGTTGCGCGCCACGACTCGAGGAGCGTCGCAAGTTGGCCTCCCGTCGCGTTGGATGCCCCGCCGAACGTCTCGGCGCTGCCTCGCCAGAACACCCTCCGGAGCCACGATATGCGGCGCCCCTTCGGTTTGCCGCGCGGGCCGGTCGACACCTCTCGGTAGTGATCCGCCGCGGCTGGCGAATCAAACCACCAGGCTCGGTTCCAAAAGCATTGGAAGAGAGTACTCGGGTGTCGAGAGATGAAGTGGATGTCCGCCCTCAGACACTCGGCCAACAGCTCGAGCACGTCTCGCCGATCATCGCGTCTTGGCGGTCTTCGCGCAAACATCATTGCCTCATCGCGCGAGAACGAGAAGCCCCGAATCCGCGGAGCCGCTCGAGCGTATCGCACTTCGAAAAAGATGATCTGAGCCCCAGCGATTCATACGAGTCGCGAATCCTGGCGGCCATGTCGTCGAGTTCCTTTGGCGGAACTACAGCCGGTGTTCCCGGCCATATCCCACCCGCGTCGTAGCCGTGCTCGTCAGCCCACAGTGCGAGATTCACTCGACGACGTGACTCGCAGCCCGGATCCCGCGACGCCAGAAACATTTCTTGAAGCCAGCGCTCATCACGTTCGTATCGCGGTAGCAGCCACAGGTAGAGATGGTCCCTGAACGAAGTCTCGCTTTCGGACAGAGATAGATCCGTGCCGACGCATTTTATCCCCGACTTGAGGACCGCCTCAACCATTCGCACAGCGACCCGGAAGAGGTGCACCGTCGTGCCTTCACCCAGCGCTCCCAAAGTCGCGACATGCTGTCTCGGCATGATGCGGAGCAGGCCCGGATTGATAGTCGGCTCAGCGAGGATCACCATCACCAGATCGTCTTCGTACACAACTTCCGCCGGCTCTTCGCCGCACTTCTACACAATGAGCAAATGATCATTTTATCATCGGAAAATGTCACCGTTCCCTCACGAACGACCGATAGCCAGTCTTGAAGAATTCGACGTGAGCTTTTGTTCTCTTGGTTTCACCATTTCGAATCGGTCGAGCATCAGTACCGACCTCGATTGTCCACGATGAACGGATTTAACCTCAGTGGTTTGTGACAATACGGGCAGTCTGCCAGCAGGCGCGGGTCGTTCCAAGCTTCGGCAGGCAGCACGAGGCAGGGGGACTGGTCAGAAGATAAATTTGCGCTCTTTGCAATACTCTCAATGGCGTCGAGCTCTGTTGCTTGCGGAACAAAGCGCTGGCCACACCATTCACATTTGGTGGTGATATCCTCGCTCCAGTCCCCCAGCTCGAACTGAAGGAGCCGAACTGCGGTTACAAGTGGTGGTCTAACGCCGCTGTCGCCGGTAAGTCTGAGCAGATAGACGCGGCCGCTGTTGTCTCCGATCAAAATCAACGGCCCGGCCTTGGACTCATGACTGGCGATCGAGCTGATCCTCGTGTTGGCGGAAAACATCGCTAGCGAGCTCCAAGTTTCCACATCCCAAACTCGCAACCAGATGTCAGCCGCCATGAGGACTCGCCGACCGTCCGCGGAGAGCGCCACACTGGTGACTTCCGCCTGAGTGCCTCGAAGGTCGACCAACTTTACCCCGACGCTAATGTCCCAGACTTGTACGGTGCTGCCTGAAGCGACCAATGCCCTTCGGCCGTCATAGAAGAAGGCACCCGACCCAACCCCTGCTTGTAAACGTGACGGTGGTCTGATGTCATCGATTCGAAAAACCTCTCGAGTGGTTTCCGCAATCCACACCGCAAGCGCGCGATCCGTTATTGCTGCAATGGTGCTGCCGTCCGGAGAATACGCACAGCCCAGGATGGGTCCTAGTCTGGGGACAATCGTAGCAATCGGCTCGTTAGTCCTTGCATCCCAGATACGCAATGTCTCGTCCGCCGACGCTGATACGATGCGGGCGCCATCCGGCGAATATCGGCACGCCACGACCTGCTGCTCGTGTCCGGTCAGGATCGCCACGGGAATGCCGGCAGCAGCATCCCACACGCCAAGCGATTTGTCCCGGGAGCCAGATATGACACGGTGACCATCTGGTGAATAGGCACAATCGAGGATCGTGCGCCCGTTGCCTGAATATGTCCCCATATCTGGACTGCCGTGGCCCGATAAGGTTCGGAGTTCCGTTCCGGTCTCGACATCCCACAGTTTTAACGTTCCGTCGTACGAGGCTGACACGAAGTGCTTACCACTCGGGGAAAACATGCATTTACTAATATTGCGGTGCCAGGTTGGTCGCAGTAACTCCATTCCAGTTTCGGCGTCCCAAAGCTTCAGCGTGACGCCCATCAGCATCCAGATCGCGTCCCCTTGCGGCCTCCCGTGAACCGGCCGTTCCCCCCGCTCAATCCATTCGCCCGGCTCCAAAAACCAAGTGCTTGCTTCCCTTTCGTCGTGGCAGAGCCTCAATGGCCCATCTGGCGACGCCGAGATGAAACGTCGCCCGTCGGGTGAAAACGCGCAAGCCATTACTGCGCCACCGTGGCGCGGCACGTGTCTTGAGCTTTCCGCTGCGTGTGCGTCCCACACTCTAATGGTTGCATCACTGGACGCCGAGGCAATCCGGCCGCCGTCCGGCGAATACACGCAGGCATTTACGCGTCCGGCGTGGCCTGTTAGCGCGGCTATCTCCGCCCCCGACGCGGAGGCCCAGATCCGAAGAATCTGGTCTGCGCCTCCGGACACGATACGGTTGCCGTCGGGAGACACTGCGCAAGTCAAGACTCGCCCGGTGTGGCCCACCAACGACATTACTTGGTCACCGGTTTCAACGTCCCACACTCTAACGGTCGCGTCATCAATCGCCGAGACAAGCCGTTTCCCATCCGGCAACCAGCTGCACGCAGTGGGCGTTCCATGGTGGCAATGGTTATCAAAAGTCCTGATATTTTCCATTGTTTCAGTGCTCCAGATTCTTACCGATCCATCCCGCCCCAACCCGGCGAAATAGCACCCGTCCATTGACAGCGCTCCACAGATGAACGTCAAAGAAGGCTCCGCCGAGAGCGCCGCGACCGGCGTTGCCGTCATCGCATCCCATATCTTAATTGCGAAGAAGGAGCCAGATAAGATGCGACCGCCATCCGGATATCCGCAAGCCACAACTTCTTCGTCGTGTCCGACCATCAAGCGCTTAGCTCCGCTGTCCACGTCCCAGACAATTAACGTCCGATCGTCCGACACAGAAAGGACATGGCGGCAGTCCGGCGAAAACGAGCAGTCACGAATAGCCTCTCTATGTCCCGTCAGTGTTAGCAGATGTCTGCCGGAGATCGCGTCCCATAGATTTAACAGACCGTCGTCCGAGCCCGACGCTAGCTTCTTGCCGTCTGCTGAAAAAGCGCAGCAGCGGACTTCGGTTTCGTGCCCAAACAAGGTTGTGACGTGTGGATTAGTATGCTGAGGCTTGTCAACCCAGCGCAGCCACGGTTGGTGTTTACGCCACTCAGAAGCCGCCTTCGCCGGCAGTGTCGAATCTGGTTGATTGCTTGCCTGCTGAAAAAGCAAGTGAGGGTACTCGCGAAGGATGTGAGTTTCGGCTCGCACGAAGCGCAGCCAGTCTTGCAGTTCTTCTCGCATGTTCCTCAAGAAAACACGATGGGTTAATACCGACGCGAAATGTCTACGATGAACGATCTAACTTGAAGACCAGCGCGCAGCTAGGAAAGGTTCACCGGCTGCAGCACGTACTCCGTTCCCCAGTCGTCTTTCGCGACGATGTTCCCATCATCGCCGATCGCGAAGCTCACCAGGCTGTTTCTGACCGAAAACTCGCAGAGCTCATCGCCGGTCCGCAGGTAGACCAGCCTGAGGCGGCCATTTGAAACGGTGAGCGCGAATTCTCCCCCGGAAGACCTGATCCGCTTGCTCCCAGTCCGCCGTCGCTGATGCCTCGTCAGACGTGACTGGTCCTGTTCGCGCGGTGGCGTCCCAGATCCGGGTCGACTCGCTGGACATCGAGATGATCTTGCTTCCATCGGGAGAGAAGGTGCAGGCGCCCACCGGTGAGGCATGTCCCGTGAACGTCGCCAGTTCGTGGCCGGTCTTGCAGTCCCATAACTTGAGCGTTTGGTCGTAGGACGCGGATGCTACGAAGCGGCCGTCCGGTGAAAAAGCGCAGTCTAGGACGCCTTTCGTATGACCTCTGAAGGTCAGAATCTCTTTGCCGCTCGACGACCAGAGCTTCATCGTGCCGTCCATCGACGCCGTTATCACTTGGTCAGCGTCAGAAGAGAACGCACAGGCCGTGACGCGTTCGCTGTGGCCACGAAACTCCGCCACCTTCTCGCTGGTGACTGCATTCCAGACGGCCGGTTCGCCGATATGTGTTTTTTCGAGGAGTTGAGTCCCATCCTTGGAGAACTCGATCGTCTCCGGAGCAAAGCCCAGCGACAGGGTTGCGTGTTTGCACCCGATATCAACATCCCACAATTCCACGGTGCCGAGTACGGAAGCCGACGCCAGAAAGCGGCTGTCGCGCGAGAACGTCGTGATGGGCGATCCGTCGTCGCGCAACGGGAAAGCCCAGCGCTGCAACCCATCTTGCGCGTCCCACAATTTCAAGATCGGCTCGCCCTCGAACGCGGCCGCAATCCATCGTCCGTCCGGTGAGACACTGCAGCTGTAAATGGCGGCGTGGTCATCGTGGACGGCCAACGTCGCTACTTCGTCTCCCATGGCGGCGTCCCACAACGTGATGGTGCCGTCTTCCATCCAGGTCACGATGCGACCGCCGTCAGCCGCAAAGCGGCATCCGATCACCGTGACGGTGAAGTCGACGTACCACGGATGCTCGGGCGCTCGCAGAATCGCCACGTCGCGCCCGGTTTCGGCATCGAACACTCGCAGCGAGTAATCGCTCCATCCGACGATCACGCGCCGGCTGTCGGGCGAGAACGCGAAGCCCCTCTTTTTGCCACCGCGCAGAAGGGTCACCAGGCATGGGTCCCACTGCTGGGGCTTGTTCGTCCATCGCAACCAAGGACGGCGCTCCAGACCGCGCCGGGCGCGCTCGACGGCGCTCCGGCCGGGCGCGCTCGAATCGGGCTGATTGGCGGCCTGCTGGAAGAATCGCCCCGGCCGCTCCCGGAGAATGTGATGCTGTGCGCGAATGAAACGCAGCCACTCTCGCAATTCTTCTCGCATCTTCCGACCGTCAAACTACGCGGGCATTTTCTCGATCGCTTGGCGATAGTCTTCCTGTAGTTCATAGACGCCGCCGTAGATCTTGCGGGCGTCCGGGCCAGTGCCGGAAGTGGTAACAGCGACGTGTGTGCACTTAGCTTCGAGGAAGCCGAGGTCGGTGAGCGTTTTGTAGACACCCTCCCACAACTGACCTTCGGTTTGATGGTATGGCAGTTCACTTAAGCCGCGTGGATAGTCGCCGGTCCAAGTGGCGTCGCCGGCCGGATCGGCTTTTTGTTGAAAGTATTCAGCAAGCCCTTTGTTGGCGGTGACCTTCTTTTCCTCATCGGCCAGATACTTTTCTTCGACTGCTTCGCGTAATTGTCCGTGGAAAAAGTCGAGTAGCTCGCCGCGTTGCATCAGGTAGGCACGCAGCAAGCGCTGTAAGGCCGCCACATTTCCTTGAGCGTCGGCGTCCACCTCGTTCTCCGGATTGGCAGGCGCAATCAATTCCACCAGCTCCGATTGGGCCATGCCCGAACGACCGATCGCGAGATAAGAGCAGTAGCGTCTCACAAATTCGGGGCCAATCTTATGGCCGTGCTCATCGCGAAAGCCTTCGTCATTCTCGAGACGATTCAGAATCCAGACAAACAACGGCCGTGTCTCGGCAGGCAGTTCTTTAATCCGCTCGATGATCTCTTCATAGGTTCCCAGGGTGCGCAGTTCTTCAAGCGCCGTTAGCAGGTAAAGCGGCGTTGCCGACCCGGTCTTGCCGAGAAGCGCTGCTCGTTGGCGGTCGTCAAAGGTTTTGCGGTAGCGATCCAGAAACTGTTCCACAAGTGCCGTCGCATCTGATTCGTTCAGGGCGCGCAATTCAACTTCAATGGGTGGCTGGCGTCGCGCCCGCAGAGCCGCCAGAGCAGGAACAGGATCGTCGCTCTTAATCGTACTCATGATGATGCGAACATTGTCCGGCAATTCGTCGGGCAGCCAGCGCATGGCCTGCGCGTTGTGCGCCGGATCCATCTGATTGATCGCATCGATCAAGATCACGACGTGTTTGGCAGCGGCCGCCTGTTCCAGAAACTTTGGAAATGCTTCGCGCAGCTTGTCGTAGTCATCCGGAAGCTCTTCATTGATGCCGGCGCTGACAGCCAGCTCGTGGCAGAAGCGACGCAGCACTTGCCGCGCATTGGTGGAAGGAGCGCTGGCGCCGACAAAGTGTGGGATGACTAAATCATCTTTGTGCGGCGGGTGCTCTTCAGTTCCAACGTAATCTCTGTAAAATTTGCCAAGCAGTGCCGACTTGCCGCTTCCCGGTTCACCGACCACGCAGAGATAACCGTTGCCGCCGGTTCCTTCCGCGTGTTGGAGCAGATCATCGAAGACTGACTGGCGGCTGCCGACGACGTAGCGCTCGACGCGCGTCTCAATGAACGCTTCCATGGCGGCATTCTCTTCCGCGAACGGATCGGGAGGTTCCGCGGCAGCCAGACCAAACTGGGCATCAACGCTGTCGAGCAGGTCTTTATAGACGCGCGCGCCAAACTCCCTCAGATCGACGACTCGTTTGGCTTCATTATCCCAGCGGCACGGATACTCAAAGAAAGGCAGCGGAGCTTCGACAACTTGTCCCGGCTCGATAAGCTTCGCGTCTCCGGAAATGCTGACACCCGTTTGAATGATCTTCCCGGTGGTGGTCTTGATCGTCTCTTTTAGTTCAGCCAGCGCTTTTTCCGCGAAGCTTCCCGCCGGTTCGCGGTAATCATTCTTATATTCGTCTTCGTCGGCCTTCTGTTCGTCGGGAATCGAAGCAGAGACGGCTGGATCACGAAAGTAGAAGTAACGAAAGATCGGCTCGGCAAGCCGGTCCAGAGCGCCGAAGTGAATTTCCGAGGCCGTGATGGAGAACTGCGCTTCGGGCATCACCGCGCGCTGGAGAACTTTCACTACCTCTTCACAGTTCTTATTCCACTGCTTGACCTCCTCTATGGCTTGCGGCTTTGCGCGCAACCGGTAATTCCCTTCATCAGCATTGAGGGCGTACATGTCGCGAAGCAGCGCCAGATCTTCATCGGACAGTTGACGTGCCGGGCTCGTACCCGATAAGACTTGTCCCAACGCATTCTGGTCTATGGTTTTCGGTGCCGGTATCCAACCGTAGCGTCCACCCAGCATGCAGATGAATCGCGGATGGCAGCGTTTGATCTCATCCATGCAGAGATCAAATGCATCCTGATCGCCGGTCACACCCCAGCGGAGATCGACATCTACCAGATGCATCCGCCGCTTCAACAACTCTTCACGCAGGCGCGGAAACACAAAGCGCACCAGATGGTCGCGCTCCGCTTGCATGTCTTTGAAAGTTGACGAAATGAATACGCGAACCTCTTTCCATGCTTCAGCCATGATTGATCTCCTTCAGATCATTCGTGTTGGTCTTTTCATTCAGTTCGCGATAATGGTGCCATGAAAGGCTTTCCAATATCAGGATCAGCCATCTGAGTGAAGCTGAATCACTTTCATCTCCCTGCCACACTGAGGACAAACTACTTCCGGTTCCGGTTCAGCGGCCGCTATTTGTGAGCGAGTCATACAATAAGGGCAGCTGTACGAGTGCTGCTCGTGACTTGGCTGCACATGAACGATGCGAAGTCCAAGGTCAATATTTTCCAACTCCAGAAGATAGAGCACACCGAAATCGCTCCCGGCGGCGATGAGGCGATCCTGTGTTGCCAGGCAGCCGATTCTCGCCTGTGCGGGAAAGTAGGCGAGCATTTCGCCCATTCTGATATCCCAGACATTCAACTCTTTGGTGAAGGTTCCTGAGACGACGTAATTGCCGTCCGTTGTCACCGCAAGGCACTTAACGTGGCCGGCGACAATGTTGCTCCTCATGCGGCATAGTTCCGTACCGCTTTGCAGGTCCCAAACCCTGATCATTTGATCCATGCCAGCCGACACGATGCATTGACCGTCCGGGCTGGCGGCAACCGCAGTGATCTTACGCGGATGCGCGAAGCCACAGCTCCTCATCTTATTCTCTATGTCATAGACTGCCAGACTTTCGTCGCCTTCACGGCCTACGATGTATCGCGCACCGGAGGTGACAAACAAGGCTGAACCACCGGGCAACAATCCGCAGCGGGTAAGGCAGAGGGCGCCCGTGTCCAACTCCCAGATCCTCAACATCTGATCTTTGCCTGAGGCCACGAGGTGAAGTCCATCGAGCGAACCGGTAATGAGATCAACCGCTCCAACGTGGTCTTCGAGGCTGTAAAGCTCATGTAGAGAGTTTGTATCCCAGACGGCGAGCTTGCCGTCGTGGTCTTCAATAAGAATGTGCCGTCCGTCCCTGCTTACGAACCGACAGCGTCCGGGCGGAGACGGAAGCTGCTGCCCGCTTTCGGCGTCCCAAAACTTGACTACGCCGGGCAAGCTCCAGGATATGACCCGCCGGCCGTCCGGGGTTATCAGTACCTCCATAACCGGGGCTGGGTGGCCCATCAGCGTATGCGTCTTCTGGCCGGTGCTACCATCCCACAGGCTGAGGGTGTAGTCCCCGCTTCCCGAAACGATACGCCGTCCGTCGGGCGTAATCGCTACGCTCAACACCTCTTCCGTCTTGGGAGGAACGGATGTTCTGAAGTACGCCATACTTAAGTTGCTTCAATCTGCCAGACCTTGATCATCTGATCCCAGCTCCCGGAGGCGATGCGATGGCAATCCGGGAAGAAAGCTAAAGCCCAGACCTCTTCCGTGTGCCCTTCCAGGATTGATATCAGACTAAAGCTCTCGGCATCCCAGATATTGATAACTCGATCTGCTCCTCCAGAAATGATGTACTTTCCGTCAGGACTAACGGCGATAGCTCTTAGTGTGGGATAGAACCCTCGTTTAGCTGGATGAGCATCCACGGCATGAATCATCTGTTTGCTTTCGATATCCCAGATTTCAATCTGCCCGTGTGTTCCACCTATGCTGCGGAAAGCAATCAGGCGCCGACCATCGGGAGTGATTGCCACGGGCGAGGGAAGTTGCAAGATGCCCAACTCATCGCCGCTTTTGGAATCCACCACTGTGACCGTGTCCCCCGAGTTAATGACGAAACGTTCACCATTCGGGGTCGTTTGCAAACCACGAACTTCATGGCTCAGTTGCTCCGTAGAAAGTAGTTTGCCGACTTCAATATCCCAGGCTCTCAGGGTCTTATCTGCACCTCCTGATAACAGTTGATCATTGACAATGGCCACGGCTCGAACACGGTCTGTGTGACCCTGTAAAGCGAAGCATT
>JALYSR010000108.1 GCA_030854715.1 Acidobacteriota bacterium
AGGAAAAGCACCACGTAAAGGCCGACGTTCTTCCACGTCGCCATGATTGCAATGGCGGGCATGGCGTATCGACGATCCGTGAGCCAACCGATTTTAGGCAGGCCAACGAGTTGTAGTAGCAAATTGATTAGTCCGGTCTCACTTGCGTACATCTGTTGCCAGAGTATCGTTACCACGACCCCGGATACGACCACCGGCATAAAATAACTCGCACGAAAGAATGCTCGTCCCCGGATCTTCTGATTAAGTAACTGGGCCAAACCGAGAGCGAAGACCAATTGCAAGGGAATATGAATCAGCAGAAAGTAAAGCGTGTTAACGAGCGCACGCCAGATCAGTGGATCGGTGAGCAGGAGCTTGATGTTGCCTAAGCCCACCCACTTCATCGGCGTGTAGATGTTCCAGCGATGAAAGATAAGAACGAAGGCGAAGGCGAGCGGGTAACCGAGAAACACGGCGATGTGAAAAAGGTAAGGAAGCACCATCAGATAGCCCACCCGATCTCTCTGATCAGTGGCGCTGTCCTTTGGTCGCAGAGCCTTAGCAAGACTGTGCAGTCGAGTTCGCTGCGCTGCTACCACCTTACTCAACATCGAGAATCTGTTGGCTTCTCCGGGCTGCATCGTGCACCGATTGTTCTGGCGGTTTTAAATCGAATACGATTGAAGCTTCAACTTCCTGGGCTATAACATCAAGAATCTCTTTCAATTCTGCAACTGACTCAATGCTGCGTGCGCTCGTCACCTGCCCAGCGAATTTAACCAGCTTTGGATTTCGCTTGAAATAATCGGCGAACGTAGGGTCCTCAAGTAGTCCGGCACGGATCGGCAACTGGCTGCTCAATTCCATCAACTGTAGATCGTTCTGCCTGGAGATGACGAACTTGGTGAACTCCCAGGCCTCGCGCGGGTGTTGGCAGGTCTTGAAGATGACAATGCTCTTGGGATCGGCGTAGCTGATTGGCTGGCCAGTGGCTGCGTCAGGACGCGGGATTGGACCGTAGTCGTACTCGAAATCGGCAGGGGCGTAGCGCTCAAGATGTCCGATGTTATTGGGTCCGACGAACTTCGACGCCACGCGGCCATCGAGGAAAACATCACCTTGAAAGGTCTGGCGGGGGGCGTAGCCTCTGGAAAAGCATTCGTGCAAGAAGCGGAACACACCGACTGAGGATTCATTATCGAAGCTGACTTTACGACCTTCGAGCAAGTTTTGCCCATTCGATGCAGCAAGGTAAAGGGGTAAAAAATCGAATAGCCGTTTGTACCAGATAGGAAGGTAATCGATATTCAGCATCCACTGGTCAATCTGTCCATCGCCATCACGATCTCGGGTCACGCGTGCCGCCGCTGAGAGAAACTCCGAGTAGGTAGTGGGCACTGATGAGACACCCGCCTCGCGCAGCATCCGCGTGTTGTAGAGCACCATGATCGGATTCGACTTCCACGGCATCTGATAAAAATGGCCGTCCGAGGAGCGATACTGGTTTAAAAGTTCCGGCATCATGCGCTCGTGCATCACGTCGAAGAAATCCGGATAGGCATCGAGCTGGACTAGTCCCTGGGCATCGAGCAGGTCTTGCATTGCCCCAGGAAAAACGTTGGCATAGATATCCGGCGTCGTGCCGCTGGCAATAGCGGCGAGTATCACTTCTTCGGACGACTGTCCGGATGGAACCGGCTCGACTTTGATTTGAACCTCGGGGTGCTGCGCGTTCCACTCAGCCGAAACCTTATTGGCAAACTCGAGTTCCTGGGCATTGGTGGCGCTCCAGTATGTGAGTGTGATTGAGTTACCTGGTTGCGAGGTCTCCGTTTGGCGCACGGACGTACAACACACGATCACGGTAAGCAGCAATGTAAGCAGCGAGACTATTGCGATACGCTGTAGTATTTGCGCATTCACAAAAGCGCCTCTCCCGTCGCCGCATCGAAAAACCTTGCATGTTCCATGTTAATGACTAATTCGATCATTTCGTCGCTCTTGACGCCGCTTCGTGGATTCAAACGAACGATGACCTCATGTGTCCCGACCGAGCAGGTGGCAAGCACCTCGCTGCCGAGAGGCTCCAGGAAATTTACCCGCGCCTTGATAAGGTTGCTGTCCGTTGCACCATCGTCGTGCGTCCGTCGCTCCGAAAAGTCTTCCGGCCGGATACCCAGAACTATGGGAAAGCTCCCGTTCCCTACGACATTGGATAACGCCGCCTTCTTTTCAGTGGGAAGCTTAATGTCCAGGCCATCGCCGGTAAGTAACAGTTGACCCTCGCGCGCGACCAACGCAGAGTTGATACAGTTCATCGGCGGGCTGCCAATAAAGCCGGCAACGAACTGATTAGCGGGGCGATCATAAATCTCGAGCGGCGCGCCTATCTGTTGCACGATTCCATCCTTGAGCACTATCAACCTATCGCCCATGCTCATCGCCTCAACTTGATCATGGGTGACATAAATCATCGTGGCTTCCAGCTGCTTATGCAGCTTAATCAGCTCGGCTCGCATTGATACTCGCAACTTCGCATCCAGGTTACTAAGCGGTTCGTCGAAGAGAAAGAGTTTTGGCTGTCGCACGATAGCGCGACCGACAGCAACTCGCTGGCGCTGACCGCCGGACAGGGCTTTGGGTCGTCTGTCCAGAAAATTGTTAAGACCCAGTATGTCCACTGCCTTGCGGACGCGGCCGTCTATCTCCGACTTGGGAAGTTTTCTCATCTTCAAGCCGAAGGCCATGTTTTCGTAGACAGTCATGTGTGGATAAAGGGCGTAATTCTGAAAGACCATGGCGATATCACGATCCCTGGCCGGGACATTGTTGACCAACCTGCCGCCTATATAGATTTCTCCCTGGGAAACCGTTTCGAGTCCGGCAATCATGCGCAGCAGTGTCGATTTTCCGCAGCCTGATGGGCCAACAAGAATGACAAACTCGCCATCTTTTATGTCAACGCTGGTAGCCGCTACCGCGCAAATGTTTCCCGAGTAGATCTTGGACACGCCTTTAAGCTGGAGGTTTGCCATTTTTATCGCTTCCGGGTCCGTAACGCTGAAAGCATTCACTAATTCCAGCCCAGGGTTGCGCTCTGGCAACCCTGGGCTTGCATTCATTCATTCTCGAAGACGCAACGCCTTCAGAGTTGCGAAGAATCTATCCGGGCATTTTCGACCCCAGGGTTTCAAAGCGAACCCTGCGCTGAAATTAGCCAACGCTTTCAGCGTACGCTTGCAAAACCTGCCTAGACTGTCATCTTTCACACCTTTGGTACTGAAGGCCTTAATTTTCA
>JALYSR010000119.1 GCA_030854715.1 Acidobacteriota bacterium
CTGAAAACGCCAGCCGAACATACATGCCCGACGAATACCACTTGACCGAAGTCTCTATGAACTTCTCCAGCTCCGAAAAAGCGACAATCTCGTCAAACTTTCGCTCGATCTCCGCGCGCCGCATTCCCAGGATGGCGCCGCTCAGGAAAATGTTTTCGCGTCCGGTTAGATCGGGATGAAACCCGGTGCCGACTTCGAGCAGGCTGCCAATTCGACCGAAGAGTTCTACTTCGCCAGTCGTGGGTTTGGTTACGCGCGAAAGAATTTTCAGCAGCGTCGATTTACCCGCGCCGTTGTGACCGATGATGCCTACGAGTTCACCTTGTCCGATTTCCAGGTTGATGTCGCTCAACGCCCAGAGTGTCTGATGACCGTTGCCGCTCTTGAGCTTTCTGAATGGCGCCGTGACGACGCCACCGATCATTTCGCGGAAGGTCATGTAGCCGGGATGCAGTCCACCGATACGATAGCGTTTGCCGACATGTTTGATTTTGATAGCAGGCTTCATCACTCAGACTACATCGGCGAAGGTATCTTCAAAGCGCCGGAAGACATAGACGGAACAGACGAGCAATACCAGGGTTGTGGCGGCTGCAATCGACAAGTGGAACCAGTTAAATGGTAGCCCGGTGAGCGAGGCGCGGAATCCTTCGATGATGCCGGCGACCGGATTCACCGTCAGCAGCCATTTCCATTTTTCCGGCACAACGCTGACTGGATAGATCACCGGCGAGGCAAACATCCAAAGCTGAATGATGAATGGAAGCGCGTGGCGCAGGTCGCGGTATTTCACAGTCAGTGCCGCAGATAGCAGGCCGACGCTGAGAGCGAGCAACGCCATCAACAGAATAATCAGCGGCAAGAGCAGGCTGTGTAAACTGAGACTGACGCCATAGTAGAAGCACATCGCGAGCAACAAGAGGAAAGCAACGCCCAAATCGACCAGGCCCGCTCCCACTGAGGCCGCCGGAATAAACATTCGCGGGAAGTAGACTTTTGTAATCAGGTTGGAATTGCTAACCAAGCTGTAGGTGCTGTTAGTAACGGCATTGGCAAAAAAGAGCCAGAGCAGCAGACCGGAAAGAGCGAAAAGTGGATAAGGCAGCGGTCCCGCATCAAGACGAACGAAACGATTGAAGACGAGGGTAAAGATGAGCATGGTCCCGAGCGGCTGAATTATTACCCAGGCCAATCCCATGACCGTTTGCTTGTAGCGCACTTTGACGTCGCGGAGGGTGAGAAAGTAGAGCAGCTCGCGGTAATACCACAGTTCTGCCAGGTTGAGTAGGACACCGGCTTCTTCTGACTTGATTAGCGCGCGTCTGGGAGGGTCAAAATCAAGGTTGGTGGAATCTGATTCGACATGCCGAACCGATGATGCGGAAATATCCCGGGGCAGTTCGCGGCCTTTGCTGGTTTGTAGATCCATCAAGCTCTATCTTAACTCGCGACTCCGGAAACCATGCAGGTATTTGTTCGCTTGCAATCGCAACGATTCGCGGCTTATGTTGCTTGCAGTCGAGTTGGCCAGTCTAAAGACCCCGAAAGTGGATCGTCAAGTACGACTCAAACGGGAATAGTGGTGCGGTTGGTAAATCAAAGACCAATACAGAACCGCGCGCGGCAGCGCCGGATGCTAGAGTCAATTTAGGGTTACGATGAGCAGCGGAGGATTCACGAAAGCTTGGTAGTTCTCTGTCACACCGGACGGCTGATCCAGTTGACCGTCGTATCCGGCGCTACCGCGCTCGGTTCTGTAAGCAACCGAGTTCGCAAATTCCACACTGACCGCTAGCCTCGCAAACTAGTTGCTTTTCAATCGAAACTGCGAATGACCGTTAATAAACTCAAGCGCATTGTACCCCGACCCCTCTGGCCTTATCTCGGCGCGACGCGGCGTTGGCTGCGCACAATCCCACCGCAAGTACAACTTCAGAAGCAGCGTCTGCTTTCCGACCCATCGCTCTCAGCCAGCGAGCGTGAGCTACTCAAAAAGGTAAGCAGTCGCATCTATTACAACGACGGCATGTACCACGGCGATGGCGCGCACTATTTCAAAGTTGGGCTGTCGGCGATCAGTTGCATCAATGAAGCTGTTGCCTGCGCCGGCCTAACCGAGGTTCGCTCGATACTCGATTTCCCCTGTGGCAGTGGGCGCGTGCTGCGATTTCTGGTGCAACGATTTCCGGAGGCGGAGATTACTGCTTGCGAGCTCGAGCGCGGGCCGGTGGAGTTTTGCGTGCGCACGTTTGGCGTGCGCCCGGCGTTTTCTTCGTTGAATCTTAACGAGGTTTCGTTGGGAAAGAAGTTTGATTTGATTTGGTGTGGCTCGCTCGTTACTCATCTGAACGAATCCGGCATCGTCGCGCTGTTGCAACTGTTTCGCCGTCACCTGGCTGAGGGCGGGCTGATGATCTTTACAACTCACGGCGATTTTGTTCCCGGAAGAATTACGACTAGGGACTTCGACTACGGGTTGGAGCCGGAACAGATCGAGCGGATTGGCGCGAACTACCCGCGCACTGGTTACGGATTTGAGGATTATCCGGACGTCAAAGACTACGGCGTGTCGCTGACTTCACCGGAATGGATCCGCGCGCTGCTTCGCGAGCTCGGCGGCTTGAGAGAAGTCTTCTTCAAGGAACGCGGCTGGGACGATCACCAGGATGTTTTTGGTTTTGTGCGAGAGTAAGTAACCGCCAAGACGCTAAGATTGCCAAGTCGGTCAAGAAGTACAGAGTTCATCTATGAAGCGGGGTTTGGTGTCAAGAGTTGAAGTGAACAGACTTCGACTATGACGCCAGAGCGCCCTATTTGTTTTGCTTAGCTGATAGCTCTTTGACATGAGACTGAATG
>JALYSR010000136.1 GCA_030854715.1 Acidobacteriota bacterium
CGGCAGCGTCGAGGCGCGAGCTTTGGGAGCAGCGTGTGCGAGTTGCTGGGCGAAGACTGCCATTTACACTGGAGAGGAAACGCTTTGCTGGAAGTGCGGAATGCTTTCCGCGGGGATAGTGGCCCCCGAAAAGCGAGAACAGGTCCGCTGTCGGCGTTGCGATGAGGATGCGTTTACTGCGGCGCGTGCGTGCGGTCCATATGAAGGAGCATTACGTACCTCGGTTCTGTTGCTCAAACATCAGCCGCATATTTCTGCGCGCCTGCTTGAGTTGCTAACCAGCACATTGAAGCAGCATCCATTGAGCAAAGGTACTCTTATCGTTCCAGTTCCACTCCACCCGGAACGCGAAAAGGCGAGAGGCTTCAATCAAGCCGCATTGATTAGCCGAGAACTTTCATTAGCAGCGTCCCTACCCCTGGATGAAGTCAGCCTGGTCCGTACACATCATACAACTCGCCATCGGGCCGGCATGGATGCCCGGGATCGAAGAGAAACCGTAGAGAACGCTTTCTTTGTACGGTATCCGGCTCTGATTTCGGGCGAACGCGTGTTGCTGGTTGACGATGTCTTTACTACTGGAGCCACGGTGTCTTCATGCGCGCGAATCTTGTTAGATGCAGGAGCAGCGGAAGTTTACGTTCTGACTATTGCACGGCCGATCCACAATTGACGGCAATTGGCGAAGAGTAGCCAAGTCTTCGTATGATGCGTCCATGAAAACTCTATATCCGGAGATTGAACCCTTCGACACGGGACGACTCAAAGTTTCTCCCGTTCACGAGCTCTATTACGAACAAGTCGGCAACCCTGACGGCAAGCCCGCGGTCTTTTTGCACGGCGGACCCGGTGGCGGAATTTCGACCGACTACCGCCGCTACTTTGATCCTGAAATCTATCGGGTTGTGCTTTTCGATCAGCGCGGTTCGGGGAAGAGCACGCCACATGCGAGTCTCGAAGACAACACTACCTGGGATCTCGTGGAGGACATCGAACGCTTTCGCGAGCATCTGGGAATCAAGCAATGGCAAGTCTTCGGAGGCTCGTGGGGGAGCACGCTCGCTCTTGCTTACGCAGAGACGCATCCCGATCGCGTGCGCGAACTAGTGTTGCGCGGCATTTTTCTTTGCCGGCCAAAAGAGATTGAATGGTTCTATCAGGAAGGCGCCAGCGCGATTTTCGCGGATGTCTGGGAAGAGTATCTAAAAGTTATTCCAGAAGCTGAACGCGCAGACATGGTGAGCGCGTACTACCGCCGCCTCACAAGTGAGGACGACGCGGTGCGAGTCGAAGCGGCGCGCGCCTGGAGCATCTGGGAGGGAAGCACATCAAAGCTTTTTTTCGATTCCGCCATGATTGAGAAGTTCGCCGATCCTGAGTTCGCTCTCGCGTTTGCGCGGATCGAGTGTCACTACTTCATGAACAATGCCTTCTTTAGTTCGGACAACTATCTGATCGAGAATGTTGGCAGGATTCGCTACCTTCCTGGAGTCATCGTCCAGGGCCGTTACGATGTTGTTTGTCCCATGACGAGCGCGTGGGACCTTCATCGCGCCTGGCCGGAAGCGCAACTGCACATTATTCCCGATGCCGGTCATTCAATTAGCGAGCCCGGAATCATCGACGCCCTGGTCGAGGCCACGGACCGCTTCGGACGAGCGTGGGCTTCGGCAGGAGCAAAGAAGGCTTAAAAAGCGCATCTTTTACAGCCCGCCTACCCCTTCCTACTTGTCACCATCTCAACCGCTCGCGTAATATCGGGTTTGTATGACCGGACGAGTCTTAGTACTGAATGCCTCTTTTGAGCCCATCAATGTGTGCAATGAAAGGCGCGCAGTGGTGATGATCTTTAAGGGGGTCGCGCGCGTCGAAGAGCACAATGGTCACATGCTTCATTCGGCGAAACTAACGATACACGCGCCGTCTGTTATCAGGCTCACGGAGTACATTCATATTCCCTTCGAGAGACGTTCTCTTTCTCGCAAGAATATTTTGCTGCGCGATCACTCGACCTGCCAGTACTGCGGGCGACAACATCCGCCTTCGGAATTAACATTGGACCACGTGATGCCACGCTCGCGTGGCGGCGAATCATCGTGGGACAACCTGGTCGCGTGCTGCAAGAAATGTAATCATCGCAAGGGGAATCGCACTCCCGATGAATCCGGCATGCACCTCCTACGACGGCCGCGTGGCTTCTCGTTGCACGTGAACCGGCAAATCATGCGCTACCTGGGTCGCGCCGACGAAACGTGGAGGAAATATCTCTTCTACGAATCCAACAATGGCGAGTGACGGCTGAGCGCCCCCGGGGTTCACTGTCAGTTGCCGTCTGAATCAGAAAGAGGAAGTTTATGAACGAAACAATCCTGGCAATCGGAGGACTTGGAACTCCAGAGCTTCTGGTAATTGCCGTGGTTATTTTTCTGCTCTTCGGAGCGACCCGGTTGCCGCAGTTGGCGAAATCACTGGGGCAGAGCAAGCGCGCCTTTAAGGAAGGCCTGGATGAGGGCGAGAAAGAGTCAGAAAAGGAAGTCAAAGAAAAGCAGGTCTAGTTTCCCCTTCTTGCCGAATACTACAGCGCGCGGCAAGGCCTCACTGGCTGAGCGCCTTTTTGCCAACCACTAAGGTAGCCTTAACGGACAGTGCAAACTCCGCCTCGTGCCTGTCCTCATTGATCAAGCGTCCGATCTCTTTGACTACTGGTTCATGAGAATCCTTTGGCAAAGTTTCAAGCCAGATCTGCAGAAGGAAGTCAGCCACGAGAGGTGAACTGAGAAACTGCTCGCCCGATTCGTAATCAAACTCCTCGATCCGCGTCCAACTCGTCACCTCATCAAGTCCGGCTTGCTCGGCCATCTCTTCGATCGCTGAAACCGAGGGCAGTATGGATATTAGTTTCTCAACATCAGCTTTGTGGTTCGCGAGGCCGAGGTTATGCAAGGCTTCCCAGTGGATGGAAAAGAATTCGCCAAAGCTGGAGAAGGTTGGCAGCGTGAGCGCCACCAACGCCCCCGGCTCCGCGACTCGGGTCATTTCAGCGAGCATCGCACGAATGCGCTCGATATGAACTAACGAGCCATCCCCAACCACGCCAACAAAACTGTTGTCGGGTAGGGTCAAACGATCAATGCTGCCCTGGCGAAACTCTGTACGATCTTTTAGCACCGTAGCCTTTGCTCGCGCTAACTCTACGCTCTCTTCGTTTTCATCAATACCGAGCAACTTCAGATCATCGCCCGAACGTTCCTGCAGCGCGATCGCGTGGCCACCTGTTCCCGATGCCAAATATAACGCTCGCCCTTCTTTGGGCAAGGTCACGTGCTCGTCAATCAACTCGGCAAATCTTTCGCCCCAATCCGTAGCAACGAATAGCTCGTGTAGAAAGGCCAACTCCTTGTTCGTTTTGGGCGAGATCTGAAAATTTTCCATATGTCATTTGTCACTTCTCATTTTGCCATTTTGAAGCAATGCCAACACCTTATCGTAAATGAGAAATGGAACCTGTCGTTTGGCACTGACCGATGAGAACTGAGAAATGATAATTGGAAAATCTGATTTTTACTTGTCTTCCTCAAAGTATTTATGACCTTTCAGGGACTCAGGCAGGCATGCCATCTCATCTTTTGCACCCGGATCGTTATGTACATACCGGTAGCCTTCGCTATAACCAACCTGCTTCATTAGTGGGGTAACAGCATTGCGCAAATGAAGCGGCACCGGTTCACGCGCGGTTTCTGCCGCGTCAGCAACCGCCGCGTGGTATGCGTTCTTCACCGCATTGGATTTTGGCGCGCGTGCGAGGTAGATGGTCGCCTGCGAGAGTGGAAACAGACCTTCGGGCAGTCCGATTAGCTGCACGATGTCGGCGGCCGCGGCTGCCTGGACCATCGCCTGCGGATCGGCAAGACCGATATCTTCTGAAGCCATTATGCAGAGTCGTCGCGCAATGAAGATTGGATCCGCGCCCCCCTCAATCAGGCGGGCCAGCCAATAAAGCGAAGCATCCACGTCTGAATTGCGCAGTGATTTAATTAGCGCCGACGCGAGGTTATAGTGATCCTCTCCGCCTTTGTCGTAAGCATAGTGCGCGCGGCCCAGGGCCTCGATGATCGTCTCAAGTGCAATCTGGCGCGAACCGGTCTCGTCTGGTGCGGTTGACTCTACAGCGGCGTCGAGCGCGGCAAGGGCGACGCGAGCGTCGCCACCCGAAGAATTCGCAATTCGCTCCAACAGCACGTCAGAGACTCTTGGTTGAAGCCCGGCCAACCCTCGTTCACTATCTGCCAGCGCATGCTCGAGAATTGTTTTCACTTCCTCCTGAGTTAACGGGTTTAGAACCAGAACGCGGCAACGAGACAACAGTGCGCCGGTTACCTCGAAAGAAGGATTCTCGGTCGTCGCACCAATCAAAGTTAGGGTGCCGTTTTCTACAGCATGCAGCAGAGCATCCTGCTGGCCTTTGTTGAAGCGGTGGATCTCATCGATGAAGAGAATGGTGCGGGTACCAAACTTTCGTTCGTGTCGCGCGTCGGTGATAGCTGCGCGCAGATCCTTGACGCCGGAAAAGACAGCCGATAAAGCAACGAACCGCGCCTCACTCTTTTCTGCGAGCAGACGAGCCAGGGTCGTCTTGCCAGTGCCGGGCGCGCCCCAAAGAATCAAGGAAGGTAAGTTAGCTGAACCGTCAATTAGCCGCCGCAGGATTCGGCCTTCTCCAACCAGGTGGCTCTGGCCAACAAACTCAGCCAATGAACGTGGTCGCATGCGTTCGGCGAGGGGCGCAGAGTTTTCCTCCACGCTCGGTTCAGTGGGCAGTTTGCCAAAAAGATTTCCTGTGCTTGAATACGACATCGCTAAGGTACAAACAATTATCGCCCAAACGGATATGATGCGCGACTGTGCATCGAGGGCCGCGTAAATAAAGGCTGAAATTCGTCTTGATATTTGTGGGAACGCACCCAGCGCCAACTTCGTATACCCTGCCGAGCCGAGATAACCCGAATATTATTCGGAGGCATAACAGGACGGATCGAGGATTACAACGATGAAAGAAGCAACCGACATATTAAGAATTATAGGCATTGTACTTCTTGGGATTTTCGTATTAGCGGTGGGCATTCCCATCGTACTGACCGCCGCCGGCATAACCCTTGGCATCCTCAAAATCCTTTTTGGCATCGCGGTGTTGGTCATTAAGCTGGCGGTTGTGATCGCCATCGGTTACCTGATCCTCGTCGGCATTCGTGCCATCTTGCGCTAGTCACCTTCAGGGCGCCGCCAAGGCGCCCTGCCACAACTCTTGCATTATCCCCGCAACTCCTCACTGGTCCTGACCTCTTGATTAAGCCTGTATATTGTATTAGAAGTTGGAACTCGCGACTGATTCTAAGTCGCGAGGCTTTCTCGACCGGCTGAAGAGAATTGCCACTGTCTGGAAATTTTCAACTCAAAGTGAAATGACGCCAGAAGCCAGGCTGGACAGATTAGAACGAATAGCAATGCTCTTTGCCAGAGCGGGGCGATCGTGCGCGAAAACAATTTCGTGAACAACTTAGTGAGCACGATAGACTTTCAAACCATATGTTTGATCTCCAGATTAAGAACGAGGAGAAGTTCGGCAGAACGAGGAGCGATTCGCACAGAATGAGGAACGATTCGCGAAGCTTGTCGAATCATAGGCTGGTACTGATCAGGCTGAACTCTTTAATTGAAATTATCAAGAGGGATGCCGGATGACTCAGGACGAGCAACTGGATCGATTGGAAAGGTCCCTGCAGCTGTTTTTGAAAAGGCCTGTGCGCGACAGGCGCGAGGCTCGTATCACCGCAGCCAAGCTCGGAGCCTACGTGACCGCGCTGCAAGAATATGACATTGCAAAGCAGGCCCTCACGGCACAGCCAGACGATTTGGACAGGAAAGAGGCCGTGCGTCGTGCCGGTGAAGTCTTAAATCGAGCCGGGAAGCACTCAGACATTGAACCGAAAAAGAACCACATCGCCTTCCTGCATTATGTAATCCTTGCCTTCCAACCTCGCCAAGCCCTGTTCCTTTGCCGATACACTAGACCCGGCGGTTAGCAGATCTTCATAACTGATCACTTCGGCGCGGATAAAGCCTCTTTCGATATCGGAATGGATTGTTCCCGCGGCCGCTTGCGCACGCGTCCCCTGCGGAATTGTCCAGGCGCGCACCTCTTTTTCTCCGGCAGTAAGAAACGACATCAGACCCAGTAAGTGGTAAGCGCTCTTGATAAGGCGATCGACCCCACTACCTGAAACTCCCAGACTCTTCAAATACTCACCACGCTCTTCGGGTGACAAAGACACGAGCTCAGCTTCAAGATGCGCGCAGATTACGAGACACTCGGCAGCTTCCTGTGCGGCTATATCCTGAACAGCTTTAACGCCTGGATTAGCCCCCGGATTAGCAAGCGTGCCTTCGTCGACATTTGCGGCGTAGATCGTGGGCTTCATTGTGAGCAGGAAAAAGTCTCGCGCAACCGCGCGCTCTTCATCCGTAAGCGCTATGGTGCGCGCCGATTTGCCTTGTTCAAGCGCCGGCAGCAGCTTTTCTAATACAGTTAATTCCGCGCGGGCAGTCTTGTCGCCACCTTTGATGTTCTTCTGTGCTTTGTCGCGACGCCGTTCCGCCGTTGCCAGATCCGCGAGTGCCAGCTCGATCTGAATTGTTTCGATATCACGGGCTGGATCAACCGATCCTTCAACGTGGATAACGCTCTCGTCTTCAAAACAACGTACCACCTGAACAACGGTGTCTGTCTCGCGTATGTTTGCCAGGAATTGATTACCGAGACCTTCACCTTTTGAAGCCCCCCGCACGAGGCCTGCGATGTCCAGGAATTCCACTGTGGCCGGAACAATCACGCTGGTCTTCACGAGTTTTGCCAGCGGTTCGAGCCGTTCATCCGGCACGGGAACTACGCCCACGTTCGGTTCGATCGTGGCAAAAGGATAGTTCGCTGCCAGCGCCGCGGTTTGCGCGGTGAGCGCGTTAAAAAGCGTAGACTTGCCAACGTTTGGCAAGCCTACGATACCTGCTCGTAACATTATTTGACCTCTCGGCTGTCAAACTAACCGATAAATTTGTCTGGCGCAAACGTGAGCATCGCGCAAGCAGTTAAGAGTTCAAGCTTCAGCTTGCTGTTTACAAATCAGCAACCCAAAGGTTGAACTCTCAACTGCTTGAGCTTCGCTGTCGCCGCATTGATACTGCCGTATTCGTCATCTGTTCGCGTATAATCCCGCCGGCGTCAATCGAACTTTTTTCAAGAACAGAAAAGGACCAGACGGGTAGTCGTCACCGATAACTTGCCGTCGCCCACTGCGTGATCATCTCGCTTGCGCTAGTCATGCTCGCTACTGCGAGCGGCACACTGGCCAGCTACCTTTATGACGAAGGCGCGCCCTTCGCAGCGCGGCTCTGTGCCGGCACTTGCACCGGTATCGCAACTTTGGGCCTGGTGGGCTTTATCTTTGCTAAGTTTCTCGGACTCACTCCGATAGCAATTCTTCTGACCTTGCTGGTCCTATCGCTGTCACTTTTGTCTTTGAAGGAACCGAAGCGAAGGGCGTTTGTCCGTCAGGACGTAACAAAAAACTATCGCGCGCTGCGCCGGGCTCTGTTGGATCCGAGCCCAATAGCCTTCGGCTACGCAATTTTCTATCTGGTGGTTGCAGCAGTGCTTTGGCGCGCCTTTGATCGGGCAATGATCGTTATCCCTGAAGGCATTTATACCGGATTGCTGAACAACTTTGGCGATCTGCCTTTTCACCTGAGCGTCATCACAAGTTTCGCTTACGGCAATAACTTTTTGCCGGAAGATCCAACCTACGCCGGCGTCCGGTTTACCTATCCCTTTCTGACTGATTTTATCTCCGCAATCTTTGTGCGTTGCGGCGCCGACCTGCGGCAGTCGATGTTTATCGAAAATTTTGTGGTCGGGCTGGCCTTCGTTGGGTTACTCCATCGCTGGGCGCTGGTCATGTTGCGCGACCGTTTGGCCGCGCTGCTAGCACCTGTCCTGGTAGTTCTAAATGGCGGTCTCGGTTGGGTCTTGTTTTGGCAACAAGCAAATCAAAACCATAACAGTATGGTGGACTTTCTGAAGAGTCTACCTCCGTCTTTCACTATAATTCCGGAAACCACCTGGCGTTGGGGAAACACATTATCTACTTTATTGATCCCACAGCGCGGCTTCCTGCTCGGCTTGCCGCTCGCGGTTGTTGTCTTTACGCAGTGGTGGCTGTCGGACGAAAAACCAGGCGAACCGGGGAGAGGGGAGGGGGAACAGGGTAAACGGCGAAAGCGCAACGGGAAGAATCAGAAAGGTGAAGCGGGTCCTCCATCATCCAAACGCTCGTCCGTTTCCCCTTTCCCCCATTCCCTTGTTTCCCTTTCCGACGGGCGCATGATAGCGGCCGGCATTGTTGCCGGTCTTTTACCCCTGGTCCATGCTCATAGCTTTGTCGTGGTCATGGTGGTTGGCGGCTGCATTGCCTTACTGCAATGGCGCTGGCGCGCGTGGCTTGTTTTTTTTGCGGTGGCCTCCTTAATCGCATTGCCGCAAATGTGGTGGTCCACTCACAACAGCGCCGTCGATGCCGGAAAATTCTTTGAATGGCACTATGGTTGGGACCGTGGTAAGGAAGACGTTATCTGGTTCTGGTTCAAAAACTCCGGTCTATTTATTCCGTTAACCATCGCGGCCATTCTCTGGAGAGGCAAAGAACGTCTTGTTTCTCGCAGACTACTGATATTCCTTTTGCCGTTCAGTCTCTGCTTTATCGTGCCTAACGTCTTGAAGATGGCGCCGTGGATCTGGGACAACATCAAGGTGCTGTTCTACTGGTGGGTTGGGGCAGCGCCGCTGGTGGCGTTGTTGCTTGCCCGTTTGTGGCGGCAAGGTGAATTGAAGCGAGTCGCTGCGATTCTGTTGTTCGCGTGCGTTACTCTTGCGGGCGCTCTCGATGTCGCAGGTATATTGCTGAAACCCGACAAGTATCAGATATTTGACCTCGCCGGGGTAAGTTTTGCTGAATCCGTAAAAAATAGAACGGAGCCAAGAGCGTCGATAATTCATGCCCCGGTGCATAATCATCCGGTGTTTCTAACGGGACGGCGATCGTTGATGGGTTATCCCGGCCACATCTGGACACATGGGCTAGATTACGTTCAGAGAGAATCAGAGATTAAGAGAGTTTATGCGGGCGGGCCGGATGCGATGTTCCTCTTAAGGAAATACAACGTTGCTTATGCGGTAGTAGGTCCGCATGAACGCAACCTTTTGAATGTGAACGAAGAGTTTTTCTCCAAATTCGAAGTTGTGGGAGAAGTCAGTGGGTATCGCCTCTACAAAATCACGCAACCGTAGGAAACAGATCAGCTCCGAGCAAACTGCGGTCAGCACGCCGGTGGAAGATAGTCAGAGTGCGGCGCCAACCGAAGTTGAGATTTCCGAACGCACCTGGTTTTTGGCGAAGGTGTTTATTCTCTTCCTGGCAGCGCTCACCCGGCTCTACGATCTTAACCTGGTTCCGCTTCATCACGACGAAGGCGTCAATGGAAACTTCCTGGTGCGGCTGGTGCGGGATGGGTTTTACCATTACGATCCGGCGAACTATCACGGGCCGACACTTTATTACTTTGCTGCAATCTTTCCCTGGATTCTGAAACTTCTTTTCGGCCCCTCCGCGCAAAACACTTATGGACTAACCACCACCGGCATCAGGTGTGTTCCAGCCTTGTTCGGCCTGGCGACCATTGGTCTTGTGTTTACCCTGCGCCGGAACCTGGGGACTATCGCAACGCTCGGCACCGCTTTTTTGTTAGCCGTCTCGCCAGGGGCTGTGTATCTTTCGCGCTACTTTATTCATGAGACGCTGTTTGTTTTCTTCACGCTGGGAATCGTAGTTGCAGCTGTGAAGTATTATGAGAACCCAAATCCGGTTCATCTGATCTTGGCGGCAGTTTCGACAGCATTGCTTTTCGCCACCAAGGAGACGGCGATAATTTCCGCAGGGGTACTGTTGATCGCATTTTTGCTAACGCAGGTCTACCGCGCGCTAATGAAGAACTTGTCGGGAGTTCGCGACGGAGGCAGGAAAAAGCGGCGGAGTGGTGTTTATAAACATAACGAACAAGACACAGGTTTTATAAGCAGAGCCGGTGGGGCAAAATCTCTGGCGATCTGGGTGGCAATGGCAATCGCCGTATTCATCGCGCTGAACGTTCTCTTTTACTCTTCGTTTTTTACAAACTACCCCAAGGGAGTTTCGGATGCGTTGAAGACGTTTCAGTTCTGGACCAAGACGGGCAAGGAGGCTCATGTCCACCCATTTGAGACTTACATTTGGTGGCTGCTTCTCCAGGAGTCGCCCTTGCTGGTTCTGGGAACAATGGGTGCGATTGTGGCGGTTTTGAAACCCACCAAGCCGCTGGCCTTGTTTTCGGCGCTTTGGGCGTTTGGACTTCTGGCGGCGTATTCTTTGATTGCGTACAAGACACCCTGGCTAGCTCTCAATTTCATTGTCCCTTTGGCGCTCAGTAGCGGGTTTGCCATCGAATGGCTCTATCAAGAGCTTGGCAGTTGGGGGATGAACAAACGGGCGCGCATTTATGCTCTTGTAGTTGTTCTTCTGATTTCGATAGGCCCATTGCCCGGTTTGCTTAGAATCTTTGATCAAATAGTGGGTACCAGTCCTTTCCCGGGTTTGCTGCCAGCTCTCTCCAACGTAAAACCCAACTGGAAAACTTTTATCCCGGGCTATCAAAGCATTGATCTTAACTTCATCAACTACGACAACGACGATAGGTATTACGTTTATGTTTACGCCCACACGCGGCGCGATCTGTTGAAGATGGTGGGCGAAATCAATCGCATCGCACTGCGAACTCACGAGGGAGGCCAGACCGGGATAACTATCGTTTCGCCGGACTACTGGCCGTTGCCATGGTATCTGCGCGATTACAGCCGGGTTGGTTATTTTGGTCGCATCAGCCCTTCGACTGAGCCGATCATACTTGCCTCGCAGAGTCAGGCCCAGGAGGTCCAGGCAACATACGGTGATCGTTATCAGCAGGTTCAATCAAGTCTTAATCCTACCGGTAGTTTTTCGTTGCGGCCCGGTGTTGACCTGCTTCTGTACACCAGAAGAGAACTCGTACCTTAGACCACGCGTGCGCTGTGTTAGATTATCGAATCAGGCAGTTTCGCAACCCCAGCAGCAACATTCATTGAGGCATCATTGCAGAAATATCGTCCGTTCCTAATTATCGCAGCGGTGCTCATGGTCGCGATCTTTGGTGGGGTGCGCCTCTTAAGATCAGGCCGAGGCACTCAACCGTTCACTGTTACTCCCGGAGGTCCAGGGCCTTCCACGACGCCACAAGATAATCTTTCCGGAGGTACTGTCGTTACTCTCGAGGAGTTTGGCGACTATCAGTGTCCACCTTGTGGTGAGCTTCATCCGACGCTAAAGAAACTGAAGCAGGAACTCGGACCCAAGTTGAACTTCATATTCCGCAACCTGCCCTTGTCCAGCATTCACAAAAACGCGCTTGTCGCCGCGCAGGCTGCCGAAGCTGCCCGAGTGCAGGGTCGTTTCTGGGAGATGCATGATCTGCTGTATGAAAACCAGGATCTGTGGAAGGACGATATCAATCCCCGGTCCACCTTTCTCAAATTTGCGGTCGACATTGGTTTAGACACGCAACGTTTTCGGCGCGATATGGAAGATAAACAAGTGCAATTACGAATTGATGCGGATGTAGAGGCAGCCGCTAGCAGCGGTATCATTGGAACTCCGACAGTCCTGATTGATGGCCGCCAGCTACGTCCCGAAGCCACCACGCCTGAAGGAGTTCGCAAGGGAATCGAAGTGATGATGGCTCGCAAAAAAACGCCCTTGCCTTAGGAGTTTCGGAGGTAGCCCAGCTCCCCAAACACGAGAAGTCTCTCCCCTCCGGCTTGGGGAGCCAGTTGTGCTAGCTTTAAGCACCAAGTGTTAACTTTGCTCGCTGCTTCATTAAAGTTAGCTAACCTCAAGTTTTGGTTGACATTCTAAGCAACTCCAACTTATATTGACACACCCTCGCGGGACCCTTCCGAAGGATTCGGATTTGTGGTCGAGGCGTGGGAGAATAGACAAATTCTCGCATGTTCAAACTGAAACGCCTCGAGATCACCGGTTTTAAATCCTTCGCGGACTACACCGAGATTCTCTTTACAGGTGAAGGAATTACCGCCATTGTCGGGCCAAACGGCTGCGGCAAAAGCAATGTCGCGGACGCAATAGCCTGGGTCTTGGGCGAGCAGCGGGTCAAACACCTGCGCGGCGGCGCCATGCAGGACGTCATCTTCCAGGGATCGCGAAATCGTCAACCGAGTGGCATGGCTGAAGTTGTCATGCACATGGTGCGCGACGAAATGATTGAGCACGAGCCCGATATTGAAGACATCGACTCTACTCTGGAACATATCGATGACCAGGTGATTGATCTCGATGTCGCCATTCCTGCAGAGAATGGTGAAACGCCCATCGAACTTGTTACGGCGGACTTTGCCGGGCCAACTTTCGAACCGGTTTCGACTGAAGGCATCGTTGAAGAGGCCACCAGCTCAACAACGGTGCCGGCAAAACATTCGCATAAACGACACTGGCGGCGGCGAAACCTGGCGCTGGAGTTTGCCCCGGGTGAAGCAGTCTCGGTGACCCGTCGTCTCTACCGTTCAGGCGAGAGCGAATACCTTTTAAACGATAGACCCTGCCGCCTTCGCGACATTCAGGATCTCTTCTCCGGAACGGGACTCGCCGGCGGACACTATGCCATCATCGAACAAGGTCGCATTGGCCAGATTCTTTCCGCGAAGCCAATGGACCGCCGCACGATCATCGAGGAAGCGGCCGGCATCACAAAATTTCGCGTCCGCCAGCGGGCCGCCGAAGGGCGTTTGGATTCCGCGCGGTCAAATCTTTCTCGAATCTCCGACATAATTTCCGAAATCGATCGCCAGGTAAATAGTTTGCGTCGTCAGGCTGCGAAGGCGCGGCGCTACCGCGTGTTTCGCGAGGAACTGCGCGAACTGCTGCGTCATGTATTCGTTGCTGAAGATCAAAAGCTAACGAAGCTGCTCGATGAAACTGAAGCGAAGCTGCATGAAGCGAGCGCGCTGGAACGCAGCGTGGCTGACGAATTGTCCCTTCAGGAAGAGGCGGCTCGCACAGCGACGCAGCAGGCGCGCAATACCGAAGACGATTTAGCTGCGGCCCGGGCCGCTGCCGCCGAAGCCGTCCTTCGTCGCGATCGGCAAACACGCGAGCGCGCTTACCAGGAAGAACAGATGCTTTCGCTGGAGAAGCGAAAAGGTGAAGTCGCGGCGGAAATTGACGCGCTTTCGGAGCGTCTGGTTCTGGTCGAAGGCGAGTGCAAGCGTTTGCAGGAAGACGATGCCCGTCTGAGAACTGAAGCAGATCAGAGTGGGGCCAGCCTCAGAGCGGCAGAAGAGTCATACGCCGGCAAGCTTTCGATTGCGTTGACGGCAGAAACTGAAATTGAAAACGCCCGCGCAGATTTACTTAAGCACACTGCGGTCGCCGAGCGACTGCGCGAGATTGCGCGGCAACTCGAAGGCACGCTTGAGCGACTTGCGGTGCAGGCAGAAGGATTTGCGCGCGAAGGTGAACGCGCGGCCGTCCAGCATGCCGAGCGCCGCGCTGAAGCCGATTCATTCAGCCAGGAAATCAACGCCGCCAGAGAACACATAGGAAACCTGAATGCCGAGCGTGAGCGAGCGGTTGACGCCGTGGTTCAGGGGCACGAGGCCGTCAGTGATACCGAAGCTGAATTGGCGCGCGTGCGTGAGGAATATTCGCGGACGACACACCGGCTCGAGAGTTTGAAAGAACTGGATGATCGGCGCGCCTATTATTCTTCAGCCGTTCAGTTGTTGTTTTCTGAGGATAACGGTCCTCGCGACTTTCATTTTATCGGCACACTCGCCGACGCGCTTAACGTTGAAGCCAAATGGGAGCGCGCAGTAGAGGGCGTCTTTGGATCTTCTTTGCAGTCGATTGTAGTTCCCACTCCGGACGATGCAGCTCGCGCAGCCCAGTGGCTACGTGAAAACAATGGTGGGCGCGCCAGCTTTCTGGTAGCCGGGCTCCATGGCGGAAGCGAGGAAGCTAAAGCACTCGCCTGCGACGTCGAAGAACGTCCGGCCCTTTCGATTTCCTTTGCCAGCGAGCCGATAGCGGACAACCTGAAGATTTCTGAGTTGTTGGGAGCACCTCGAGAACTCTTGTCCGTTCTGCATCGCACGCTGCCCGAGAAGATGAATGCGCGTGTGGCCTCCAACCTTGACGACGCCATGCGCCGATCGCTGGCGACAGGCGAAGTTTTTGTAACGCTGAATGGCGACTGGGTAGCCAGCGGGCAGTTTGTCAGCGCCGGAGACGCGCGCGCTCTCGAAGAGGGTGCGGGCCTGTTGACCTTCAAGCGCGAATTGCGAGAGCTGGAAGCGCGGGCGGATGTGTTAAGTGCTGAATCGAAAAGCGCGGAAGACCTGGCTAAGGCCGCCCGCGTGAATCTTGTCAGCCTGGAAGATGCCGTGGTGCTCCTTAATGAAGCCATTGGCCGCGAAGAGCGTGAAGCCATGGCTCGAGAACTGACCGCTACGGGGTTGGCCCACGAGATTGAACGAGCCGAACGCCACCTGCGTGTGGTGGCCGACGATGCGGGGCGAGTTGAACAGGAACGAATTGAAATTGAAAAACGTCGCGCAGCGGCCATTGCCGATGCCGAAGAAGCTGAGTCGGCCCGAGTTGCCGCGACTGACACGGTAACGAATGCGACAGCGATCCTGGCAGACGCTCGCCGACAGGCCGAGATAGAAAGCGAAGGGCTCGCCGAACAACGGGCCATCGCGGCAGCGGCAACAGAGCGAAGGCGCGGCACCGCGGCGGAACTGCGCCGCATGGAAGCTGAATTCGCTGACCTCGCGGGTCGAGTCGAGCGTCATCGATTGGAACTGGTGGAAATGACTGAACGCATCGCCGGCTTGCGCGAATCAATTGCGGATTTGGAGTACAAGGCGAGTACCGTCGCCGAGGAGAAGGAAAGAGAAGAGCAGGAGATTGCAGGGCTCACCGCTCGCCTTGAGCAGGCCCGCCAACAAGCTGACGCGCTGGCAACCCAATTATCCGAGCTAAATAAGCACGCAGCGGAGTGTCGCGATCAGCGTGCCGCCATCGAAGTTCAGCGTGCTGAGGCACAGGCTCGCCTAACATTTGTTCGTGAAAACTGCGTGTCTGAGTTGAACCAGTCGCTCGAAGACGTGGCTCGCGAACAGCCTATCGACGACGGGTTTGATTTGGGAACTGCCCAGACGCGCGTCGAAGAGTTGCGGAATCGAATAGAAAGTTTCGGCGCGGTCAACATGATGGCGCTGGAGGAATTATCCGAAAATGAAGCGCGACTGTTGTTCCTGACCACGCAGCGTCAGGACATCGTGGACAGCATTTCCTCAACCGAGGAAGCGCTGCGTGAAATCAAGCGACGATCTCGCGAAAGATTCCGTCACGCGTTTGAGCAGATCAACAAAAACTTTAGCGAGCTGTTCCAGGAGCTGTTTGGCGGCGGCCGCGGTGAGATGAGCTTGATTGAAGCTGATGACGTGCTTGAGTCCGGCATCGACGTAATTGCCCAGCCACCCGGCAAGCGGTTGCAAAATGTGCTGCTGCTTTCGGGCGGCGAGAAAGCGATGGCAGCGCTAGCGTTGGTACTCGGAATCTTCCACTATCGACCTTCGCCGTTCTGTTTGCTTGACGAAGTGGATGCGCCGCTTGATGAAGCGAACGTGGGACGATTTACGGATAAGGTCGCGCAGATGTCGGCCAACACGCAATTCATTGTCATTACGCACAACAAGCGGACAATGGAGATGGCTCGTGCACTCTATGGCGTGACGATGGAGGAAGTGGGCGTCTCAAAACTGGTTTCGGTGAAGTTTGAGTAAAACAGTTAGACGCAGATTTCCCGCGGATGCGCGGATTAGGAACCGAAAAAGCGGAATGAAACTAAGGTTTGTTTAGAGGCGGGCATAGCCCGCCTCTTGCTTTCTCCAGTTGCTCTTCAGTCGCCCAGGCTAGTACGTTTTTCTTTTCGTCTTCCTTCCCCTAGAATAGGCTCTCGAATTGGCCTTAGTGCAAAACAGGATACGAAAACATCTGAACCTTCTCCCCGCCGCGTTGGTGATCCTGACCGCGGCGGTTTTTAGTGCTGCCCAACAGTCGCCCGAAAGTAAACACAATGCCCGCCCGGAGGCCTCAACGGTTGGTTCCAGACCGAACGAGACTGAAAAGAATTCTGCGCGATATTCCTACGAGTTTACGCAGCCCGAGTTTTATGTGCGTCACATTATCATCGAGCACGATATCAATGGTCGCGGCCGAATTAGCTTTGAACGTCTCAATGAAGGTCCGGCTTTGGAAGAGCCGTTGGAATTATCAACCGCGGCGATGGCCCGCATCTCGAAGTTGTGGGAGGCATTGCGCTTTCTCGATTCTGGTGAAAGCTATCAATCAGACAGGCAATTTCCTCACCTTGGCACGATGCGCCTGACGATGGAGCAGGACTCGCGCAAACGCACCGCTGAATTCAATTGGACCCACAACAAGAACGTGGCTTTGTTAACCGATGAATACCGCCGCATCGCCGATCAGGCAGTACTCGTCTTCGATATTGGTATTGCGCGCGAGAACCAACCCCTGAACGGCCCCAAGCTCATGGACCAGCTCGAAACGATGCTCAAGCGCGACGGATTATCCGATCCGCAGCAATTGGTTCCGCTCCTGAAGGAGATAACTACTGACGAGCACCTCCCGCTAATGGCTCGTAATCATGCCGCGCGTCTATTGAAGAAGATTGAGAAGTAGTCAAGAACTCCCGACGGCTGAATCTCGCAACACAGAAATGACTTCCCTTGGGCGTTTGCAAAAAGGAGGACCTCTTATGAAACTCAATGTCTCGGCGCTACGGTTGGCGCTAATATGCGGCAGCCTGCTGCTATCGGTAAGCGCTACATCCGCCCAAAGGCCTCGACTATCAAAGCCTCAGCCCTCTAAGCCACAAACAGTCAAGCCTCAAACTCAAGACCTGCAAACGCCAGGTCTAGAGGGAACCTATGCTCTATCGGATCCGGCTGCCGCGACCAGGACTGTCCAGGACGGGATAGAGGCGGCCGTGAAAGGGATGTGGCCTATCATTAAAGGCGAAGCTCGCGACAAACTAGAGGAGAAGAACCTTCCTCCTTCGCAACAGATAATCATCTCCTATACCCCGGCGGATGTGACGATCAAGATGGAGGCCGGAACGATTAAGACACCCATTGACGGCATCTTTGTCCGTAGGGACGTCCTGGGAGAGAACATTATGGTAAGCACGAAATGGATAGGCGAGAAGCTGGAGCGGACCTTCAAAGCAGCTGACGGGCAGCGGGTAGATACTTACAGCCTCAGCGGAGATGGGAACACTCTCACCATGCATGTGACCGTAACCAGCCCGAGGTTGTCACGGCCATGCGAGTATGAACTGACGTACAGGCGCACCTAAATGAGGTCGAGCAGATCATGTAAGGCGATCCGGGAGGGTCGGCAACAGTGCGCTTCAAGTTCTGTGTACGGCGTAAACTGATCCATCCTTGATTGTCGCCGCTAACATCAACAAGTTGCCATCTCTGTCTCAGTTAGGAAAATGCCAACTCCGAATTCGCCAGTTTGCAGAATTCGATTACCCGGTTCTCTGCCCAGAAGCGATCTTCGTCCCCGTTTTGGGTTGCGGATATGAAAGCGACGTGGCCGCCCTGTTTGGGACCCAGCAAAAGGATGCACGGATTTTCGGCTACTGCCGCGTCAAGCAGCGGCGCAAAAGGAATAAAGGGATCGTCCACGGCGTGGATGATTAAAGTCGGTATGCGAGTTTGTGCGATCACGCGAAGAGCACTAGAGCGATAATAATAGTCCGCGGCGTCGGCGAAGCCGTGCGCGCGCGCCGTGAAGCGGTCGTCAAATTGTCTTAAAGTGCGTACGCTGCGCAGACCGCTGACGTCGTAAAGCTCCGGATACAACTTCTGTTTGGTGCGAATTCGCCTTTTTAACCGGCGGACAAAGTCTTGCTGGTAAATCCAGTTTGAGCGTTTAAGAATCATTTCCGCGCTTGCGCTCAGATCGACGGATGGGGATACAGCGCAGACGGCGAGAATCTCTGGCGGGGGATTGTCTCCGTATTCACCAGCGAGTTTAAGCACCATATTTCCGCCCAGTGAAAACCCAACCAGCAACATTCTTGAGATTTGATCTTTTTCTTTCAGCTCCTGAACAACCGCCCGGAGGTCCTCGCTTAAACCGCCATGATATAAGGTTGGCGTGAGGTGTTCAGTGCCGCCGCAGTTGCGCAGGTTTACCCTGATGATATTAAAGCCCGCACTAAAGCCTTTCTCGGCGGTTGCCAGCATGTAATTTGAGCCGGTGGAACCTTCGATTCCGTGCCAGGCGATGATGGTAGGACATTCTTTGGGGCGAGCTTGCCAGCGGCAGTGCGCCAGCACCCTAACACCCGGCGCTACGTCAAATAAACGTTCCTGATCTCTTTCCTGATAGAAACGAAAGCTCCGCGGCCACGCATAAGCAGCCAGCGTCTGTGCATCCCCGTTTCGGAAAAGTCGATGGGGCTTAAAGGGGCTCGCTTCAAACACTCGAGCCGCGCGCCCAAGGAAAGCTCGAATTCTGGCTTCGGTGAACGGGCGTTTCTCCGGTTCAACTCCAAATATGGCTGTTTCGGGAGGCATTGCCTGGGAAACCCCCGCAAGCAAGGTGGCCTGCGTTGTGGATGACGAGAAAGGAACTGCGCAACCATTATACAGATATGTGGGTATATTGCGCGGTTGCGCAGACCGCAGCCTTAGTCCGCCTTAATCACTTGCGTTACCTCCAAGTGTTCGATTAAGACCTAAGCATGCCCAAGTCTAAGTGGAACTCTCGAACGAGGGACGACTTGATTATCGAGGTTTGGGAAGCTCTCGACTGCGAATCGGTGGGAGCGCGCGAACTTGAGCAGATACAACAGGCGTTGCGGCAAAAGTTTGGCGAAGGCGCATTGGAAAGTCCCGCATCGATTGCGCGAACAGTTGCCAACGAAGGTGCGATCCTGCGCCATCCGGAAGTGTTCGAGTGCGACTTAAGATGGCGCGGGAAGCATTTGGCTCAAACGAGTTTACCCGGAGATCTGAGCTTCGCCAGTTTATTGAGCGCTGTGGAATCATTTGCGAAGCTGGAAGAGAAACGATTGGAGTTTCACGCCCGCGGTAACGAAACAGGTGCAAAACAATTACGTGAGTTTGTGATTGGGGCGCGCAAGGATGCTCAATTAAGGGCACGAAGCAGGATTATTGATAAGGACGAACGCAAACAGGCAACAGAAATCTCTCAGTGGCTGACCGTCTGGCTGCAAGCTCCAGAACTCTTCCGCGATTGGCTCGACCTGCGGCGTCGCTCACCGGAATTTTGCAAGCTGTTCCCCGAAAAGACCAGGGAGAAATCCTAAGTGTGACTCGAAGATGCCCGGCCATCTCCGGCCGGAAAATCCCTGATTCAACAATACAATTCGCTCTACTCGTGGTTTTTGGAACTTTTCCGGGAGCTCGCGCGAATTAACAATGAAGCTATTGAGAATCAACCCAGCGATGAAACACGAAGACAACCCGAGTGATAGCGAGCTGTTCCAGTCGATGTTAGCTGGGGACGAAGAAGCCCTGGCCGCGTTGTACCGCCGGCGACAGGGTGGCCTCTATCGGTTTGCCGTGCAGATGTGTGGTTCTCAGGCTCTTGCCGAGGACGTCACACAGGAGGTTTTCATGGTTTTGATAAGGGACGGACAGACTTTCGATCCGACTCGCGGCTCCCTGAACGCTTTTCTCGTGGGCGTGGCCCGTAATCTTTTGCTAAGACGCCTCCAGCGCGAACGGTTTTATGTCCCTATGAATCAAGACTCTGACGATGAAGCAACTACTCACAGATCATTTCTAACAGCGGGCGGGCCAATGGAAGATCTCTCGCGCATAGAGACCGTCAACTCAGTACGATTGGCGGTGTTGGCTTTGCCCGAGCGTTATCGCGAGGAAGTAGTGCTTTGCGACTTACAGGAAATGAGTTATGTCGAGGCAGCCGAAGTTCTCAATTGCGCGGTGGGGACTGTTCGCTCCCGGCTGCATCGCGCCCGTGCGTTCTTGATTGACAAGCTGCGGCCCACCCGCGAAGAAGAAGCAACTTCAACCACAGCAAAATCGGCGAGGTGTTTCGCATGAACTGCCAAAACTTTGAAAGCATAGTAAACGAATTAGCACGACAGCAGATGATGGAAGCCAACCTGCGAGAGCAGGCGCTCGCCCACACGAGCGATTGCCAGGTGTGTGCGTTGAGACTGGCAGATGAGCGCGTGCTAACGCAGAAACTGCGTGCCGTGTCGGGTGAAATGAATAAGATGGAAGCACCGGCACGGATCGAAGTGGAACTCCTGGCTGCATTTCGTAAGCATAAATTTACCAATCAATTTACCAGGCGGGGGCGTTCGGCGATTCACGATTGGCGCTACTGGGCCACTGCAGCTGCCGCGGCTTTATTGATTGTCCTGGGCATCGCGGCGATGCGCTCGCGCCCGGCGCCTGTGGCAGTAGAGAACCCCTAGGCGTCAACAGTACCACTCAAACAAAAGCAGCGGCCCATCGAGATTTCATCGCGGGGCCGCTGTTTTCATGGCGGGGTAGCCGTTTAGAGTTTCTGTTTAGATAGGGCACTCCTGCCCACCGCGCGAGGCGGACAAGTCCGCTCTCTAGACGATGCGTTGGCGCTTGGCGGACAAGTCCGCTTTCCAGATGATGCATGGCTGGAAAGGACTGCCCGGCGCCGGCGCTATTCTTCTTCTTCGCCGCCGCGAATCCGCCCTTCAGCTCTCGACTGCTCGATAACTTTCTGAGCCAGATTTCCCGGAACGGGATCGTAATGAGAGAACTGCATGTGAAACGAGCCGCGCGCCGCGGTGATCGAATTCAGCGTCGATTGATAGTTGAGCATTTCAGACATCGGCACCTGGGCCTTAATCACCTGCAGCTTGCCGTTCGTTTCCATACCCTGCACGCGGCCGCGACGGGAATTTAGGTCACCCATTATGTCGCCGCTGTTTTCCTGTGGCGCAGAGATTTCCACGTCCATGATCGGTTCAAGAATTGACGGCTTCACCTTTTCCATCGCCGCACGAAAGGCTTTGCGACCAGCCGCGCGAAACGAATGCTCATCGGAGTCGACGTTGTGATACGAACCGTCAATCAGTTGCACCTTGAAATCGACAAGCGGATAACCTGCCACAGCTCCCGATTGCGCGGCTTCTATGATGCCTTTCTCAATTGCCGGCCGGAACTGTTGCGGCACTGAGCCGCCAAAAATCTTATCTTCAAAAACAAAGCCGCCGCCTCGCGGCAAGGGTTCAAAGACAACTTTGCAATCACCGAATTGTCCGCGGCCGCCCGTCTGTTTCTTGTGACGTCCCTGCACTTCGGCGCGCTGGGTGATGGTTTCTTTGTAAGGGACTTTGGGCGGGTGAAGCGTCACCTCAACGATGTAACGCTTCTTCAGCTTCTCGACGACGGTCTCGACATGCAGTTGACCTGAACCGGAAAGCAGGAACTCTTTCGTTTGTGCGTCGCGAGTAAAGTGAAGCGCCGGATCTTCCTCCAGGATCTTGTGCAGCGCCACGCTAATCTTTTCTTCGTCCTGACGCGACTTGGGCTCGATCGCGAAGGCGATTGCAGCTTCCGGATACTCGACCGGGGGGTAAACGATGGGAGCTTGTTTGTCACAGAGCGTGTCGCCGGTTTGCGACTCTTTCAGTTTTACGCAAGCGATGATATCGCCGGCGTGCGCTTCCGGAACCTTGTCGAGTTGTTTCCCCTGGATTGAATGCAACACGCCGAGGCGCTCCATGGTTCCACGTGAAGAATTGAGCACAGTGGCATCGGTTTGCAACTTGCCGCTGATCACCTTCATTACATTGATACGCCCCGCGAAAGGATCGGCAACTGTGCGGAAACAATAAGCGGAGAAGGGATCACTGTCGCTGTACTTACGGGCGATCTTTTCTGCATCCGGACGAGCGTCGACGGGCAACCCGTATTCAGCAGTGTGATGCGCCGGATCCGGAACGTAATCGACTATAGAGTTGAGCAAGGCCCGCAGCCCGACAAGCGTTTCCCCTGAGACGGCAAATACCGGGCACAGTTTGCTGTTAGCGATGGCTTTGTTGATGTTAGGGAGAATGTCTGCTTCGTCGAGCGTCCCCTGTTCGAAGTATTTCTCCAGCAAGGCGTCGTCAGATTCAGCCACCAGCTCCACCAGCCGTTCTCTCGTCTTATCAACATACTCGCGACCTTCGCTTGGAATCTCAATTTCTTTAGCCTGCCCGTCAGCACCCAGTTCGTAAGCTTTCATGTGGACCACATCAACCACTCCGCGGAAATCTTTTTCTTTTCCAATCGGCAAGGTGAAGGGAATAATCGCCCGGCTGAAAGTTTTCTGCGCGCTCTCGACCGCAGCGCCAAAATCCGCATGCTCCTTATCAAGTTTGGTAACCGCCATAATTCGCGGAACGATAAATTCATTTGCATAAGCCCAGGTCTTTTCAGTTTGCACTTCGACGCCCTTTACCCCATCAAGAACAACCAGGGCGCAGTCAGCGATGCGCAATGCGGGACGCGCATGGGCTACAAAGGCAGCGTAACCCGGCGTATCGACGAAGTTTATTTTTGTATCACGATGTTCTAAATGGGCGAGCGAGGTATTGAGTGTGATCTTGCGGGCGATGGAATCTTCTTCGTGGTCCGTAACAGTAGTGCCTTCCTGGACTTTACCCCAGCGCGGTGTGGCTCCGGCGACGTAGAGAAGCGAACTGATCAGTTGCGTCTTCCCTACGTCGCCGTGTCCGATGACCGCAAGGTTGCGAATAGACTCCGTAGCATAGGCTTTCATAAAGATAATTCCTTTCAGAGAGCGGGTCGGACAGACATTCCTGGCTGTCGATTTGAATATTGGACAGGCAGGAATGCCTGTCCTACCGCGATGTCGGATTGGGAAGTAATTTATCCGAGCCGTAAGGCTAAAGGCAAGTTACCCGGACGGGACTACTGCGAGCGCAAACCCGATGTAGTTGCCCAGTGGAATTCTCGGGACAAAAAGAGCGGTAAAACTGGTCGTTTTTCACCTAAACGGTGGTGCCAGGATGATCGCACGGCCATCTCTTTCGTCCGATTTTGCATCGAAGTCAGCACAACAAAACTGTATGACCGAGAGAGAAAGGGAATCATGTTATACCGGAGATTAATTTCGTTTGCAGCTGTGATTATTTTGGCATTGGCAGCCAGCGTAACCATATTTGCTGCCAATTCAACTGATAAAGGAAACGAAACTGGACGGGTTTACGAACCCGTAAACCTCGCTGTCTTGATTCAGGATGATCTGACAACGCAAGTCAGCAATGAGCTGGATATTACGCGTGACTTCATAACCTCGCTTCCGAGCGGCTCGCGGGTGATGGTTGGATATATCACGGCGGGTTCGTTGCAGATTCGCCAGCCGTTTACTACGGACCTGGGAAAAGCCGGCCGTTCACTGAGGATTCTTAGATCCAGCGAATCGGGTTCACCGTTTAATCCTTACGAGCAGGTTGTTCAGGCTCTCCGCAGCTTCAACGGCTTCAAGGGGAGAAACGCGGTGTTGCTGATTTCAGATGGACTTGATACTTCACGAGGCTTTGACCTCGGCAGTTCACTTAACACGATCGATCTTGAGCGGGCAATCAAGCAAGCCAATGATCGAAAGGTTGCAGTTTACTCTTTCTATGCGCCATCGGTTGGCTTGACGAGTCGGAGCGGGTTAGCCGCCAGCTTTGGTCAGAGTTCACTTAATCGTTTGGCCAATGATACGGGTGGTGAAGCTTTCTTCCAGGGAATCAGCGGCTTCGTTACCTTCGATTCTTATTTCAAGAATCTGAGACAGACGCTGAATGAACAATCTGCCCGTCCCTCTTAAAACCAGTTAATAGAACAGAGCAAAACGGTCTACTAACCCTCAAACGCCGCCGCGGAAATCAAGTCCCGGCGGCGTTCTCTTAAGCCTCGACTTATCATCGACCCGCACAATTAATTTCTGCTGGTTTACGAACAAGTGCGGTGGTAAAGTTAGTCGGACCCGTTACACCCCGGACCAAAAGAATGTACGGTAGCAAAGCGATGATGGTAAACTGCACTACTGATTTGCAATGTTGATTCAAATCCATTCCTCCGCCCGGCTAGGAGTCACTAGCGGCATCATTCTCGAACCATAATGGATCGGTAACCGGCTGGTAACGTGCGCGAATACTGTCTAATCGTCGAAGGGGCGTATCTTTCGGAATCCGAAGCCGAGCATGCGCTGCGCGATCCGTTCATCGAGGACTGGGTCGAACAAACCGGACACTTCAAAATCCACAACATGAACGAGATTCAAATTACGCCGGGCGTGACGCTGGGCTCCCTCGGCGTAGTGATGCTCGACGAACGCTTATTTGAGATAGCCAGTGCTGACGCTGATCATCCTTTAAGTGAACTAAAAGCAAAAGGTGTTGCTGAGGCGCTTCGCCGGCAGGATATGTTTGACGAGGTAAGTGTTAAGCCCCGCGACGAAGAACTTCCTGGCGCCGAGCCCGCAGATGTCGACGATGTGTAGAGTTCAACCCTCAGGTTACGCCCCTCGATAAGAAGCAAATAAGGCAAAGCTTGAACGCTGAACCAGAACAAAATCTTTTGGGCGGACGTGTGGTTGTAGTTGTCAGCGATATTACTGGTGAAAGCGTCGATGCAATCGTCAATGCTGCTAACTCTAGCCTTCTGGGTGGAGGTGGAGTCGATGGCGCAATTCATCGCGCGGGCGGACGTGAGATTCTGGAGGCCTGCCGTGAGATTAGGCGAACGCAGCATCCAGCGGGGCTGCCCACTGGCGAAGCAGTCATAACTACGGCAGGAAATCTACCAGCACAATATGTGATTCACACCGTTGGGCCGGTGTATGGAGAGCATCGGGGTGAGGAAGCCCGATTGTTGGCGGCATGCTATCAAAACTCATTGCAACTGGCGGCCAGTCACTCACTCTCGTCAATAGCGTTTCCGGCGATTTCAACCGGCGTGTTTGGTTATCCACAGGCAGAGGCCGCAGCGGTTTCTTCAGCAGCAATCGAGAAATATCTGGCGACCGATGAGCAAATAAAAAAAGTGAGACTGGTTTTTTTCCAGGCACAGGCTGCTGAGACTTTTCTAGAACACCAGCGATTCACGGGGAAATAGGGTGTACCTATCAGCAACGCAGGTGCGCTCTTTACAGGCCTGCGGCAGCGACCGGGTGAGTGAGAAAGCCGATTTGAAACAGACAAATACAGAACCGCGAGCGGTAGCGACCGGGTCCTTCACTCAACCTGCCTTTGACTTGCCGATATCAAACACGAATCTTGAGTGTAGCACCCGGTCGCTACTGCTCCCGGTTCTGCATTCGTCGTCCCACTTGAGGTGTGTTATAAGAACCGCTTTGTTTTTAGGTTGATCCTGGGGAGACGGTCATTTCTGAGGACAGGCGAGAGTCCTGTCCTATATTTCTTATCGCAATGATTGAAACCATCGAAAACCGGAAAAAGAAAACGCTGGTTGAGCGTCCCGCTTTGCCGTTACCCCTTCAACCGCTGGAGCGCCTTTCCTGGAATTATTGGTGGAGTTGGTACCCGGATGGAGCCGGTGTTTTCCGCGATCTGGATGCGGAAGTCTGGGACGAATGCGAACACAACCCTCGCTTGCTCATGGCCCGCGTCTCGGCGTATCGGCTGGCGCAGATGGCCACCGATCCAGTCTACATCGCTCGAGTGAACAAACTTGCCGAGGGTTTTGAACATTACATCGCGACTACCGCCGAAAGCTGGGCGAATTCCAACGGCCGGGGACACGCCACGATCACTCCGGAAAATCCGGTGGCATATTTCTGCGCCGAGTACGGGGTTCACAATTCGCTGCCACTCTATTCGGGTGGACTTGGTGTGCTGGCCGGGGATCATCTCAAGTCGGCTAGCGATCTGCGTCTGCCGCTCGTCGCGGTTGGTCTGCTTTATCATTTTGGTTACTTCCGCCAGCGCCTCAGCCTCGAAGGCTGGCAGGAAGAATCCTATGGCGAGACTGATCCGAAGGACTTGCCGCTTCATCAGATCAAGGATGACGAAGGCAAGCCCCTGTCAATCGAAGTATTGATCCGCAACCGCGCCGTGCGGGCTCAGGTTTGGCGAGCAGACATAGGCCGTGTTGCTCTTTACCTGCTCGATACCAACATTTCCGAAAATGACGAAACAGATCGCTTTGTAACAGGACACCTGTATGGCGGCGATCGTGAAACGCGCATCGTCCAGGAAATGCTTTTAGGAATCGGCGGCGTCAGGTTGCTTCGCAAGCTGGGTATCAAGCCCAGTGTTTTTCATCTCAACGAAGGTCACTCGGCTTTCCTGACGCTTGAATTAGCTCGCGAGCAGGTTCAATCGCAAGGTGTGAGTTTTGCCGAGGCCGCGAAAGTTGTGAGGCAGCTTTGTGTTTTCACCACGCACACGCCCGTCGCCGCCGGAAACGATGAGTTTGACGTTGATCTCCTGACGCGGTCCTTTGGGCCTCGATATGAAAAAGAGCTGAGCCTGAATCACGAAGAGTTCATTGCTCTGGGCCGCAGCGATCCTAAGAATGCGGCGGACGCTTATGGCCTAACGCCTTTGGCAATTCGCATGTGCCGATCTACTAACGGCGTGAGTCGGAAGCATGGCGAGGTCTCGCGCGCTCTCTGGCAGAAGCTTTGGCCCGAACGCAAAATTGAAGAGGTGCCCATTACTCACGTCACAAATGGTGTTCACGCGCCAACGTGGGTAGCTCCGTTGATTCGTTCGCTCTATCAGAAGTATGTGGGCGAAGACTGGGCGGTTCACGTGCGTAACCGCGCTCATTGGGAACAGGGCATTGCGAGGATATCTGACGAGGAATTGTGGGCTGCGCATTCGCTGTTGAAGCAGCGCCTGGTTGCCTTCATTCGGCACCGATCGTTTTTGGCGCGCGTCAATCGCGACGAGACGTCAGACTACGCCGAAGCAGCGAAGAATATGTTTGAGCCCGAAGCATTGACCATTGGTTTTGCGCGCCGTGTCGCCGGGTACAAGCGATGGAGTCTCTTGCTCAAGGATCCGGAACGCCTGTTTAAGATCGTCAACAACGAACAGCGGCCGGTACAGTTTGTCTTTGCCGGAAAGGCCCATCCTCAGGATGGGGAAGCAAAGCTGATCCTACAGCAAGTAGCCCGTTGGAAGTATGATGCCCGCGTTCGCGACCGGGCGGTGTTTCTTGAGGATTATGACCACGAAATTGCGCGGCAGTTAGTTCAGTCGGTGGACGTTTGGCTAAACGTTCCACGGCGCCCGCTGGAAGCTTCAGGAACAAGCGGGGAAAAAGTAGCAACTAATGGTGGCATAAACCTGTCAGTGCTCGATGGCTGGTGGCTTGAGGGTTATGACGGCACGAACGGATTTGCGATTGGCAGTGGAGTTGATGGAGCTGAGGCGGCGGACGTTGATGCGAGCGATGCGGAGTCGCTTTACAAAATGCTGGAGCAGGAAGTCGTGCCGCTTTACTACGACCGCGATGACAAGGGCCTGCCACGCAAGTGGATATCGCTGATGAAACGTTCGATCACCACGCTTGTTCCCGAGTTCAACAGTGATCGCATGGTCGAAGAATACGCTCGACGAATCTATACCTGACCCGTGGACGATCCTGCTTCACCTTCACAAGCATATCCCTGGCGGCTTTTTTGGTTGCTATTAATCGCCGCAATTCTTAGCGCGCTGTCAATCATTCCGATTGCTTTTGACATGCTTGACGCTGTCGTCGCTAAAATTGAGGTCCCCAACATTTCCCTGCCTCTCCTTCTTGCAGTTGGTGTTGTTCAGAATCTGGCCATACTCGCTTTTGTCGTTTGGTTGGGACTGAAGCTCTCGCGAAGGCTGGGCCTCCGCGCGCCGCTGCTGGAATCCTGGGTCAATGGTTCAAATCCAAGTACAGACTCGAGCGCGAGAGTAGGAAAAATAGTTAGATCCGGTTTACGCGTCGGCATCCCGGTCGGAATTATATTGTTGATGTCTCTGCTGGTGCTCGTGCCTCGACTTCCAAACCTGCCTTTTGTCATTGCTGCCAGGCTCCCGGTATGGAAGCGATTTCTTGCATGCTTCTACGGAGGGATTTACGAAGAGTTGTTGACGCGACTCTTTCTATTGTCGCTGGTTGCCTGGATCGTGAATCGAAGCTGGCGAAAGACTGCACCCGAGCTGTCAAATTCAGCCTTCTGGTTCGCGAACATCCTGGTTGCAGTCCTGTTCGGACTCGGCCATCTTCCGTCCACCTCGTTCTTCATGCCGATTACACCACTTGTGGTGGCCGCCGCACTGATGCTCAACGGTATCGCGGGGATCGCGTTTGGCTATCTCTACCGGAAGCATGGACTCGAAGCTGCGATGATTGCACATTTCACGGGCGATTTCGTGATTTACGTAGTCGGGCCAACGTTTCTAAGACGCTGAAACGGCGTCTCATCGAACCCTTTTCACGCACGCGCCCAGCCGCTTTCGTGTGATAGACTACCTTCCTCCGACACTTCCTGAATGGACGGAATGACCGACGAAAAAAGCGACGCGGACGACTTGAACCCGGGAAACATCCGCGCAGAAAACACCATTTCCATGTGGTACTTCAGATTTTGACCTGAATGAAATACTGCACTGTCTGCCAATCGAAATATGAAGATAGTGTGAGCTTCTGCCCGACTGACGGCGAGGTTCTGGAAGACGATCCGTCTTCGATCGTCGGCACCGTGCTCGATGGCCAATACAACATTGAGACTTTGCTGGGCAAGGGTGGGATGGGAGCCGTGTACCTTGCTCGCCATATTC
>JALYSR010000173.1 GCA_030854715.1 Acidobacteriota bacterium
CGTTTAGACAAAAGAGGTAGGTGGGCTCCTCAAAAAAGGCGGTGGATCCGGGACTCTTTGGTTCCAGTGAAGCCGCCTTTTTGCTGTACAACACCTCAAGTAAACAAATTGCATTACACCCGCTGGACAAGGCGCCTTCTGCCTCGCTAGACTACGCGTTTCAAAAACAGACGCGGGCGCTTAACAGAAGGCTGCAGCAATAAAACGCGAGACTTTAGACGGAGACTTAAATAGGTTTATGGCTATATCGGCAACTCAGATCCGGCGCGGAATGGTAATTCTCTTCAATGGCGAGCTGTGCAAAGTTATGGAATTTCGCCACCACACGCCCGGCAATTTGCGCGCAATGGTGCAGGCAAAGCTCAGGAACATCAAGACGGGCTCGTCTTTTGAGCACCGGTTCCGCTCGGCCGATACCGTTGACCGCGCAACCCTCGAACAGCATGAAATGGAGTACATGTATTCCGACGGTTCGCATCACCACTTCATGAACACGGAAAACTACGAGCAGGTGGCTCTCAGCGGTGAGGAACTAGGCGACGCAGCACAGTGGTTGACTCCGGGCCTGAAGCTGCAAGCGGAGTTTTACGAAGGAGCGCCCATCGGAATTGACCTGCCGCCTTCGATGGAATTGACTGTAACGCGAACCGAACCCACCATGAAGGGCGCAACCGTTTCCAATGTTAACAAGCCTGCTACCCTGGAAAATGGAGTTACGGTGACCGTGCCACCATTTGTTAATGAAGGAGACCGCATTCGAGTGGATCCCACTGAAGGCCGCTACATCGAACGGGCCAAGTAAACGGCGTGAGTAGGACAGACATTCTTGTCTGTCCATGAGTAGGACAGGAGTTCTTGCCTGTCAACGGATCAAAGATAGGCACAAAGCCTATCCCACATAATGTACTTCCTCTACAGCCTGCTACTTGGCGTCGCCGTTATCCTGCTGCTGCCGCGTTTCCTTCTCGATGCCTTCCGCCATGGTAAGTATGTCGCCGGTTTCAGTGAGCGATTGGGATCGGTGTCCCCCCTTGGGATGAATGGCAGGCCTGTAATCTGGATTCACTGTGTCTCGGTAGGCGAAACCCAGGCAGCGCGGCCGTTGGTACGTGGCATAAGAGGGCAGTTTCCGGAATACTCGATAGCAATCTCCACCATCACGGTGACCGGGCAAAACCTCGCCAGGCAAGTGTTTAAGGACGAAGTCGAAAAGATCTTTTACTTCCCTTTCGACTGGCGCTGGATCGTACGCAAAACGATAAAAGCGATTAACCCCTCCGCAATTCTCATAATGGAAACAGAACTGTGGCCGAGCTTTTTGCGCGAATGCAAAGTACGACAAATTCCGGTCGCAATAGTAAACGGCCGGCTTTCACAACAATCCTTCAGACGCTACCGATGGATCAAGAACTTCATGTCCCGCATCTTTAGTTCACTAAATCTCGCAATCATGCAGACAGACGCTGATGCCGAGCGCCTTCGCGCGCTTGGGATGGAGGCTGAAAAAACGTTCGTATCTGGAAACATGAAATTCGATGCAGGAACCATTCCGCTTAATGATTCATTAACCACGGAGTTTCGTGAAAGATTTGGGTTGTCTACAGATAGTCCATTGATACTCGCGGCCAGCACACACGCGCCGGAGGAAGTAGTCATACTTAATGCTTTCCGGCAGGTAATCACCAGGCAGGAATCTAAACCGCGACTGATTATTGCGCCGCGTCATCCTGAGCGCTTTGCGGGCGTTGCTGACTTGCTCCACGCTTCTGGATTGCGCTGGACCAGTAGAACGTCACCGGCTGATGCAAGCGACAGGGAAGCTGACGTTGTGCTCCTGGATAGTATCGGGGAACTGCCATCCATCTATTCCCTTGCTTCGATTGTTTTTGTAGGCGGAAGCATTGCGAAAAGCGGAGGGCATAATATCGTTGAGCCGGCGGCGGCAGGCACCGCTGTCATAACTGGGCCCCACACCTACAATTTTCAGTTCATTGTGGAAACTTTCGTTAAAGCCGGCGCTATTATTCAACTACAACCAATGGCGGATTCGGTTGCAATCGTTGAACTTGAAAATGTGCTTTCGGAATTGCTCGCCAACCCGAAGAAACAACAGGAACTCGGTGAACGCGCCGCGAATCTGGTCAACGAAAACCGTGGCGCTACCGACCGCACACTCGAGTTACTCAACTCGATGCTTCCAGAACCTGCCACCGTGGTGAAGAGTGTTAAGTCTTTGAGCGCCCAGCACTCGCCGACCGCATGAAGTCTCCTGCCTCAGTGATAATGATGCCCCTCGACACACTTTACGGTGCAGTTACGCGAGTACGCCTGGCAGCTTACCGGAGCGGGTGGTTTTCAGTTTCGAAGCTTGAGGCTCCAGTCATAAGCGTGGGCAACATCACGACAGGCGGAACGGGTAAGACACCACTAGTCGAATGGGTTTGCCGTGCGATTTCAAATGAGAGCACGAACCCAGGCAAACACGACGAGAAAAAAATTTGCGTGCTCACCAGAGGTTGCGGCAGAGTCGACCCAAAATTGCAGGTCGTCGTTTCGAACGGCGCCGAACTCCTCGCTAACGAACGTGAAGCCGGAGACGAACCTTTTCTACTGGCCGAGAATCTGCTGGGAATTGCAGCAGTTATCTCGAATCCGGATCGCGTGGCTGCTGGGCAGTGGGCAATCGGGAACTTAAACACGAACGTCTTTGTGCTCGACGATGGGTTTCAGCACCTGCGTCTTTCGCGCAACCTCGATTTGGTCGTCATTGATGCAACGAATCCCTGGGGCGGCGGTCGTCTGCTGCCGGTTGGAAGATTGCGCGAACCACTGAAAGGTTTGACGCGTGCTGATTGCATTGTGATTACCAGAACGGATCAGGTTGAGGATCTTACTTCATTGATTAACGACATACACCGAGTCGTTGGTGATGTGCCCATTCTCTCGTCACGCATGATTACCTCGCGCCTGAGCACAGTCAATGGCAAAACCATTGACAACGCTCACATCAAGCGACCAGTGGGCGCCTTCTGTGGGATAGGCAATCCTGAGTCATTCTTTAATCATCTTCGTCGCGAGGGGTACCCACTCAGTTTCACTCGGGCGTTTGCCGACCACCATAACTACAACCAGGCCGAACTTGGTATCCTGGTTAAAGGGGCAAAGGCCAGGGGAGCAGAGGCGCTTTTTACCACAGCAAAGGATGCGACTAAGATCAGATGCCTTGACCTCGATATTCCCTGCTATGTCGTTGAAGTTGAAATCTCGATCGACGAAGACAGGCGTTTAGTTAATATGATCCGAGACGCAACCTCATGATCCGCGTCTAGAAAACTCAACCGTTCATTGCGGAATGCCCAGAGGTGAAGCGCTCGGCGGCGGCGGCAGAGTGGGCCTTGGCGCGGGTGCTTTTGTGGCCGCGGGAAGCGGTGGAGGCGTTTCAAGAACCACCGGCTTGCTCGGCAAAGGTGATGGCAGCGTCGGCGCCTTCCTGTTTGAATTCTCATTTGAGTTGTCGTTAGCATTGATGTTCACGCCTCCGATGTCATTCGGATTCTCAGTTGGTGAAGGCGAAGGAGAACTATTCGTGACGGGCGTGGCGGTTGGATTTGTCAGGCCCCCCACCGGAATTCCGGTTTCAGACCGGCCTGTGGGCGGGCTGGCTGCTTCAACCGGCTGCGCGTTTGGGTCGGCAGCCAGGCTCGAACCCTGAGAGGTCGACGGCTGAGAAGGGTTGCGCGTAAACGCATAAATCGCAGCGAAGATCACTAGCAAGCCAATCACCGCCGGGACTAAAACTTTCCAGGGATTAAAACCAGCAGCCGGTGCCGGCATCTGTGCGGACCGGTAAGGCCCTTGCGGTGGAGAAACCGGTGGCTCGATCGCCCTGGTTACTC
>JALYSR010000179.1 GCA_030854715.1 Acidobacteriota bacterium
TGCTTTGCGATCAGTATGACGCGCCAATGAAGCCTGCACCTCCGTCAGCAGTGAAGGTTGAAGGGATGGCGGAGATCGAAGGGGGACTCTTCTGGCTTGGCTACGGTGAGCATGGCAGTAGCCCGACCGTCAGGGAGGGCGCAGGCCAAAGCGGCGCCAGACCGCCGCACTCCAAAAACGACTTCGCTTTCGACAACGAGAAACCTGCGCATCAAGTCTTCATGCAGGACTATGCCATCGACCGCGCCCTCGTCAGCAACGGCGACTATCTCGAGTTCATCCGCGACGGCGGTTATCAAAACTTTCGTTGGTGGTCTTCCGAAGGCTGGGAGGTTGTCAATCGCGACGGGTGGCGGGCGCCGCTTTACTGGGAACTCAAGGATGGCGAATGGATGATTAGAGACTTTTCCGGTTTGCACCCAGCGGAAAGCAAAGGGAATGAGCCGGTGACTCATGTCAGTTTCTTCGACGCCTCAGCCTTTGCGAAGTGGGCGGGCAAACGTTTGCCAACGGAAGCTGAATGGGAAAAGGCGGCGATGACTGCAGCGGCCGAAAGTGAGCGGAGAGATTTTCCCTGGGGAAACGAGGCAGTTGACCTGGTAAAAGCTAATCTCTTTGAGAACGGTCTTTGGTCGGTTGCGCCCATCGGTGCTTATCCTGCCGGACAAAACGGTTACGGTTGCCAGCAGATGATTGGAGATGTTTGGGAGTGGACCACATCGGATTACGTTCCCTATCCCGGGTTCAAATCGGAATTTGACGAATACAACGACAAATGGTTTGTTAACCAGAAGGTCTTGCGCGGCGGCTCATTCGCGACGCCGCAACTGCACATTCGCTCGACCTACCGCAATTTCTTTCACGCGCACGAACGCTGGATGGTCTCGGGCTTCCGCTGCGCCAGGGACATTTGATTGCAGCAGTTCAGCCGACGATTAAACTAAAAATGCCAACGATATTGAATGATGTCGAAGTACGAGTGCTTGGTTCCTTGATCGAGAAACAGGTGACTACGCCCGAGTACTATCCCCTAACTCTTAACTCGCTGACGCTCGCCTGTAATCAGAAGAACAACCGCAGTCCCGTCACTTCATACACAGAAGAGGAAGTTGCGCAGGCGCTGGAAAGTCTGCGCGAGAAGAATCTGGCCTATGTTTTTTATGGCAGCACCAGTCGAGTGCCAAAATACAAACACGTGCTGACGGAGGTAATGCATTTGAGCCAGCCGGAGTTGTCTCTGGTGTGTGTGCTGCTGCTCAGAGGGCCTCAGACAACTGGCGAACTGGCGACGCGCGCGTTTCGGCTGAATGAGTTTGCCGGATTGGAAGAGGTTGACGCCACGCTGAATTCCCTAATTTCGAGAGAGCCCGACGCGCTCGTCACGCGCTTGCCGCGTCAGCCCGGTCAAAAAGAAGTTCGTTATGCCCACTTGCTTTCAGGAGAAGTTTCAATCGACACGGCGAGTCCAGAGGTTGCACCGGCCCGAAGTCGCGGTCGCGACAGCGACAAAGTGGCAGCGCTCGAAGCGGAAGTGGAAACACTCAAAGCGGAAGTGGGAATGCTGAAAAAACAGTTCGAAAGTTTTAAGAAACAATTCGAGTGAGGGGAGAAATAGGTCCTATATGACCTATCGGACCTATCTTAATTCTCCGAAATTCCAGCAGTAGGCCAGTGTTTCATTTGTGCAAATCGTCCTGCTTTAGGTTATAATTTTCCTCCCAATGAATCTGGAAATATTTCACCCAGCCGTGGCGCGCTGGTTTGCGAAGAGCTTTCCCGCGCCGACTTCTCCGCAGGCGCAGGCCTGGCCGGCCATCAAGCAGCATAAAAATACGCTGATTGCCGCGCCCACCGGTTCCGGAAAAACTCTGGCTGCGTTTCTCGCCGCCATCGACGATCTGGTGCGGCTCGGCGTGGACGGCAAACTCGACGATACAACTCATGTCGTTTACGTTTCTCCGCTCAAAGCTCTCAGCAACGACATTCAGCGCAACCTGCAAATTCCATTGGCCGGGATTCAGGAAGAGTTGCGCGCGATGGGTCTGCCCGAGGTCAACATCCGGACGTTTGTCAGGACCGGCGACACACCGCAAGGCGAGCGCACAGCGATGACCAAGAGGCCGCCGCATATCGTGGTGACGACGCCGGAATCACTCTACATCCTGCTGACCAGCGAAGGTGGTCGTCGCATGTTGGAGACTACGCGCACAGTCATCCTTGATGAAATTCACGCGGTCGTCGGCGACAAACGTGGTTCCCATCTCGCGCTTTCGATGGAACGCCTGGAACAGCTTGTCCGGCAACACCAGGCGCAAACCCCTGATGAGCAGGATCAGCAATCGACGCTCAGTAATCAGCCTTTGGTCCGCATCGGTCTGTCAGCTACACAACGTCCCATCGAGGAGGTCGCGCGTTTTCTCGTGGGCACCGCAAATATCAACGCGGCAGGCACCCCTGACTGCGCCATCATCGACAGCGGGCACACTCGACGCCTGGATCTGGCAATTGAACTTCCTGAATCTCCACTGCAAGCCGTGATGTCCGGCGAAGTTTGGGACGAAGTTTACGACCGTCTGGCCCAGCTAATTCGCCAACACAAGACCACGCTGGTTTTCGTCAACACGAGACGTTTGGCGGAACGCGTGGCGCGTCATCTTGGTGAACGTATTGGTGATGAAAATATTGCCGCGCACCATGGCAGCCTGGCTCGCGAGCAACGGCTGGCGGCGGAACAACGACTGAAAGCCGGCGAGTTGAGTGCGCTGGTTGCCACCGCTTCTCTCGAACTTGGAATCGACATCGGCGACGTCAACCTGGTTTGCCAGCTCGGCTCGACTCGTTCGATTGCTAGTTTTTTACAGCGTGTGGGTCGTTCAAATCACACGGTTGCAGGGTTTCCGAAGGGCAGGATTTTTCCGCTCTCGCGCGACGAACTGGTGGAGTGCGCCGCGATAATTGATTCCGTGCGCCGTGGCGAACTCGACCGTCTGGAATTGCCCGAGCAGCCACTAGACATTCTGGCCCAGCAAATAGTCGCCGCCTCGGCCGCTGAAGAGTGGACCGAAGACAACCTGTTTCAGATGGTCAAGCGCGCCTATCCCTATCGAAATCTGGAACGCGAACAGTTTGACTCAGTCCTTCGCATGCTCGCGGAAGGTTTTTCCACCAAGCGGGGTCGACGCTCAGCATATCTGCATCACGACGCGGTCAACCAGCGCATACGCGGGCGGCGGAACGCGAGAATTTCGGCGATCACCTCTGGTGGAGCGATTCCCGATACGGCAGATTATGCGGTGGTACTCGAGCCGAGCGATCTGGTGATCGGGTCGGTTAATGAAGACTTCGCTATCGAGAGTTTGCAAGGCGACATCTTTCAACTCGGAAACACATCGTGGCGTGTGCTTCGCGTCGAACAGGGCAAGGTGCGGGTCGAGGACGCGCATGGACAACCACCATCGATTCCCTTCTGGCTGGGCGAAGCACCCGCGCGTACACATGAGCTTTCGGTTTCGGTGTCGCGACTTCGTGAAGAGGTTGCGAACCGGGTTAACGGCCCCGATCCAGTCCAAAGTCCAACGTCCAAAGTCCAACGTCCGGAAAGCGGGACGGAGATCAACGTCGCCAGCGAGTTTGAGGACGGTGAGGCGGATTGCCAAAAGAGAACTGGCAGACTGCTGGAGCCAGCCATTCAGTATCTGGTAGACGAGGTTGGCATTTCGCGCGCGGCCGCCGAACAAATTGTCGAGTACCTTGCCGGCGCCAAGGCTGTGCTCGGCGTGATGCCCTCGCAGAAGAACCTCGTACTCGAGCGTTTCTTCGACGACAGCGGCAGCATGCAGTTGGTGTTGCATTCACCGTTTGGCAGCCGGCTCAATCGCGCCTGGGGCCTGGCGCTGCGGAAACGTTTCTGCCGCAAGTTCAACTTTGAGCTGCAAGCCGCGGCTACCGAAGATGCGATCGTGCTCTCGCTTGGTCCAACGCACAGTTTCCCGTTAGACGATGTGTTCCACTATCTCAACTCCAAAACAGTTCGCCAGCTTTTGTGCCAGGCACTTTTGGATGCGCCCATGTGGAACATTCGCTGGCGCTGGAACGTGACGCGCGCACTGGCCGTCTTGCGGCGGCGCGGCGGCAAGAAGATTCCAGCGCAGCTGCAACGCATGGACGCAGAAGATCTGTTGACCGCCATATTCCCCGATCAGGTTGCTTGCCAGGAGAATCTCGGCGGCGGTGAACGGGAAATCCCCGTGCATCCGCTGGTCGACCAGACAGTAAAAGATTGTCTGGAAGAGGCGATGGATGTTGACAGCCTGGAAAGACTACTGACATCGATCGAACGCAATGAGAAGAATCTCTTTGCGCGAGACGTGATTGAAGCTTCACCGCTAGCGCAGGAAATACTCAACGCCCGACCATACGCTTATCTCGATGATGCGCCGCTGGAAGAACGACGCACGCGTGCGGTTTCTCAGCGCCGCTGGCTGGATCCTGAAACTGCGAAGGACATGGGCAAGTTGGATCAGGGGGCGATCGATCGTGTGCGCGACGAGGCCTGGCCGCGAGTTGAGAATGCTGACGAATTGCACGACGCGCTGGTCGAGTTGGGTTTCATCACCGAGCGTGAAGGTGAAGATTGGCAAGACTTTTTTTCTGAATTGAAAAACGATCGCCGCGCGGCGGTGCTTCAACTTAACACCGGGTCCGTTAATGCTGGGACCGTTAATGCTGGGACCGCGGGCGTCCCGCCCGCAATGAGCGCGCAGCGCGAACAATTCGATGACTCAACC
>JALYSR010000185.1 GCA_030854715.1 Acidobacteriota bacterium
GTTCTGTATTGGTCCTAACTCTTTCTCCGGCCTGCCATATCCAGTCCTACTGCAGCGACCAGAATCGCACCCTTGATAATCATTTGCGAGTAAGGTTGGACCCTCATTAGAGACATGCCGTTATCGAGACTCGCCATGATAACCGCACCCAGGATCGCGCCAAACACGGTTCCCCTCCCACCCATCAGGCTGGTGCCGCCAATTACGCAAGCGGCAATGGCATCGAGTTCCAACAATTGTCCGGCGTCGGGCGAGGCGCTGCCAACGCGAGCGGTGTAAATTATCGACGCCACTCCAGCGAGCGCGCCCATAATGCAGAACACAGCGAGAACGTGCTTGCGTATGTTTATGCCGGAAAGGCGCGCTGCATCAGGATTGCCGCCGATAGCGTAGAGATAACGACCGAAAGTGGTGTTCTGAGTCAGAAATGCTCCGACTAAGGCGATGGCGATCAGAATAATTACCGGTATCGGAACACCCTCATAACTATTCATAGTGTAAATGAACCACAGGATGACTGCGGATGGCAGCGCGATGCGCACGGCGGTCAACCCCAAGCCTGGTACTTCCAGATGATGACGGCGCCGCGCGCGATTGCGGGCGATGGTCATCCAAACAACAGCAGCTATGCTGAGCGCGGCCAGTATCCATCCAGCCCGCGGGTCAACATAATTTTGCCCAATCGCTTTGAAACTCTGAAGCCGGAGAGGGATTGTTTCTCCTCTGCTTAATCCGAGAATAACTCCGCGCCAGGCAAGCAGACCTCCAAGCGTGACGATGAACGCGGGAATGTTGAAATAAGCAATCAAAGACCCTTGCGCAGCGCCGATCGCGATCGCGACGGCGATGCCCGCGGCCAATGAAGGAACCAATCCATAGCCCCACCAACCCTGCGCAATCGCCGCAATACCTCCTGCCAGACCAACCACCGATCCAATTGAGAGATCGATCTGCGCCGTGACGATCACCATCAGCATTCCGACTGCCAGCACTCCAGTCACAGATGTCTGTCGCATGAGGTTGGAGAAGTTTCGCGACTCGAGAAAAATGTGACCAGTGGAAAAGTGGAAATAGATCCAGATCGCGATTAATGCAAACACCATCGTGTAAGCACGGAGAACGTCGGTAGGAATCTTGAATTTTCCAATGGTAGTGACCGGCGTAATCGCATCTGTGTCCGGCAACGGCAGATCTGATGTTGCAGGTGGACGGTCAATAACAGGGTCGTTTGCGGGGCTACTCATAATCTTGTGGGCTTTCTGGACGCGTTTAGAAATGGGACTTGTCCCACTTCTCGCGCAACGCAGGCGGACAAGTCCACTCTCTAACGATCGTCACAATTGTGACGGAGTAATATCCTCCAACATTTTCTAGGCAGCGTATTGCACCTGCCCGGTGGCGCAGGCCATAACATTCTCAGGCGTGGCCGTGGCGCGAGTAAACTCCCCGGTCAAGTGTCCTTCATGCAACACGAGGATGCGATCCGACATTCCCAACACCTCTGGCAATTCCGAGGAAACAAGCACGATAGCAAGACCGCTTTTTGCGAGCTTATTAATCTGCGCATAGATCTCCTGCTTTGCCCCGACATCGATTCCACGAGTAGGTTCGTCGAGAAACAACACACGCGGGTTCGTCAATAACCATTTCGCCAGCACAACTTTTTGCTGGTTTCCGCCCGACAAGGTGCCGGCAATTGTAAAAACGGAATTGGCTTTAACGCGCAGATCCTTCATGGCCCGCTCGCCGGCTGCCGACTCCGCATCGATGCTGGTAACAAAGCGTCCTGATATTCGTCGCAAGCCGGCGAGTGTCATGTTGTTGAGAATAGTTTGGTCCAACACCAGCCCAAAGCGCTTCCGATCCTCGGTAACAAACGCGATACCCTGCTTAATTGCTTCGGCCGGGTTGCTAATATGAATACGCTTTCCCTCGAGCTTAATCACTCCTGAGACGCGACCGGCGTGGGCCCCGAAAATCGCCATCAGCAAATCGCTGCGGCCGGCGCCCATTAAACCAGCAATCCCCAGCACCTCTCCGCGTCTTACCGAAAAACTGACGTTGTCTACCAGCTTCTTGCCGGTCACTGCCGGATCGTCTACCGAAACATTTTCGACTGAAAACACAACGTCGCCCTGGACGTGGTCCATCACCGGAAAGATATCGCCGACCTCCCGTCCGACCATGCGCGAGATGATCTGTGGTTCGGTCCACTCGCCGACAACATTTGTGCCTACAGTCTTTCCGTCACGCAAAACTGTGATGCGATCACTGATGCGGAACACTTCGTTCAGCTTGTGCGAGATGTAGATCATCCCGACGCCACTTGCGCGGAGTTCGTTAAGAATTCCAAACAAGGTTTCGACTTCCGTATCCGTCAGCGCGGCAGTAGGCTCATCAAGCACGAGAATCTGAGCTTCGTGTGAAAGCGCTTTGGCGATTTCGACTAGTTGTTGTTGGCCGATACCGAGGTTGCGAATGGGCGTGTGGGCATCGATTGACAGATGCAGGTCAGCGAGCAACTGTCGCGCACGTCGATAAAGCTCCTCCCAGCGAATGACGCCAAAAGTTCGAGGTTCGCGACCCAGGAAGATGTTTTCGCCGACTGTCATCTCCTTCACCAGTGACATCTCCTGGTAGATGACGGCTATACCGGCATTTTCTGCATCGCGCACACCGCTGAACCGTTGCTCGCTCCCATTAATCAGGATCTCTCCACCATATTGCGGATGGGGATAGACGCCGGCGAGCACCTTCATGAGGGTTGATTTGCCCGCTCCATTCTCTCCCACCAACGCATGAATTTCGCTTTTGTGAAGGTCAAACGTAACTCCGTCCAAAGCCCGAACGCCGGGAAAGCTCTTGGTGATGTTCCGCATCTCTAGGAATGGCGCGGCAATGGACATGTTGTTCTTGGGTCTGGGTTTTGGTCATAGGTCCTATAGGACTTATAGGTCCTATAGCCCCCTATGGCTTCGGGCATTTCTCGGGTGGCAGACCAGCACAAATTTCTTCAAGCGTGTGGTAACCATCTTTTACTATTGTACTCAGGAGATTACTTCTGTCGACAGCAACCGGTTCAAGCAGGATTGCCGGGACCTTCTTAAAGGCATTGTCGATGGTCTCAGTGGTCGCCACCTTTTCGCCGCGCGCGAGCTTCACCGCAGCGTCGACTGCCCCGTAGGCAAGCGGCTGGATTGGTTTGTAGATCGTCATCGTTTGCTTGCCCTCGACGATGAGTTTCAGCGATGCGAGATCCGCGTCCTGACCGGAGACCAAAACCTTACCAGCCAGATTCTGGCCCTCGAGGGCCTGAACGGTGCCGCGCGCAGTTCCATCGTTTGACGCCACCACGGCATCGATCTGATTGTGTGCCCGCGTCAAGGCATTCTCAACGATGTTAAGTGCGGCGCTTGCCTGCCACTCTTTTGCGTACTCGTCCGCCACGATCTTCACGTCGCCGCGATCCACGGCGGGTTTGAGCACATTCATCTGCCCCTGGTGCAACAGCAGCGCATTGTTGTCGGTTGGCGACCCACCAACGATGACAAAATTGGCCGGCTTTTTGTTCACGTGATCCAGCAAATACTGCGCCTGCATTTCACCCATCTTGACTACCTGATGAGAGATGTAGAGGTCAACGTCCGAATTCTTGATCAGACGATCGTACGAAATCACCGGAACGCCCTGGCGATGAGCCGCCTCCACAATGGACGCTGCGATATCGCCGTTGTGTGGCGCAACGATCAGCACGTCAATGCCTTGCGTCAGCATATTCTCGGCCTGTTTGATCTGTTCACTGTCGCTGCCGTTGGCCACCTGCACGTTGACTTCGGCTCCGACTTCTTTAGCGTGCTTCTCGACCAGATCCTTATCCCGTTGCCAGCGTTCTTCCTTCAAGGTGTCCATCGAAAAACCAATCTTGATTGGCTCGTTCGGGCCCTTGGCTTTCTTCGGCCCACTGGTGTTTGTTTGCGTGCCGGAGACACAGGCGCTGGCAAATAGCGCGAAAAGACCCAATAGAACTATCAATGTTGAGCGTCGCATTTGATACTCTTTCCCTTCTGCGGTGGTCTATCAGATTAATTGCGAAAAAAGCTGTCCGGAGCTATTGCCTGCAGTGCCTGGAAAACGCGGCACCGCGATCGGCTGAAATCTAACTATCCGATTTGGGGCGCAAGCTTACCAGAGTCCGCCTGGTAAATACATATTGAAGTTTAGTTTTTTGGTGTTATTAACAATTCTTCCTCCGTGCGTTGGCGCACATACAAGCCCTTCCCCCGGGTGTAATGTGCGACAGCGATATTCAGGTGATTCCCCGAAAGTGAGTCTCCCCTGCCAGGGTCGATTTCTCCAGGACCCGGCTCTGCGACGATTTGGGCACTTATACTGAAGAACTAATAGATCCCATGGGCCTCAGGAGGGCCTTCCAATGAATCGAACCACATTCAGTTTGGTCCGCATTTTGATGTGCGGCCTGTTTGTTTTGTTTGCAATAACTACAGGTCAAGCTCAATTCAAGGCGGGCATTGAAGGCACTGTCACCGATACCGGTGGCGGACTTGTTCAGGAAGCGAAGGTTACGTTAACGAACACCGAAACTGGCAAAACACAGGAAACCACCTCGAGTAGTGAAGGCTTTTACCGGTTGTCGGGTTTGCCGCCGGGGAAGTACAAGCTCACGGTGGAGAAGGCTGGATACAAACAGAAAGTCTTCGACAACGTCGCGGTTAACGCGGAGGCTGTGCAGGGTATTGATGTGGCGCTCGAAGCGGGTGAAGTAAGCGCAACCGTTACCGTGACTCAGGAAACGGGGACCATATTGCAAACAGAGAACGCAAACGTTGATAAGGCGATTACAACTCAGGAGATTCGCACCCTACCGCAATTTGGGCGAGATCCTTCTCGGAAAAGACATTCGAGTTACGTGATACGCTCAGAAAAGTAATGGGCAGTCATGGCTGGGCCTTCGGCGGAGAACTTCGCAAGGAGCAGGACAACAACGATTTGCTCGGCGGTGCGCGTCCGCTTTACACGTTTGGCGGACTGTTTAATTTCGCCAACGGCACCCCGCTCTTTTATCAGATTGATGCTGATCCGCGAACCGGTGGACCGCCGGACACGCAGCGTCATTTCCGCGCTCACACACTCGCTTTCTTTGCGCAGGATGATTGGAAGTACAAGCCTAATCTGACAATAAATCTGGGGTTGCGGTGGGAGTACGCCGGGCCCTTGCGACAAATGATAAAAATTTCTATGCGAACTACGATCTGGGCCGCTTGTTCGTCAGATCACGTCGTTACGATCAAGCTCTGCCGCTCCTTCAACATGCCGCCACGCTCAAACCTAACAACCGGGCGTTCATTACCAGCTTTTCATGGCGCAGGGCCGCGCGATACTCGCGCTCAGCTTCTTTGAATTGTCGCCGCTGCTCGAGAATTATTCCTAGCAGGTTGTGCGCGTCAGCGTTGCGTGGCGTTGCCAGGAACACGCGCCGCAGAATCGGTTCTGCTTCTCCTGAGCGACCCTGTTCAAGTAGTGACGCGGCTTCGCGCAATTGCGAATTGGCTGTCTCCGAGAAAGCCTGCTGATTAGCCGGCTCGGCCTGGCGCGATGTTTGGGCACGGATGACGGGTGGTGCATAGATCGTCACACCGCCGAGGGCAGCAAACATGACTTGACGCAACAGGCGCCCAGGAAATCGTGTTATGCCACAAAGATTCATAGGATTACACTGGTTGGCTGGAGAGGAAGAAAGTATATTACAGCCAGGCAACCCAAACTAAATGTGAGCGTGGTAAATAGTGACTTAATTTTGCCGGCGCTACCTCCGCGATCTCCGCGTCACGGCGGTTTTCCCAGGCACAGGGCTTAAAGAATCAAATGAAGACTACTCGATCAATCCTTTGCGCGGTATCGTTGGGTGTCGCGCTATTTCTTGCACTGGCGATTCCGCCCTCGTCAGACTCACAGGGCGGACGCAACGTTGAGGCTCAGGTCAAAGCGCTGCTCGCGCGGATGACACTGGAAGAGAAACTCGGACAACTACAACAGCTCGACGGCGAGGGCGATGGAAATTTTCGTCCCGAGCATCTCGAGTTAATCCGCAAAGGTCTGCTGGGCTCAACTCTCAACGTTCGGGGAGCGCAGCGAACAAATCAGTTGCAGCATGTCGCAATGGACGAATCGCGGCTGAAGATTCCGGTGTTGTTTGGTTTCGATGTGATCCATGGTTACCGCACAATCTTTCCCATACCTCTGGCGGAGGCTAGCAGTTGGGATCCAACCTTAGCCGAGCGCTCCGCCGGCATTGCCGCGGAGGAAGCTTATGCTACCGGGCTCCGTTGGACCTTTGCCCCAATGCTCGACATTGCTCGCGATCCGCGTTGGGGACGCATCACCGAAGGTGCAGGCGAAGATCCGTTTCTGGGTGCTGCCTTCGCACGTGCGCGCGTGCGCGGATTTCAAGGCAGTGATTACGGTGCGCCTGGAAAGATTCTGGCGTGCGCCAAACACTGGGTTGCTTATGGCGCCACTGAAGGTGGGCGTGATTACAACACCACTGACTTGTCGGAAAACACTCTGCGCGAAATCTATTTCCCACCCTTTAAGGCAGCCATCGATTCCGGAGTCGGTACTTTGATGAGCGCCTTCAACGATCTTAACGGGGTTCCAGCCTCGGCGAACCCATTCACGTTGACTAAAGTATTGCGCGGCGAATGGAAGTTTGATGGCTTTGTTGTTAGTGACTACACCTCTGTTAAGGAACTGATCAATCACGGCCTGGCCGCAAACGACAAAGACGCCGCCCGACTGGCGCTGAACGCCGGCGTGGACATGGAGATGGTCAGCCGGCTTTATAATCAACATGGGCCGGAACTGCTTAAGGAAGGCCAGGTGTCCCAGGCGACCATCGATGAAGCAGTGCGCCGTATCCTTCGTATCAAGTTTCGCCTGGGACTGTTTGAACATCCCTACACTGACGCAGCCCGTGAAACTGGTTCGCTTCTTACCCCTGAAAATCGAGCGGCCGCGCGCATGATCGCGGGGCGTTCGATGGTGTTGCTTAAGAATAATAACAACACTTTGCCGCTCGATAAGAACGTACATTCGATCGCTTTGATTGGCCCACTTGCAGACAATCACGCCGACTTGCTCGGCTCATGGAATGGCGATGGACACGCGGCAGACGCGATCACTCTTCTTCAGGGCATCAAGGATAAAGTTCCACAGGCCAAGATCAACTACGCACAGGGTTGTGACATTGGTTGTGCCAGCGCTGAGGGTTTTGAAGATGCCTTGCGAGCGGCAAAAGAGTCGGACGTAGTGATTGTCACTGTCGGTGAATCAGCGGCAATGAGCGGTGAAGCAGCATCGCGCAGCTCGCTCGATTTGCCGGGGCGCCAGTTGGATTTGGTAAAGGCCGTGCAGGCCACGGGTAAGCCCACCGTCGTCGTACTGATGAATGGTCGCCCGCTAACAATAAACTGGATTGCGGAGAACAGTGCCGCGATCCTGGAAGCCTGGTTTGGGGGAACCCAGGCGGGCAATGCGATTGCCGACGTGCTCTTCGGCGACGTCACTCCCAGTGGAAAGTTACCTGTCACTTTTCCGCGCACCCTCGGACAGATTCCGCTTTACTATAACCACATGAACACCGGGCGACCGCCGGACGTCAACAATAAGTACTCTTCAAAGTATCTTGATGTTGCCTGGACACCGCTTTTCCCCTTCGGCTACGGCCTGAGCTATACGCAGTTTAAGATTACAGATCTGCAACTCAGCGCTCAAAGGATGCCGGCGAACGGTAAGTTGACGGTGAGTGTGGATGTCGAGAACGTTGGCAGGCGTGCAGGCGATGAAGTGGTCCAACTTTACATTCGAGATACGGCTGCGAGCATGACGCGGCCGGTTAAAGAACTAAAGGGCTTTCAGCGAGTCACGCTGCAGCCTGGCGAAAAGAAACGTTTGGAGTTTGTACTTACTGGAGAACAACTGGGATTCTGGAATCGTGAGATGCGGTTTGTCGTCGAACCTGGCGAATTCAAAGTGATGGTCGGACCAAACTCAGAAGATCTTATTGAAACGAGGTTTGAGGTTCAGGAACGCTGAGGAGTCTCCGCCCGGATATCACGGGAGAAAGGAAGCCGGTCGGACTCGTCGACACCATCGGACAATGTGATGCGACTTAAGAAATTAACGTAGGATTTTATATTTGCAGGTGTGCTCTACGTCGTTGCGGGGCTAAGAGACTTGTACGCACCGGGTTTCTTCAACATGAGCCCCCAGATTCCAAGTAACACTGACATTGTCATTAAGTTCGTTCTTGCGGCCGCCTTTTTTGCTTTGGGCGCGGTTTCCAGTAGAAATCAAAACTTAGCTGGTATCAGTAAGAAGTAACTTATAGAGCTGAAAGCGGTGAGCTGGTGTGCCGGAAGAAATGAACCTGGTCAACACTGATTCATTCTTTGGTGCGCGGTGGCTCGTCGCAGTCATCCTCCTGGTACTTGCCTGCTCCCCGTTTGTCGCTCGGACCTCGACTCTTACGTCGCCACCATCTCTTTCTCAGACGGGCGCGACGAATCACAAATTCGCGCGCCAAGACGAGCTGTTTCTTGAGGACCTCGAGCGTCGTTTGTTCAACTATTTCTGGGAACAAGCAGATCCGCAGACGGGCCTCGTTCCCGACCGCGCTCGCATGGATGGATCACCTCTCGACGACAGTCACCGCGATGTTGCCAGCATCGCGGCGACGGGTTTTGGTTTGACGGCGGTTTGTATCGGAGCCGAGCGCGGTTGGATTACTTCGGCTCAAGCGCGCGAACGCACGCGCAATACGCTGCGCTTCTTCGCCACCAGAGCCTTCCACGAACATGGTTGGTTCTACCATTGGCTGGATTCAAAGAGCGGCGAGCGACGCTGGCAGAGCGAAATCTCATCAATCGATACTGCATTACTGCTGGGCGGCGTGCTCACCGCGCGACAATACTTCCAGGACGATCCGGAAATAGTGAGGTTGGCAACCAGCATCTACGATCGAGTCGACTTCTCGTGGATGCTCAATCAACATCCCCTGCTCCTCTCACATGGCTGGAAACCGGAGTCGGGTTTTCTAAAGCCGCGGTGGGACACTTACAGCGAAGACACCATCCTTTATTTGCTGGCGATTGGATCAGCTACGCACCCGATCTCGCCTGCATCATGGCGCGCATTGTGGCGCGATCGCTACCGCTACGACGGGTATTCCTATTTCACTACGATCGGCGTGCCGCTGTTCATGCATCAGTATGCGCACGCCTGGATCGACTATCGTGACCGGCGCGAAACGAAAGACGATCGAATCGACTATTTTGAGAATTCAATCAATGCAACGCTGGCTCATCGAGCTTTTTGCATAGATCTGTCGCACGATTATCCCGGCTTCGGGCCAAATGTTTGGGGAGTCACAGCTTCTGATAGCGCCAGGGGTTATCTCGCGTGGGGCGGTCCGCCGCGTGATCCGGCAATCGACGGCACGGTCGTGCCGTCGGCCGCAGGTGGGTCGCTGATGTTCACTCCAGCGCTTTCGCTTTCGGCATTGCGCACCATGGACGAGAAGTATGGGGATAAGGTCTATGGCCGGTATGGATTCGTTGATGCGTTCAATCCAAACACCGGATGGACCGATACCGATGTGATCGGGATTAACGTTGGCATAATTTTGCTTAGCGCCGAGAACATGCGAACGGGCAATGTTTGGCGATGGTTCATGCGTAACCGCGAGATCCCAAGAGCAATGGCGGCGGTAGGCTTGCTTAGAGACAACAAACGAAACCAAATTCCTAAACTGCCGTCTCGCAAAGCCGCGTGAGATTCGATGAGCAGTGGTCCGGGCAGGTCCGCCTCCAAACGATGCCCGAAGGTTTAGTTGATTTGAACTGTGCTAAACCTTCATTCGACGTTAACATTGAGTTGCCGTTACATCTTCAGGAATCGGACGAACCTTCCGCATCGACAAAGTTGATTCGATGAAACTCTTCGCCGTCATTCTCGGTCTTGGCTTAATCCTGGTAATTCTGTGGGACGCTTTTGAAACAGTGGTCTTGCCCCGCCGAGTGACCCGTCGTATTCGCCTGACCGGCCTTTTTTATGACTCGATCTGGATGCCTGTGTCCAGCATTGCGCGCTCGATGAAGAACGCCAAAAAGCGCGAGAAATACCTGGCATTGTTTGGGCCACTATCGCTGTTGATGCTGCTCAGTTTATGGACCGTTGGCCTAATCTTTGGTTTCGCCATTCTGGAGTGGGCAATTGGCGCCCGGCTGAACGTGTCACCAGCGTCGACTAACTTTGGCACCTATCTCTATCTTAGCGGGGTCACGTTTTTTACTCTTGGTTACGGCGATGTCGCGCCAATCCTGCCGCTGGGTCGGGCGCTCACGGTGATTGAAGCGGCAACGGGTTTTGGTTTACTGGCGATTGTCATCGGATACCTTCCGGTGATCTATCAGGCGTTTTCCCGGCGCGAAGTTAACATTTCACTCTTGGACGCTCGGGCAGGCTCGCCTTCGAGTGCGGCGGAAATGTTACGTCGTCATGGCGAGAGTGGCAGCCTGGATGACCTTAACAAGGTTTTGCACGAGTGGGAGCACTGGGCCGCCGAGCTTCTGGAGAGCCATTTATCTTATCCGGTACTCTGCTACTTTCGTTCGCAACATGACAATCAATCGTGGTTGGGTTCACTGACCACGATACTCGACACTTGCTCCCTCGTAATGGTGGGTGTGGACGAGGCTCCCATGTGGCAAGCGAAACTGACGTTTGCAATGGCGCGCCATGCGGTGGTTGATCTTACGCAGATATTCAGGGCAACTCCCTCCGCTCCAGCAGCGTGCCTTACTCGATTATTTCCCGGCGATCTCGAACGCATTCGCGTAATTCTCGAGGACCACAGCGCCCATTTGCGTGCTGACGAGGGGGCCGAAATAAGATTAGCTGAACTACGGTTGATGTACGAACCTTACGTCTGTGCACTTTCGGAAATGTTGCTGATGCCTCTGCCGCCCTGGATTCTGGGAGCCGACGCAATCGACAACTGGATGACCAGCGCCTGGGGACGGATACAATGAAGTATGAAGGCGGAAGGATGAAAGCATAGGACAAAGTATGAGCTCTTCATCCTTCATCCCTCATCCCTCATCCTTTTTACACGGCTATCTTGGCTTGCTGTTTATCGTTGCCGCAGAAGCACTTCTCTTTTCCGGAAATTCATTGGTGGGTCACTGGTTCACCCCGATTGTCTGGACGGCCTACATTCTCTTCGCCGATGCTCTGGTTTTCAAAGTTTCAAGACGCTCGCTCCTCATCACCGACCGAGTGGAACTGCTAATTATCGTCTTTGTTTCAATAGCCGGCTGGTGGCTTTTTGAGTTTTACAATGCCCCGCGTTTCTGGATAAACGACAGCGAACTTTGGTGGCACTATCACAACCTCGAACCGAATCCTTATCTCCGTCGTGTCGGGTACGACTGGGCGTTCGCCACAATTTTCCCCGCCATGTTTCTCACGGCGCGCTTTCTGTTGGCTACCATGTTCAAAAGTGGCCGGAGGTTTCGTCCCGTTCAATTCTCAAAGCCCTGGCTTTACGTGCTGGTTGTGCTGGGCGCGGTTGGAAGCCTGGTGCCGTTGATTGTTATATCCGATTGGCTGGCTCCGGTGGTGTGGTTGTCGCTGCTTTTGCTGCTGGATCCAATTAATTACTTCCGAGGCTGGCCGTCAATCGTGGGAGATTTGAGGGTCGGAAATTACCAAAGGCTGCTGGCGCTTCTCGCGGGTGGCGGTCTCTGCGGAGTCCTTTGGGAGTTTTGGAACTACTGGGCCATCTCAAAGTGGACCTACACGGTTCCTTACTTTGGGAACATAAAGATTTTTGAAATGCCCGTGCTTGGCTTTCTTGGATTTCCGCCGTTCACGGTTGAATGCTGGGTCATGTACATCTTCTTTCGATCGCTGCTTACCCGGCAGCCTTTCCAAACAAAAACTATCTGGTTTGAGTCGAGTCAGTGACACATCGTTGTGGAAACGTGACGAAAATGTTTCATCTCAGTGGCGACTCGTGCTCACGATCCTCTCATGGGCCATGACTGGAATTCACTTGTTGACACATCAATGATGTCTGCATAGAATTCCAATTACCCAAAAAAAGGTCAAGTGTGAGGAGGGAGTGCAGAGTGAAAACAACTATACGTGTCAATCGTAAGCGACCAGAGTCCATGACCAAACAGATTACGGACCAACTCACAGGTCTTATCGAGTCAGGGGCGATGACGGTCGGCAGCTATCTACCCAGCGAGCGCGAGCTGGCAAACTCGCTCAAAGTAGCGCGAAACGTTGTTCGTGGAAGTTACGAGAGCTTAATGAAGGCCGGAAGAATTCAGAGCGAAGGTCGCAAGGGCCGCACGGTTAGGTCTTCGGGTGGGAAGAGACGCGCGGGCACAGTGAAGAGTTCACGAAGTATGTCCAAGGCGCGCAAAAAATAGTCACAGAACAAGCTGACGTTAGTTCGGTTCGCCCCCCTCGTCTCGCTGAGTAGAAAGCAAGAATTCACTGGCTCAGAACCGCGGTTTCCTCACCTAACGCCAGTATTTCGTTGCGTATTGCTTTGCGCTCTGCGAGCAATCGCACGAAGAACCTGCGCCTCATCAGGAAAAACACCAGTGCGCGCAATCCTCCCAGGAAACTGTCAAAACCCTCGAAAAATCGAATCGCCAGGTAACCAGCCAGGGGAAAAACTATGGCTGCCGCCAGCGAAAGCTCCCAACCCTGCAGCTTGTAAGCGGCAGCGGCGGCTACCAGCCAGGTGAGCGGGAACAACAGCATCGCGGAAATAATTTTCACCGTCGAGATCACATCATCTTCATCACGTGAAAACCTTGTGGCCAGGTAACCACCAAGACGATAGGCGGGATAATGGACCAGAAAGCCGGCAGTCGCCGGAACGATGAGGACGATAAAGAGCAGAATGCGAGTTACCAAATGTCGGAAGACATCCAGGGTAGATGACGGTGGGGACAGATCCTCCGGGTCGACGCCGGCCTGGGTCAGTTCTTCTTCGAAGCGACTCATTCTTACTTCGAGTTTGCGCAGACGCTCCGGCGCTCGTTCGCGCAAGATTGTGTAAGCCTTTATGAAGCGCTGCTGCAACTGCAACTCTTCCGCCAGGCTCTCCTCGCCCTCGTTATCTGGTTCCGATGAAAATATTCTTTCCGCCCGCGAGATCGTTTGCAGCGCTTCTTCATGCTCGGCATCCAGGATCACTTCGCGCAGTGCACATTCGATTCGGTTTGACAGTTCGCGCACCGCTCCCCGCGGCGGATGTCCATCGTTTTCCATTTCAACCGGCGCCACTGCAATCGGCTTTCCGAAGTAGAGCAGCACGGCGCTGCGAAATTTTGTTTTTGAAGTGTAGTAAAGACCGGCAGGTACGATTTTGAGTTCCGCTACTTCGCCTGTTGATACGGCGGCTATCGCGATGCGTGCGGCGCCGGTCTTAATCGGCCGTAGCCCCGGCTCGTCATGGGAAACGCCTTCGGGACAGATGCCGATCGTCCCTCCGCGTGCGAGCAACTTTCGCGCGGCGACAAAAGTGTCTATGTTCCTGGAAATGTCTTCGCCGTCATCCTGTCGTCGATAGACAGGAAGACAATCGAGAGCGCGAACGAAGAAGCCGAGGACGGGCATTCGAAACAGCGGCGATTTGGCAAGGAATGAGACTCGACGAGGCGCAAGACACAGAAGAAACGCGGGATCGACCAGAGCATTGGGATGATTGAGAACAAAAATCACCGGAGTCTTCCGCGGCACCTGCTCAAGACCAATCACTTCAACGCGACGAAAGTAGACACGCATTGCGAATTTTAGGAGAGCGACAATAATGCGGCGAGTCATGTGGGCGCTATTGTACTCGTTTCTGATGTTTGGCCGTTGCATCTCAGAAAGGGGCGCGTTGCGGATCGTTCCTCTTGGGGATCAGATGAGATGCACCACTTGAGACCCGGTCGCTACCGCTTCCGGCTCTGATAAGGCACTCAAATCGCTACCGCGGGCGTTTGTGACGTGCAATAATACTCGCGCTTTCCCCGTAATTTACAAACGAATCTGAGGGGGCTCCATGAAACGCTTCGTCATTGCCTTATGTGTAATTGTGTTGTCGCTCGCTTCCGTCGCGATCGCGCAGGAGAATCGCCGGTTCACCGTTGAAGATAATTTGAAGATGCGGCGCGTTAGTGATCCTCGAGTATCACCAGACGGCCGCAGCGTGGCGTTTACCATTGGTGATGTCAATCTTGACGGCAACCGTGTCGTTAACCAAATCTACGTTATTTCAATAGCGGGCGGCGCAGCGAAGCAACTGACAACCGGAGACAAATCTGCCTCGTCACCGCGCTGGTCGCCTGACGGAAAGAAGCTGGCTTACGTGACAGGCAGCCAGTTGTGGGTGATGAACGACGACGGCAGCGGCAAAGAGCAGGTAACGAAGATTTCCACGGGCGCCGCAGCTCCGGTTTGGTCCCCTGACGGTAAGTGGATCGCGTTTACGTCTGACGTTTACCCGAATTGCAAGGACGATGAGTGTAATAAGCGAAAAGACGAAGAGGCCGACAAGAGTAAAGTAAAAGCGCACATCGCTGAGCGATTGCTCTATAAGCACTGGGACGAATGGCGCGACCTTAAGCGCACTCATGTATTTGTCGTATCGAGCAAAGGCGGTGCCGCCCGAGAGATTACGACGGGCGATTTCGATTCGCCACCTTACGCGGCCGGCAGCGGCGTCGACTATGCGTTCTCGCCTGACAGCCGGGAGATCGCTTACCTCCGCAATCCAGACAAAGTCGAAGCCATCTCCACGAACAGCGACATATATGTTGTTTCGCTCGCCGGTGGCGCGGCAAAAAACATTACCGTTCAGAATCATGGTTACGACGCCAGTCCCGTCTACACGCGCGACGGCAAGTCCATTCTCTACCGATCCCAGGCGACTCCCGGCTTTGAAGCTGATCGATGGCGATTGATGCGCTACGACCGGGCGACGGGCACGAGTACCGAGATTACGCGTGCCTTCGATCTACAGGTTGAAGAGTTGGCACAATCGGCCGACGGCAGCTCTGTTTACTTCACTGCCGGCCAGAAAGGCCGCCAGCCGATCTACAAGGTGGCCTTAATGGGGGGCCCGGCGCAGAAAGTTGTTTCTGATGTCTATGCGAGCAGCTTGCAGGTGGCGCCGGACGATACGCTGGTTTTTGCCGGTAGCTCGCTAGCTGCGCCCGCGGAAATCTATCGGGGAAACGGCGGCAGTGTTATTGCTCTGACTCGCATCAACAACGACTTGATTGCGCCGTTTAACCTAAAAAGCGCCGAGGAGATGGAATGGACCGGCGCGCTGGGCAAGAAGATACATGGCTTCGTAGTGAAACCCAGCGACTTCGATGCGAGTAAAACTTATCCACTAATGGTCTTGATTCATGGGGGACCGCAAAGCGCCTGGAACGACAGTTGGAGCTATCGCTGGAACCCGCAGATATGGGCCAACGCCGGCTACATAGTGTTCGCGCCGAACCCGCGCGGCTCTACCGGTTACGGGCAGCAGTTTGTAAATGAGATAAGCGGAGACTGGGGCGGCAAGGTCTATGTGGATCTGATGAACGGGGTAGCTGAAGTAATTCGCCGCAACAAGTTCATCGACAAGAACCGCGTCGGTGCAGCCGGCGCCAGCTACGGCGGCTACATGATCAATTGGATCGAAGGACACAACAACGATCCGCGGGTCCACTTCAAGGTGCTGGTTTCTCACGACGGCGTTTACAACCTAACTAGTATGTACGGTGCGACCGAGGAGCTCTGGTTTCCCGAGTGGGAGTTTAAGGGAACCCCTTGGACTAATCCCGCGATGTACGCGCGCTGGTCGCCACACAACTTTGCCAGGAATTTCAAGACACCAATCCTCATAGTTCACGGAGAACTGGATTATCGCGTGCCCACTGGTGAAGGCCTGCAGCTTTACACTGCCGTGAAGCGCCAGGGCATCGATTCAAAGCTGCTTATTTTCCCCGATGAAGGTCACTGGGTCTTGAAGCCGCAAAACTCTCAACTCTGGCATCACACTGTGCTTGATTGGGTCAATAAGTATCTGAAGTGAGCGTGGAATGCTGAGGTTCAGCGAAGATTGCGAGGCTTTCTCCTGAGGACGGAGGAATAGAATGCCGGGTTGGGCCAAAGCATTGATTATCGTCGCGGTGGTGATCGTGTTGCTGGTGGTTGGAGTTGTTGCCGGCGGAATCTTTTGGTGGTCACACAATAAGGATGCCTTGATCGCCAGAGGTAAGGCTGTGGTAACCGAAGGCAAAGATGCGGGCCGCAAAAGCGACAATCAAGGTTGTGTTGACCAATCGATATCTCGTTATAAGAAAGCGCCCGGTTTCGTCAACTCAATAGAAACAAGCGTCTTTATGCAAACCTGCCTGCAACACAGCCGGCCCACTCCCGGATTTTGTGATGAGGTGCCAAAGCAAACTGAGTTCATGAAAACCGCGCAGTGGCGCCTGGAACAATGCCGGCGCGTCGACCTTTCGTCCGACCGCAACTGCCAACAGCTTTTCACCCCAGTGCAGCAGTTTTGTGAAAGAGAAGTCGTCAGGGTCATAAAGAGGATAGCGGCACAGACGGTCTTGTCGCCGGCTTGACGTCAGTTAGCTTCGGAACAAGCTCGGGCTCGATATTCAGGGTGCAAAGAATTATCTGAAACTCACCCTTCTTTAACGGCCCGTATTTGGCTTCTCCCTCTCTGCGGCGGGTAATCTCTCGGTAGTTTTTCCCAATTGCCTGGTTCAATCCGTCTTGTCCGCAGCCACCCCAACCGGAAGATTCCAGCTCTTACATTTTGCTGGCTCTCCTCCTCAAGCAGTCGCTCAAGGCGGCCTGGCCCGCGCCTATCGCCGTTTCGCTATTTGCGCCTGCCTTTAGGTAGATCATGTAGATGACTTGTCCAAGCTGCGTACACTTGCTATCGGGGTCTTGGTAAAACGTCGGTACGAAAGAAGTCTGTGGCGGATCAGTAATCCCACAGTTCTTATCCGTCCTCCTCTTTACGCAATCGTCCCTGTCAGCCACGGATGCGGCAAAAGCACTGGCGTTACTTGCGCCTGCCTTTAGGTAGGCGTCATACACGTCTGAGGCAAGCGTGGCACATTTGTGATCAGCATCTGGGTCCCGGGGACCCAGGGGATCGGGGTCAGTATCGTTGGGCAGTCCGTCGCAGTCAGCATCCTGCATCGGATCGCAGGGCTGCTTAGTTTTCACAGCTTTTTTAAACTCGTCACAGCAGAATGTCGGATGCGCGAAATCCTTCGCTTCCGGGCATTTCGTGGCTAAAGGTACTGTCGTTTTTCTACTCAGAAAAAAGTTGCAAGCGGGAAGTTGTATCCACAAAAAGCAGTCCCTATTTTTTCGAGCAGGCCAACCGACCGAAGCCGTATTGATAAAAGCTTTCTGTTTGAGATTACATTTACCCCCTGGATCGGACCACGGCGGGTCATTACAACCCTGTGGCTTCTGTGTCTGCGCTGTGCTCCCCAAGGCAACAATCAAAAACGCAATAAAGACCGCGCAAAAGGCTTTAGTTCCACCGAGCTTCATAGGTTTACTCCTCTTCGCATCAGACTGGGCGCCCAAGATGCCAACGCCGGTGTCCTATCTCAAGGCGCGCTGATTGAGTTAACTTCCTTACTCCAGGCAGTCCTTAGTCAGATAAGTTTTGCCGCGTGGGCGCAAGATCACGCAGTCGTCGCTTTCAAAGACGCCTACTATCAGGCGGCCTTCCCTCGGCTTAGCTTTCGGCTTGTAGAAGATGCCGCCGCTCCTCAGATCATCGTCGGTGGTAAACGCCGGAACGCTGTTGCCCGCGATTGGACCATTGAAGATAGCAACCGTGAAGGGCCACTTGCTTTTTCTCATTTTGACGAAAGCGACCGCGAAGTCCTCTTTCCCGTCGCCATTGAAATCTCCGACAGCGTAATAGGGATGATAGTTTCGGCCTTCCTCTTTGCGTATGAACGCCAATCCCTCTTTGTTGGTGCAGTCGGCTTCAGTCGCGAGGCGCAGGCCGGGTTTACGCGCGAGCCACCGTTCGACTACTTCCATGTGTTGCGGGCGTAGATGTGAGGCTGCGTTTCGCTGCTGTGCTTCATTTACTTGAAATAAAACGGCCAGTAAGCAGAGCGCAACAACTAGAGAAGCACATGACTTGAAAACTCTTCTCTCTAAAACTCTATGATGCGTTTTCACATTGTCTCCCGTTCTCTACTTCTTTAAGACTATCTCGACCCGCCGATTCTTTTGCCGGCCGTCGGGATCGTCGGAACCGTCGGGCTTGGTGTTGGAAGCCACCGGCTTCTTAGCCCCAAATCCCTGAGTCGAGAACTGCACCTTATCTAAACCCTCTTTAACTGTGAACCATGTTTTCACAGATGCAGCTCTTCTCTCGGAAAGCTTTTGATTATAGGCATCGTTGCCTTTCGAATCCGTGTGGCCCTCGACTCGCACCACCCCCTTGGCTTTTTGACGGATAATGTCCGCGGCCTGATGCAATGTTTTTTGAGCCGCGGGACGTAGGTCGGCCTTATCAAAATCGAAGAGTACATCCGCCGCCAATTCAATACGGATCTCTTCGCCGGTCTCCTTCACCTGTAGATCCTGAACCTTACCGCCCAGATCGTCGATGCGAAACACAAGGTCGAGAATCTTATTCTTCGAAGGATCAATGGCCTGTGCGGAATCCTGGGAGAATCCCAGTAACGCGAGGCCCAGGAGCACAATGGGCACAGTAAGAATACGAGCCATCGAAGCATGCTTCCGATGTTCCATTTAGAAAACCTCCAGCGTTTGGCGAGATCCTGGGCTAGTGACTGATGGTTACGTCATCAAGTGGCCCGAAATGGGGAATGACGACGCTGATCTTCTGCACATCGTCCGGCGGCGCTGGAAACTTGGCCCACAAGTTGGCACGCGAAGCTGGAGCGATGTCTTTTAGACCACGACTGCAAAGGCAATTACTTTCCGTATCGCGAACGACGAAGTATTTCTTTTTGCCTGCGCTATCTACCAGGTTCACGCCACCAATGCTGTCATAGTCTTTGACCTCACTTGACTTGTCGCCATAGTCGTAGTCGAACCCAATTCCCTTGTTTGAATCATTAACCATGACAAACTTTAGAGTAACCGTATTGTCGCTTGATCGTTTAAGCTCGGTTATCTCTACACGCGTGCCGGCCCTTTCGCCGTCCGCGGTAGCAATGGCCGCGGCGGAGGGTGTGCTGGGAGCACCACTTGGAGCCATGGGCCCATTGGCCGTTTTCGGAGTGGATTCCACAGCAGCGGCCGGTTCCTTTTTGGATGAAGCCGAATTATTGTCGCTGGTTTTAGCGCAACCCCAAAAAGCAACCACCAGGCCGAGCATCACAAGCAGATGAGTTTTTGTAGACGTAAACCTTAGTCGCATTCGCAAACCTCCTCTTGGAATCGTTATTCTTGAAGAAATCCCATTTCCCTACGAAGCTGTTAACGGACGGTTATGACAATTGCTTTTTGCTTTATTGGCGCCAACTTCGCTTCGGATAGAGCAGCATTGTTCGGTTTAATTGAATTGATTGACTCTTGGAGCGGAATATAGATTCTCTTCGGGTGCCTGGTCAAGAATTATGGACCAAAGAAATAGTTCAGGGGACGCCTCAAATATCGAATGGCTCGCCATGCGCGAACGTCCTGAAGGATGGCCCATCATGCATCAGACGTGGGGCAAACTTCTCTTCATGCACTGGCGCGTCGATGAAAGATTGCTGAGGCCGCTCATTCCTGGGTCATTGACAATAGATACTTTCGACGGCGATGCCTGGATCGGAATAATTCCGTTCACAATGTGGGGGATTCGCGCTGCGTTTCTTTCTCCCATTCCCGGCACAAGTGTCTTTCACGAGCTCAACGTTCGCACGTATGTTCACCAGGGTGGCGTGCCGGGCGTTTGGTTCCTATCGCTTGACGCGGCAAACAAGCTTGCCGTTTGGGCCGCGCGAAAGTTTTATTACCTTCCCTACTTCAACGCAGAAATGTCGCTACATCAAGCTGGCAACACGATTCACTACGCGTCCACACGTCACGATAGTCGCGGTGCTCCGGCCACACTCGAAACCTCGTGGGCAATCGGCGCCGCTTTGCCGCCTTCAGCGCCTGACTCGCTCGACTTCTTTTTAACCGGGCGTTACTGCCTTTATAGTGAACACGGGTGGCAGCTCTATCGCGCCCGCATTCACCATGCCCCCTGGCCTTTGCAAGACGCAACACTTACATCATTCAATTCGACGATGATCGAATCACATGGCTTGCCCACGCCGAAAGGCCAACCCCTAATCCATTACTCGGAAGAAATTAGCGTGGATATCTGGAGGTTGAAGAAGATATGAGAACAGGCTTTCGGTTCGGCTCCGCCGCCTGATGTGCGGTGGAGCTCCGCCCACCGGAGAGACATTTATTTGTTTGGGGCTACGCCCTCTGGCTGGGGCATAGCCCCAATGGTTTAGGTGGTGTGCGGAAGGGCGTAGGCCTTCCGCACATCAGACGGCAAAGCC
>JALYSR010000213.1 GCA_030854715.1 Acidobacteriota bacterium
CTGATGATTCCTGACGCGCTGATTGCGGCCACGGCCCTCGAGAATGGATTGACCCTCCTTACCAAGAACACGCGCCACTTTCAGATGATTCCTAAACTTGAAGTGGTTCGTCCGTATTGATCGGAGCGGGGACCACCGTGACCACTCCGCCTCTCCCCGAACAGATCGAACTCCATCGCGACCGCATGTGGCGTCGCGACGAAGACCTTCGCGTTGAATCCGCTGTTGACGCCGAACGTTTCATCGAAGACGTGGGCTTTGCAAATACGCTAACAGATACCCGTCGCGCCGGGCCATCGTTGTACATCGCGGTGTGCGGTCGGCGGGATGTTAGTTTGCCCCGCACCAATGATGGAAGGAGGCAGAAGGTCGAAGAGACGCGCCTCACCTGGTACCTCAGGACGAAGTCATGCGCCGCGGCCGCGTTTATTACGCGAAACTCGGGGGCGGTCGTTCGATGTTTGTCGCGCCGCGCTTGATCAGCCATTTTGCCGCGGTGTGGATGCCACGGCGGAAAGACGATCCACTGGTTTTGTCCCCCGCGGCCCAGCGCGTTCTGAAAGTGCTCCGGCGCGAACACGAACTGGCCACCGCGGATCTGCGCGCGGACAGCGGAGTCACCGAACGTGCGGCATTCACCCGCGCCCTCGATGAGTTACAACGGCAGATGAAAGTGATTCCTCAGGACGTCATCTATCAACCGACGTTTTCCTACATCTGGATGCTGGCCGAAGACCGGTTCCCGGAAGAGCTGAGAAAACGTGTCGACGTGGCAGGCGTGGCCGCCAGGCGCAAGACCGCACTGCGAGAGATCGCTCGGGCATACCTGGCTAGCGCGGGGATGTCGGTACTCGGCGAGACGGCGCGCGCTTCAGGTTTGAGTCGCGTTGAAGCGGGCTCCGGAAACCATCAACTGCAGTGGCAGATTCCGAACTTCTGTAGGTAGAGGAGGAGGAGCGAAACGGATCAAAGGGGTACCCCGAAGATCACGTCCGGGCGTTAACCTACTCGATGCGCAGGCTCTGCTCCACGCCTCGTTGAACGTATCGGTTCATATTGCAATGCGCGGATGCGAGGGCACCACGAGCAAGAAGGCGAATCTATGGACGATGGTATCGGTCGATACCTTGGGTATCATTCGATCCGACGAGCGGCATTCGATGATTGCGGAATGAAGGATAAATCGAAGAACTGTTGATTTTGATACTCTGGATAATGGAGTGAAGAGTAGTGCGTTTTTTAGGGCGCAAGAATTAAGTCTAGCGGCTAGAGAAGTCTATCTACGCTGCTAAAACTGCATACACGTCAGCTGCGTTCCGGCAAAATTCCGGCAAATGCGATTAGTGCTCTTCTCCATCGGATTCCAATCCTTTAAAACAAAAGTGCGACTGGGGTTGAGCCCAGTCGCACTTTTAAGGGACGCCTTTCAATGCATATCACTAGCAAACCGATTCTGACTCTGAGCTTGCGCCATATGTCACAGTGACGTAAAAGAACAAAAATGGCAGAGCTATCCCCCGACACGAGGCTTTCCCACTATCGCATTGTCTCCAGGATTAGTGCAGGTAGCATGGGCGAAGTTTACCTCGCGCAGGACACAAGACTGGATCGCAAAGTTGCGCTGAAAATTCTGCCTACGGAGCTGGCAGCTCTCATTGTTACAACGCCTTCCATCGTCTTAGCCCTTAGCGTCATCTCAGAACCACGCACACAAAAAAGGAAACCGTTGCCTTGGCAACGGTTCCCTTTTGTAGAAAACGGTTGAGCTGGGTGTCGCGTTGCTGCCGTTGGACCTCACTTGCCTTTTGGGAGAAACCTGATCGCGAATACTTCATTCGTTTTGATCTTTTGATCATTAACTTTCTTACTCTTGGTCGTGTAGTAAGGTTTCATGCGCATGCCCATTAGCTCTGACATTTTTACTTCATGGAAGCTGCCATCTTTCATCTTGACTCTATATCCCTTTGGCAATACTCCCACGAAGGTCTGTTCCTTATCACCTCTTCTATACTTCAAAGTAAACTCCCGTGTGTCCTCATTAGCGGAAGCAACTTCGCCATCGGGCCCCCATTGACCAACTTGACCTAGTTCACCAACTTGTCCGAGTTCACCGTGTTGACCTTGTTCACCGTGTTGACCTTGTTCACCCTGCTGACCTTGTTCACCGCGTTGACCTTGCTGACCCTGTTGACCTTGCTGACCTTGCTGACCTTGCTGACCCTGCTGACCCTCCTGCGCAGATGTAGTGGAGACTAGACCCATGCCGATCACTAAAGGAACTGCCAGGATCATGCCCCAGACCTGGCTCCTTGACTCATTGAAATTCATATAGAACCTCCATATGCTGACATAAAGGCAACTATTAACCCTTTCATCCAAGCTAGCGATTTGCTTTGCGAATTGCTTTGCGAATTGATTATATTTTCGCACTCAAATCATAACACTAGATCGTGGACCAAGAGGACTCCCAACAGATTGACTCAAGAGTAAGTCACGCGAATATGATAGTTATTAGGAGACCACGCCCGTGTAGCTTAGCGGTGGAGCACTCTCTTCACACACGACGGGTCAGAAGTTCAACTCTTCCAGCGGGCACCATTTTTTGGTTACAGGATGGAACAAGTTAACTCTCGCGAGCTGTTACCAGCAGAAGACAAATTCTCTAAAAGACTACCCCTTTATCGGGTACTCGCCCTGGTGCTGGTCACGCTCGCGGTTGTTACGTGCTCTGCGCAGCAGATTTTGCGCCGAGACGGCGATCCTTACCTGTTCGTCCACGCCGCCCGTTTGTTCATGCAGGGACAGGATATCTACACGATACCTGCTCAACATGGCGCCTATTACTATTACCCACCCTTTTTCGCTTTCTTAAATATCCCACTCACCTTCCTCCCCACGGCGCTGGTTGTTGTTCTCTGGTCTCTCGCGTCCGTGTTTCTGCTGGCCTGGACCATGGCTGCATTTTACGCCGGCCTGACTGGACAACCATTCTTTTCACGACCTGCTAAAGATCGCTGGGTTGTATGTTTTTTCGCAACGTTGTTGACCGCGCGGTTCATTATTCTTCATCTGCGGTTCGGGTCATCGAACCCTCTCGTGCTGGCTCTGGCGGTCCTCGGTCTGACTTTGCTGAGTAGACAAAAGGTTGTGAGAGCGGGAATAGCGATCGGGTTCTCAACGGTTGTGAAACTGACCACACTCCCATTTGGCTTCTGGTTTCTCACTCGACGTAGTTGGAAGGTGCTGGCGGGGATGGCCCTGGCAGGCTTTATCGGCTTCATGCTTCCGGCCTGTGCTGTCGGTTTGAGGAAGGACGCAAACTATCATCGCGAATGGTTGTACCAGGTTGTCCTTTCTAATGCGCCGGGGACGGGTGGTTGGGCGGGCAACGGAAACCTATCCCTGCGGGCACAGGCGGACAGATTCTTCCTGAACGTAGATGCCTTCGTTTACAACGGAAAATTATACCGGGTAACGATCGTTGAACTGCCGTCCAAAGTCGTTCGCATCATTGGTCAGCTACTGATGTTGAGCGTCGCCCTTGGGATCGTTTTTTATGGTCTGCGATTTCAAAACGCTCCGACCCTCATATCTCAGTGGGGTGGCTTTGCTCTGGTCTTCAGTTTAATGCCGGCGTTTTCCCCCGTTAGCGAGATCCCGCATCTCGTCGTGTTACTGCCGGCTCACATCTACGTTGTCTACGTCTGGTACCATGGCCTGACTACGGATCGCATTTTCCGCGGCCTCGTCGTGCTCTCGTTTATCTTTGCCTCTTTAACAACCAAGGCCTTTGTCGGATTATTTTTGAGTCGACTGTTACCGTCATTGGGCTGTGTGAGCTTTGGGCTGCTGCTTCTCTCGGCGGCCATATTCCGCGCCGGGATCTGCATTGAGAAGAGTTCCAAAGATAATAACAAGTCTCGCCCATTGCCGGGCCAATCCGGTTAACGTCCCATGTCATCGCAAGAAGAATGGAGAGCTGTCTGCCTGGACACATTATCCGCGGCAGCTTAGACCGTGCTTGCCGATCAGAGTCGCAGGCGCTGCTCCAGGGAAACAGAGGGCGATAAGATCGAATAAAACCTGGGCACCCAAATGAGTGACATGGCGGAAAAGGCGAAGCAGCGAGTCCAGCAAATGAGTCCGGCAGAGAAAGCG
>JALYSR010000224.1 GCA_030854715.1 Acidobacteriota bacterium
CAGGCAGGCAGCTCCCGGTCTCAAGGTTACCGATCGGGCCTTTGGCATCGGATGGCGGATGCCGATTGCTCGAAAAGAGTTTGAAGGATCGTCTCTCATTGCAGCTCACGTCTGAATGTATTCAATCCTTAATAGCCAGATTGCTTTTCATAGGAGGAACAGATAGTGAATATTTCGGTTATTGGTTTGGGCAAGTTGGGCTCGCCGTTAGCGGCCGTCTTCGCCAGTAAGGGACACACAGTCATCGGTGTTGATTTAAATGAACAATTCGTAAGCGCGATTAATGAAGGCAGATCACCTGTTAGTGAGCCTGGATTAGATGAAACTATTCGGAAGTCTCACCCGCGTTTGTCGGCGACCACCGATTATCACGAGGCTGTTAGCAATACAGAAGTCACGTTCATCATTGTCCCAACACCAAGCGAGAGCCATGGCGGCTTCTCCTTGAAATATGTCTTGTCGGCCGCGGAGGCCATCGGCAAGAGTCTGAAACAGAAGAATGAGTTTCATCTGGTAGTCCTTACCAGCACGGTCATGCCAGGAGCCACCGGAAACGAAGTTTTGCAGACTTTGGAGAAGCATTCAGGTAAACGCTGCGGACGCGATTTTGGTCTATGCTATAACCCGGAATTCATTGCTCTCGGCAGCGTAATTCACGACATGCAGAATCCAGATTTCATTCTCATCGGTGAATCTGACCCACATTCCGGAGATATGCTGGCAAATATTCAGCTGGGAGTCTGTGAAAACGCCCCATTAGTTACGAAGATGAATTTTGTCAACGCCGAATTGACCAAACTGGCTGTAAACACATTTGTAACGACGAAGATCTCCTATGCCAATATGCTGGCCCAGGTATGCGAGCAAGTGCCCGGGGCTGACGTGGATATTGTGACATCGGCCCTTGGCCAGGATACGCGCATTGGGCGCAGATACTTGAAGGGCGCACTTGGATATGGAGGCCCATGCTTCCCGCGCGACAACGTTGCCTTTTCTAAATTGGCGCGCGCGGTTGGAGCGAATGCTGGTCTGGCAGAAGCTACTGACCGCGTTAATCGTGAACAGATAATTTGGTTGGCAGAGATCGTCTTAAAACAACTACCACCGAACGGCAAAGTTGGTATTCTTGGGCTGTCTTATAAACCGCTGACAAACGTGATCGAGGAAGCGCAGGGCATGGAACTCGCCCGCCAGCTACTTGCGAAAGGTGTGCCTTTGGTACTGTACGATCCTGCCGCGATGGAGAACGCGCGCCTGGTTCTCGATGGACAGGCTGTCCTTGTCTCTTCAATGGAAGAGTGCACTGGGCAGGTCGATGTAGTCGTGATTACCACCCCTTGGGATGAATTCAAAGCGCTGACACCACAACACCTGAACTACTCAAATGGCCGACCCACGGTCGTAGACTGTTGGCGCATCCTTCCCCGTGAGGACTATGACTCCTCGGTTAATTATGTGGCTCTGGGGCGAGGTCCAGAACCGGACCACGCAGAGTTGCGCATCGCTGCCAGCATTAATAGCGATTAGCGGGCAAAGCGAAAGCGAGGGAGTTCGGGAGGCCCCGTAGCCTTGCCTTCAGAGCTGCAACCAATGCTGGCGGGCGCCTATGACCAGCGGGGCGTGCGAGTAGAAGGACAATGCTGACGCTCTTTACAATACCTAAGCCTTTTCGAGGCCATGCCGACGTCATCCAACGCAATGCGATCCGTAGTTGGACGATGCTGCGTCCGGAGTGCGAAATCATTGTCTTTGGGGATGATGATGGCACCGCAGACGTAGCCGCGACTCTTGGTGTCCGGCATATCACCGGGGTTGCGTGCAATGAGTATGGCACTCCCTTGATAAGCGACGTCTTTCAGAAAGCTCAGGACCTGGCCGCCGGTAATGTACTCTGCTATGTCAATGCTGACATTATTCTTCTGAAAGACTTTATCGAAACTGTTAACTATGTTGCGCGCCATAAGCAGCGATTTTTGATGTCCGGACAGCGTTGGAACATAGAAGTGACAGAGCCTTTGGAGTTTGGCCCCCGTTGGGAAGAGGAATTGCGGTCTTGCGTCGCTGCAGAGGGTGAATTGTTTGATCCCTCCGGGATAGATTACTTCGTTTTCCGGCGTGGGATCTGGGGAGAGATCCCACCTTTTGCGATAGGCCGCACGCTATGGGACAATTGGTTGATCTACAGCGCACGGGAACGCGGCGTGGCGGTGGTGGATGCTACCAAACGAATTACAGCTATCCATCAGAACCATGATTACGCCCATCTACAGAATGGCAAGACGGAAGCGTGGAACGGTCCGGAAGCGAAGCGCAACTTTGCGCTGGCCGGTGGCGATTATAAATATGCCTTTACTCTAGAGGACGCTACTTGGTTGCTCACCGCACGAAGCCTGGTTCCTGCATTGACACGTTCGCATTTGCGCCGGCGCCGGGATGTGTTTCGTACATTTCAGCCGCGTCTATACTCTCGTCTGCTTCAGCCGTATTACCTAATGCGCCGGGCGATCTCACCGTTGCGGCGAATTTCCCGAGCGCTCTTGAGCCGTCTTTAGTCAGGCGAAACATTTATTGAACAGGAAGATGACGCGAGCGAAATCGAACTTCAACCTCTCGTTTTTTGAAAGAGGTTACCGTTAGGAATGTGCGGAATATCTGGCATTGTCGGCCGACAGGAGCTTAGCGCGACTGAGCTCGAACGGATCCGCGTGGTCAATCAGGCATTGCTTCATCGCGGGCCTGACGGCGATGGCTATTACAGTGAGCGGCACATTGCGCTCGCGATGCGCCGCCTCAGCATCATAGATCTCGCGGGCGGCTGGCAGCCTCTTTATAACGAAGATCGCTCGCTAGCTCTTGTTGCCAATGGTGAGATTTACAACTTCGTTGAGTTGCGCCAGCGACTGCAGGCCAATGGACATCACTTCAACACGGGGAGTGACTGTGAAACGATTTTACACCTGTATGAAGAGTACGGTGCTGACTGCGTTCATCATCTTCGCGGTATGTTCGCCTTCGCCTTGTGGGACAGCAAGCGCCAGCGGCTCTTGCTGGCGCGCGATAGAATGGGAGAGAAGCCGCTCTACCTTTATGAACGGAATGGCCAACTGTTGTTCGCTTCTGAACTCAAGTCACTCTTGCGATCCGGAATGACGCCGTTCGAACTGGATCCCGTAGCAGTTAACCTTTATTTCCACTATCAGTTCGTACCTGAGCCTATGAGCCCCCTCAAAGGGGTGCGCAAACTCGACGCCGCACATTTGCTGATCGTAGACGTGGTTCCCTGGCGCATAGAAGAGCGGTGTTACTGGCGCATGGAAGACGCTCCGCCCCTGGAAGGCAACCCGGCACAACTAATCCGGGAGGAACTAGAGACAGTCAGCGCATTGATTATTCGCTCGGATGTTCCGGTCGGTGTCGCGCTCAGTGGCGGGTTGGATTCGAGCGCCATTGCCGCCCTGGCGGTTAGCAAATACCCGGGCGTGATGCATGCGTTCAGCGTCGGGTATCCAGGGCGCCCGTCAAACGATGAGCGCGCAGAGGCGCAGCATCTGGCCGATCATTTGGGCATGCCCTTCCATGATGTTGAGTTGGAGACAGGTTCGATGGTCGAGTTTTTTCCCGATCTAGTCTACTTGCGTGATGATCCGATCGCGGATATTTCGGGATATGGTTATTACGCTGTAAGCAAGCTCGCTCGCGAGCACGGCGTGCCGGTTATGTTACAGGGGCAGGGCGGTGACGAACTCTTCTGGGGATATCCGTGGGTACAGCAGGGCGCTTGTGAGACGTTAAGGAAGGCATCTTTGTGGCGCAATGGATGGAGATCATTGCCAGAGTATCTTGAGTTCAGTTTTCCAGAAGGATTATCACGCCAGAGTTTATCTACGTGGGCTAGGAGCGCAGCGGGAGCACGATCGGGCTGGCAGCAGTTCCAGCGCTATCGTGCTTCACCCGACCAGATGGTTTTCTATGATCTGACGCCAGACTTCTCTATTGCGGCGAGCGAGGTCAGACAATTTTACGGCAAAGCTCTAATGGACGGGCTGAACGGCTCAGACGCAACACGCTTGTTCACGCTGCCGCAGCCGTGGCCCGATGTAGGTGTGACTTTGACCAAGTTGATTTGTGATACCTATTTGCGTGAAAACGGAATCACACAGGGCGACCGCCTGAGTATGGCCTCATCTATCGAGTTGCGTTTGCCCCTGATCGATTATCGATTAGTTGAAATCGTAATTGGGCTGCGGAAGGGTCGGTCAGATATATCGCAACCACCTAAGGCCTGGTTCAAGGCGGCTCTAAAAAATGTTCTGCCGCCGTGGATAATGGACCGGCCGAAGCGTGGCTTTGCGCCACCCGTCCGAGAGTGGCATGAACACCTCTTTGCTGCCTACGGTAACTCCTTAGCAGACGGCTATCTCACCCAGTGTGGCGTTCTGAGTCAGGAAGCCGGTCATCTCCTGGCCGCTGGCCCATATCCTCCATCTGCTATCGCCCCAATCTCCTTTAAGGCCCTTGTCCTGGAGCAATGGAGCCGGCAAATGCTAAAACTTTGTTTTAATTGAACCTATTTATGCGTCTGCTGAGGCTCACCACCAATTACCAAGGCTACTTAGACCGGTTCTACGCTCAACAGCCCAAACTGGTCACACAATCTTACGCGGATCAACATGCTGCGCTTATGGCGGATAGTTGTGGCTGGGCTGATTTCTGGTCCGTAGCATTGAACAGGTTGGGTTATGAGGCCGGTGAAATCATAGCCAACGCTGAGCCGATGCAGAAGCGTTGGGCGATGGAGAATGGATTTCCTTTTAGCGAAAACAACTGGGTGTTGGAAATTGCTGCCGCACAGGTTAAGGCGTTCCAGCCGGAGGTGCTCTTTCTTAACGACTATTACACGTTTAGCGCTGCCTTTCTGCGGCAGCTAAAGTCAGAATGTCCATCGATTCGACTGGTCCTGGGCTGGTGCGGCGCACCTTACCCTGACTCGACGGTATTTCACGAATACGACATCGTTCTCTCATGCATACCGGAGATGGTCCAACACTTTCGTGAGAACGGCCACCGCTGTTACCACCTGAATCATGCTTTTGAGCCACGTGTCCTTGAAAGGATAGACACAAACCGATCGCCCACTGCGAACTTCACCTTTATCGGGTCAATCGTCAGACAAAAGAATTTTCATAACGAGCGAGAGAAATTGCTGTTGGATCTGGTAAAAGAGACTGACCTGCGGATCTGGTCCGATCTACGCCGATCTGCCCCGCAGCTAGGTGGCTTGAAGATGCGCCAGCTTGCTTACGATGCCTTGAAGACTGTGCGACATGTGGGTGTTCCCCAATCTTTGCTGACAGCGACTCCGCTTGTGCGCAAAGTAGCCAGCTGGGAAAAACGCCCCGAGTTGGCCGATGACATCGACGACCGCATTGCCCGGCGCGCTGATCCACCGCTGTTTGGAGTGGCTATGTTCCAACAACTTTATGAGAGCCGAGTTGCTCTCAACACACACATTGACATTTCCCCGCTCAGTGCGTCGAACATGCGCCTCTTTGAAGCAACTGGCGTGGGCGCCTGTCTACTTACTGATTGGAAACCTAACTTGCCATCTCTCTTCGAACCTGACACGGAGGTTGTAAACTACCGAAGCAATGAAGAGTGCGTAGAAAGAGTTCGCTATCTGCTCAAACATGAGGATGAGCGCCGGCGAATCGCCGTTGCCGGCCAGAAGCGGACTCTGCAAGACCACATCTTCGCTCGACGGGCGGAGGAGCTCGATGAAATCATAAGGAATACATTCCGGAAGTGATGCAGACACTACGCGACTTCATGCCGCCCCCATTCCTGCACTGGTACAGGTGTTTGCGATATCCTGATTATCGTTTCAGGTCACGCGAGATAGCTAGACTGAAGTCGTTGCCTCGGTACCACCCGACCTTTACTGAACTGGCAGGTGCCCCGTTGGAAATTGTCGATGCGGCCTCGTTCCTTTTCATGCGCGGTGAGATCTTCGAGCAGCAAATCTATCGATTCCAGGCTGCCAGCCAAACCCCGTACATCATCGATGGTGGGGCCAATATTGGTCTAAGTGTCATTTACTTTAAAGAGATTTATCCACAGAGCCGGATAGTTGCATTCGAACCGGACGATGAAGTGTTTTTGGCCCTGGAGAGGAACGTGAACAAGCGCGGTTATGAAAACGTGGAACTGTTATGCAGGGCGCTCTGGTCTTCTGAAACAAGTCTCAGCTTTATGCATGAAGGGGCTGATGGGGGTCGCATCGCCCAACTCGGCGATCTGAAGAACAAAACGGTGCAAACCGTTCGACTAAGAGATTATTTGGATCGTAGAGTAGACTTTTTAAAGCTGGATGTTGAGGGTGCCGAGACTGAGGTTTTGGTCGATTGCGCGGACCTGCTCGGCAATGTTCAGAATTTATTCGTTGAATATCATTCGTTTGTCGGTAGCCCTCAGACGCTGCCTACTGTTATCAACATTCTGGCAAACGCAGGATTCCGGTTGCAGATCCATACTCCTGTAACATCGCCCCAGCCATTCGTCTATCGCAATGTGAATCTGGGTATGGATATGCAACTGAACATTTTTGCCTTTCGCGCATGAACAGTTGGCTGCGGCAGTAGATTTCATTAATCAAGGACCATCATCCTTACATTCGACCAAATGGACAGGTTTACAAGCCCGACTCTCGGTATATGGAAGCGTTTAAGTGAAAGGAATGACGGCCCAGCAACTGCGTATCGCCTTTTTTAACGCCCAGGACCACGGGAGCGGAGCCGAAGACCTGATCCAGCAAACGGTTGAAGGGCTGATCGCGCGTGGTGTCGATGCCCGATTGTATGCCGCAAACTGCAAAACCAGTGCTTCATATGTTCACCCCCTTCCTTTTTTTCCTGCCGAGCGGAAGATAGAGCGCACTTTGCGAAGACTGACTGGCCGCAACGACTTTTTTTTCCCATCTACCTCCGCATTGGGTCGGCGTCCCTGGATTAAAGATGCCGACATCTGGCACTTTCACAACCTGCATGGGCACTTCATTTCGATTCCGCTGCTGGCGACCCAGAGCCGGGAGCACCGGATCGTCATATCGCCGGTCGATCAGTTTCTTTCCACGGGTTATTGCCCCTATACGTTCGGTTGCGAGCGGTATCGGGAAAGCTGCGGAAAGTGTCCGCAGCTCGGCTTAATCTATCCGGGCATCAGCCGGGACGCCACCAGCGCGCTGCTGTCCATGAAAAAAAAAGCGATCAGCAATTCTGCGTTCAATGTTTTGGTCCATACCGATTACCTCGCGCGGCACTATGCTTCCACATTCGTCAGCGAGCGGCCGATTGACCGAATCTACTATGGGATAGATACCCGGATATTTCACCCGATGGATCGTGCCGCGTGCGCCGCTACCTTCAAGTTGCCGCCCAGCAGGCGGTTTACTATTGGTCTCTTTCACAGCTTCGTGAGCGAAAAACGTAAAGGCATCTTCCCCATCCTGTCGCTTCTGCGTTCGTTAGCCGACCGAATGCCTGATCGGCTCGAAGTCCTTGTTGTCGGAAACGAGAGCGAAGGCGCCAGGGAGTATGAGACAGATAGATTGCCGATCACGACACTTCCCTTCCTGAGAAACAAGCAGGAGCTTGCGATGGCCCTGAATTTGTGCGACGTTCTGCTATACCCGACGCAAGCTGAAAATTTGTCACTAACCTGTTTGAAAGCCCTGGCGTGTGGAGTGCCCGTGATTAGTTCCAGGGTTGGCGGGCAGCCGGAAGCGATTCGCGACGCAGTTAACGGTTTTCTTTGCGAGCCCAACCAGAATGAGCAGATCGTTGAGCGGACCGCAGAGCTTGCTACTAATGGCAGTATTTCCCAGAAGCTTTCTGCGGCCGCCCGTCAAACGGCGGTTGAGCAGTTTGATATTAAAACTTATGTTGATAATCTCCTCGCTTATTACCTACAGGTTCTTGAGCGTAAGATCGGGACGTGAGCGCTAACCTTCATTCATTCTCAAAGCCAGGCCATAACGTTGCCGTTCTGGGTGGTTTGGGCTTCATTGGCAGTCACATTTGCCGCAGACTTGTGGCCGACGGTTACGCTGTGCGCATTTTTGACAAATTATATGCCTCGCACAAACTTGTCGAGGATATTGAGAAAGAGGTTGAGATTATCGAGGGCGACATCTCGCGTCCGCAGGATGTGTTGAACGTCATCGCTAATGCTGACATGTTAATTCATTTGGTCCATACCACCGTTCCCGGTTCCTCGATGGTCGATCCGGCATATGATCTTGTCAGCAACGTCTCCGCGTCGGCGAATTGGCTCAGACGGCTGTCGGAAACAGGGCTTCACAGAATTTTCTATGTTTCTTCAGGGGGCACAGTTTACGGGATTCCGCGAAGGAATCCGATCGGCGAGGACCATCCAACTAACCCCATAAATTCTTATGGAATCACCAAGCTCGCCATCGAAAAGTATATTTCGATGTACGCCTCAATGTTCGATATTGAGTGCCGTTTACTTCGCCCCTCGAACGTTTACGGGCCGGGACAACGACTGGGCATAGGGCAGGGTGTGATCGGCGTTTTGGCCGACCGGGCTTTGCGCGGCGAGCCGCTGGAGATTTGGGGAACGGGGGAGAATCTGCGCGACTACCTTTACGTGGAGGATATGGTCAGCGCGTTGATGGGGTTGTTGAACTACACGGGGCACCATCAGATCTTCAATGTCTCAAGTGGAAGAGGCCATTCGGTGCTTGATATTGTTGCAGTTCTTCGCGATCAGCTTGCTTATGAGCCGGAAGTAATATACCAGCCGGACCGCGGCTTCGATGTGAACGTCAATGTGCTTGATTCATCACTACTCCACGCTGAAACTGGATGGCGTCCAGTCGTCGACCTGGAAGAGGGAATAGCCCGGACTCTTCAGTGGATGAAAAGTCGCCCCGGACGGGTTGACGTAGAACGAGCGTAAGGAAGGGCTCCATTAATATTTGTCTTAGGATAAATGATAAAATCCCCCCGAAAGGTTAAGTGTGATTCCAGGAGTTTTTAAAAGGGCGACCAGAAAAGCTCTGGGTTTGGTTGGCGTTGAAGTGCACAGGAAAGGTTTCGCCTCTTCAGTGGTTGCGCCATCCCATGCCGGCTCTTCAAGAAGTTCTGTTTACGGAGTTTTGCGGCAAGTGAAAGATTTAGGTTTCTCACCTGCAACAGTTATTGATGTTGGCGGAGCTTTTGGGTTGTTTGCTTCAGAAGCTTACAGCGTATTTCGGAACGCCAGGTATATGCTTGTAGAGCCTCTTGAGGAATACAAACCGCACTTAGAAGCTTTTGTCCGGGACCACCCAACCCAAGCAGAATACATTCTAGCGGCAGCCGCGGCCCAGTCAGGACAAATGACGATAAACGTGCATCCTGATTTGGTGGGTTCCTCATTGTATCTTGAAGAGGAGGTTTCTAACGTCAACGGCATTCCGCGAACAGTTACGAGCACAACTCTTGATCACCTTGTAGATCAGGCAAAGCTGGAGCCACCATTCCTGCTCAAAATAGACGTACAAGGCGCAGAACTCGATGTGCTGGCGGGATTTGAAAAATACCTTCAAGAAACCGAATTTGTTCTGCTCGAAGTTTCTTTCTTTAAATTCTTTCTGCAAGGGCCGCAATTCTATGACGTCCTTACATATATGAAGGCAAGAGGTTTTGTGGCCTATGACATTTGTGGCTTGCAATATAGGCCTCTTGATAACGCCCTCTCCCAAGTTGATATGATATTCGTAAAAGAGTCGGGACAGTTCCGCCAACATCACTACTACGCAACCAGTGAACAACGTGAGGAGCAGTTTAGAGCTGCACCAGCAAGCCTTTAGAATCCGGATCAATCGCTCGCATTGAGCGGGCAGCACGACTATTTAAAGAGAGACTGTTAGCCTTATAAATCCCTGTACCCAATGCGTCCTTCGATATCGGTTGTAACAACCAACTATAACGGTGCGGCATTTCTGGAGCATACAATCAAGAGTGTGCTGGACCAGCAATACACAAACCTGGAATATATAATTATTGACGGTGGATCGACTGATGGGTCGCAGAAGATTATTGAAAAATACGAAAGTCAGCTAACCTACTGGGAGAGTGAAAACGACAGGGGATTCGCACACGCCTATAACAAGGGTTTTTCCAAGGCATCCGGTGAGATTTTCCGCCTTAAACTCCGACGATTAAAAACCTGGCACCAACACCGCTCAAAAAAGCGTACTGGTCGGTTAGGACCCCTATGGAAAATTACCTGCAGATGAGGCGTATGCTATGGAATCTGCGCGGTAATGCAGTGCAATGTCCTGCCTGCGAATGGCATGGGTCGCATTTCCTGGAAGATTTGTGGCACGAAGGCACGATCTGCCCTAAGTGCCAAAGTGATACCAGACATCGACTTCTACTGGCCAGCTTTCAATATCTTCCAGAGTTTTCCACAAATAGTTTCCTCGCCGGCAAAAATATCTTACACGTTGCACCGGAGCTTCAGATCAGCCATAACTTAAACAAGATTACGCGCAAGTATGTGACGGCCGACCTGCAGCGATCAGATGTGGATATTAAAATTGATATAACTCGGATGCCTTCCATTGCCTCAGAGTCGTTTGATATCGTCATTGCTTGTGATGTCCTGGAACATGTTTACGAAGACAGTGCGGTATTAGCCGAGTTTTATAGGGTATTAAGAAAGGACGGAACCGCAATCTTAACGGTCCCTCAAAGTGATCACGCGGCGACTACTTACGAAGACAAAAGCATTACGAGTCCGCAAGAACGGGAAAAAGCCTTTGGCCAGTGGGACCACTTACGAATCTATGGGGCGGACTTTGTTGATAGAGTGCGGGCAGCAGGATTCAAGCCACACGTTGTCGACGAAGACAGTTTCGATGAATCAGTTGTCGAAAGGTTGGTTTTAAGGCCACCACAATTAAGCTCCCATCCACTGGCCACCAACTATCGAAGAGTATTCTTTTGTCGAAAATAATAGTGCTGCTTGGACGAGAATTTTTGAAAAAGGGCTTAGTTATCCGTGTCGCTAAACTGAACGAAGAATCTGTTGAAGGCTTAAAACCAACGATTCACAATAATAAAGTCGCAGAGAAGGTTAGCATTGAAAAAAGCGCTCATCACAGGCATCACCGGCCAGGACGGCTCATACCTTGCAGAACTATTGCTTGGCAAGGGTTACGAAGTGCACGGCATTATTCGCCGCGCATCTACCTTTAATACTGGCCGAATTGATCACCTTTACACGGATCCACACATTAATGGCGTACGATTTTTTTTGCATTATGGTGATATTTCCGATTCCACCAACCTTATAAAGCTGCTTTATCGCATCCAGCCGGATGAGGTCTATCATCTTGCCGCTCAAAGCCACGTGCGAGTCAGCTTCGACATTCCGGAATATACGGGTGATGTGACTGGGCTGAGCGCGACACGAATTCTTGAGGCGATTAGGGAGACAGGTGTCGGCTCGAAATTTTATCAAGCTAGCTCCTCAGAGATGTTCGGCAAGGTTAGTGAGGTCCCGCAGCGCGAGACGACGCCATTCCATCCACGTTCGCCTTATGGAGTGGCCAAGGTTTATGCCTACTGGGCCACCGTCAACTACCGCGAGAGCTACGGCCTTTTCGCTTGTAATGGCATCCTGTTCAATCACGAGAGCCCGCGACGCGGAGAAACTTTTGTGACGCGGAAGATCACTCGCGCGGTGGCGAATATCAAGGCGGGACTGCAAAAAAAGCTCTACCTTGGAAATCTGGAAGCCAAGCGCGATTGGGGTTACGCCAAGGAATATATCGAAGCCATGTGGTTGATGCTGCAGCAGGAAACACCTGACGATTACGTTATCGCCACGGGTGAGACCCACTCAGTGGAGGAGTTCTTAAAAGAAGCTTTTTCTCACGCCGATCTTGATTGGCGCGATTATGTAGAGCTCGACCCAAAGTACTTGAGACCCGCCGAGGTTGATTTGCTGATCGGTGATGCAAGTAAGGCGCACTCTGTATTGGGTTGGAAATCTAACACGACATTCCCGGAACTGGTCCGTCTTATGGTTGAGGCCGACATCGAGGCCGTGACTTCCGCCAGACTTAGCTCAAGGCATAGAGATGCAGTTGTCGAATAAAAGAATTATTGTCACCGGAGGAGCCGGCTTCCTGGGTTCCGTAGTCGTCAATAAGCTGCGCCAGCGTGGTTGCCGCAATGTGTACGTG
>JALYSR010000229.1 GCA_030854715.1 Acidobacteriota bacterium
CCAGGGAAAAGGCGCTTTGGCTATACTTAGATCAAACGACAAAGGCTCCGAAGAAATGAGGTCCTTGCTAAACACGCGCGCGGTCACTCGATACTTTCCCGGGCTCAGTCCTTCCACCGCAAACTGAGAGTCACGCGAGAGCCTCTGCTTGATGATGGCGCCGTGAGCGTCAAGCAACGTGAATGCATATTGAAACTGCTCAGGAAAGGTGCGGCTGCTGATCGCAGCGACTTCAAAAAGCAAACTGTTTTGCGGATACTCCAGGCTGAGACCGCCGGCGAGTTCGGCCGGCGAGTGCACTCGCTTGCTGATGACGCGGGTCGCATACAAAGTTGGAACGGTAATGCCGGGTTGGTAGCGGGCAACGCCGCGGCTTGTCCCGATTAGCAAAGATTCTTTTCCGTCTGCGCGAGTTTCTGAGCGCACAGCAAAAACGTTTTGTGAGGGCAGCCCTTGCTCCGCATCGAGTTGCGACACCAGCGGCCCAAGTTGATCATCAAGCCTGATCTTTAACAGTCCGTTTCCGGTAGTGGCGCACCAGAGCTCGTTCTGTTTTCCACTGTGCTCGGGCGACAGGTAGCGACCTTCAACCCCAGGCGCGGCGAGCAGACAATCGCTCCCGACTTTGCATAGATAAACACCGCGATTGGTGGCGAACCATAATGTGCCGTTGGGTGTGCTCTGTATTGATCGCACTGTGCTGCCTTTGAGTTTCGCAAAGGCCGGCTCCGGCTTTATTTGTTCGCCATCGAAGACGAAAACTCCGTCGCTGGCCGTGCCGATCAGGAGCCGGCGATCATTGTCGGAGAAAAGACTGATGACGTCGCGGGGAATTGTGGAATCACTTTTCCAGAGATTCGTGAGGCGATTGTATTCAAACCGCTCGACGCCGCGGCCGTAACTTGCGATATAGCTTGAATTCCGAAACGATGCGATTGAACGAACACTCCCGACAGCATCAGCGTTTCCAGAGCTTACTTCGATCCTGGTGAAAGGCTGCGATTCGATTTTCATCCCTCTCGCGAGTCTTGGCCCAACAAAGAAACCGCTGGCGGATCCCACAATCAATCTGTTTGTATTGTCTTCACCGATGGAATAGATGATATTCCGCGCCAAACTTGCGACGGGACGCCAAACGGACAAGGATGAGTCATAAACAAACAGACCCCGGTTAGTGCCGGCCAGCAGGTGACCTGTGGACGTTTGATAGAAGGTGCGAATGAAATTGCTTTCCGCACTATCCCCAAGAGACTCGACTCTGGCAGCGTTCGGATCATAACGACAGACGCCCCGGTCGGTGCCAAACCAGATCACTTCTTCGCGGTCCTGGAAGATCGCGTAGACATGATCTGAACGCAGGCCGCCCGCCGTGCCGTCAAACGTGAGTCGCTGAACTTTCTTCCCATTCGGGAAAAGCAACACGCCATGACCATCTGTCGCGGCCCAGACATCCAGGCCAATCGCCTTAATGGTGGTCACTGTGCCGGTAGCAGTTTCATTTCGGGTGAGATTGGAAAAGCCCGTGCCGCTTAGCAGCCCCGCTTCGTCTTTCTTTACGCGCGCGCCCAGCCAAACTTTTCCATCGGCGTCCACTTCCAACGCTCGAACGAAAAACAGCGCCGGGCGTGTTTCAATTTCGCGAGCAAGGCCATCTTCGATTGCGAGCACGCCGCGGCTCAGCGAACCCGCAAAAAGTTTGTTGTCCTTGATGGTCAAACTCGTTAGAACCAACGGTCCCGGGTGTTCTCTGTCGGCACTTTGCAGCGGCTGGGTGAGCACAGCCTTCGTCTTAAGTGAGCCGTCTTTGTCTGTGCGGCATTCAAAAACATTTCCTTGTTCAGTGGCCATCAGCACTCGACCACGTTCGGGCGTGATTATGGCGCTGACGGCCTGCCCGGTGGTTTCCGGTATCAACTCGAACCCGCCACTCACCATCCGCGCAGCACCCGCTTCAGTTCCAATCCATAACGTGCCGGCCTGGTCGCTTTGCAATGCCAGCACGCGACCCGCAGGCAAGTCGCTGCTGGTCACGGTTTGCGTTCTGCGCCCATCGAATTTCGCTAAACCCGCCTCTGTGCCGAACCACATTGCGCCATCAGGTCCCTGGGCAATCGCGTGTACGCGATCTGATGGCAAACCGTGAAAGAGTGTAACTGCGCCCCATTGATGCAAGCCGGTGACCGGTGTTGGAGATGGTGATGGAGACGGTGAAGGGGACGGACTTGGCGAGAGCGACGGCTGACTAGTTTCTATTTGCGACGAGGCAGGAGCTGCAGGCAGGAGCACGAGAACGTAGGCAGTAAGCAGAAGGCATAATGCTGAGAACAAAACGCGCGAACCAAGACCAGCGAGCAACTTTCTTGTCGGCGCGCGACAATCTCTTTGCGCCGATCCTTCTAAAAATGGAATGTTGGATCTCAATTCAACGGGCCGAGGTCAAAATCGGTGGCAAGCTATCTCTTCCTCATCTGGCCTTTCTGCTCTTCTAGAAACTTCTTCCGATCGCGTTCGATCCACGCTTCCTGCTCCTGCGCAGCTTTTTCAAGTTCGTCGTTATTAAGCAAACCGCGCCGCAGGGCCTCAAAGAAAGCACGCGTCCGTACGTTGTAGGCGAGTCTTTCATAGGCTTCGTGCTCCGTGCCTTCGGCCATCGAGGTAAAAAGTTTTTCGTAGAGTGTCGCCAGCCGGCTTTCCACGCCGCGAAGACTCAGGGAACACTTGCGAGCAATGGCCCAGTTTGAAAGGCCGAGCGCCAGGTAATAAAGCGCTTCGGACTCAAACTCCGTCAGGAGCGGCCGCTTGAACGAGTCTTTAAACGCCGGGTCGATCATATCCGCGCCGTCCTCGAGCACGGCAGCGACGAAACGCAGGAAACGCGTTTCAGGATTATTCTTGTGGATGAAGCCGTAGGCCGGTGGCGGATCAACTGACTTTACGATCTTGCGTATCTCGTTGATGTAGATCTCGTGGGGAAACTGGGTCCAGAAAATAATGCGCGCCGAAGGAAAGTCACGCCAGATTGCGCGCGCAGCTTTCACACCGGAAAGCTTCGGCATTTGAATATCGAGAATACAGACCTCGGGTTTGTGGTCGAGCGCAAGCTTTACCGTTTCCTCACCGTCAGCAGCTTCGACTACAGGCGTGTGGGACGGGAACTCTTTCTCCAGGATTTCGCGCAGGTAATGGCGTTGGGCCATGTTGTCTTCGGCAATAAGTATCGACATTGCGCAGATGATAGCTCGAAAAGGCTAATGCCGTAATGTGGCTCGCCACAGTACCGCTCAAGGTGTCCCCAACCTTAACTTGACGCCGGGGATTCTTCTTTGCACTATGACGCTGCGTTAACTCCCTGCGCGAACATTTTCCTTGAAAGGTGCATTATGTATTTCCGAAAGAACCTTAGTCCTGTAGTTGTCTGCCTGTTGTTTGTCACAGTCTTGCATTCGTTTGCAGCACTGGCGAAGAAGCATCCTGTGGACCCAGCTTCAGGGCACAAAAACGGATTAAGCCTGTCTGTTCCCGCCGAGCCTCGCGATGAAAAGCTCTGGAAAAAGGCGCTGGAGATCCATCGCAAAGCAATCGTTATCGACACGCATAACGACGTGACCACCACGATGACCAACGACGATTATGATTTGAGCGGCCCACCGCCGATTCCTTATCGCACCAGCAT
>JALYSR010000254.1 GCA_030854715.1 Acidobacteriota bacterium
GCCTTCATCTGTTCGCGAATCTGGCCACGAAGATCCTCTGCCAGGTCGGCGCGCGAGTCGGCAAGCGTTTCATTCTGGCAGACGAGGCAACGGAGCTCCCGGGAAAGGTTCATCACCCGCGCTTCCAGCGCAGGATCCTTGGCGGCGGGCTGCGCCTCTTTCGCCAGAGTGGAGAATCCGATTCCGCAAAGAAGGAGGACGACTATCGCGACCCGCAGTTGTTTGGTATTCACAAACATTTACATCCATCCAAGACTGAAAACATCACCCTGAGATTTGGTTTCTTGACTATTTTCTGGATCTCTTCGCCTCATGCCTGACACCGACAATTCATTTCTTCAATTCCTTAGCCAGCGGAAGGATTTTGTTTTGCCAAATGTCAGGCGTCACCGCACCCACCTGCTTAAAGCGAATAATGCCATCGCGGTCGATCAAATAGGTTTCTGGCGCGCCGTAGACTCCGTAGTCGATCCCTATGCGGCCATCGAGATCAGACACGCTCAAAACATAGGGATCACCAAGCTCGCCGAGCCAGGCAAGAGCATCTTCGCGCTTGTCCTTGTAGTTAAATCCATAAATGGGAATCGCTCCGGAACGCGCATATTCCAGCAACAATGGATGCTCTTCGCGACACGAGATGCACCATGATGCCCAAACGTTCAGGAGCCAAACCTTGCCGCGCATGTCCTGCGCAGAAAAAGTTTTGGTCGGGTCTTTTAGCTGAGCCAACTGAAATACGGGAGCTGTCTTGTTAATCAGCGGAGAGGGAACCTCATGCGGATCATGGCTCAAACCGATGGCCAGGAACGCAACAAGGCCAAGAAATAGAACCAGTGGTATTGCGTAACGCATTATTTAATCCTCTGATTAACGCGACACGGTCAGCCTCAGCTCTCAGCATTTAGAGAAGCCGCCACGATCGCCGGAGTTGCTTCCGGTTTCCTGACCCCTTGGGCTTGTCTCTGTTTTCGCGCCGCCAGCGCGTAGCGTCGATCGCTCAATGCCAGTCCGCCGCCCATGGCCATTAAGAGCGCGCCACCCCAGATCCAGTCGACAAATGGCTTGAAGTAAACTCGAACACTCCAGGCGCCGCCGTTAACAGGTTCACCCAGAGAAATGTAGAGATCGCGGAACAACCCAGAATCGATCGCAGTTTCGGTCATCACATTTTGCGTCGCGATATACGAACGCTTCTCCGGATACATCTTATTTACCACGCTCCCGTTTTTGCTCACTTCGATTTCAGCGCGCGCAGCCCGGTAGTTAGGTCCGTTAACATTAGTTATTCCGTTGAAACGGAAAGTGTATCCACCCGCGTTTACAGTGTCGCCGACGTCCATGCGTACGTCCTGCTCCGATTGGTAGCCGGTAACCAGCGTTACGCCGACGATAAACACGGCCACGCCGATATGCGCCAGGTGCATACCGTAATAACTTCTGCTCTGCGTAGCCAGTTTCTGAAACACGCTAAGCTGGCCGGAAGTGGTTTTCACGCGCTGCCAGATGTTGAGGCATGAAGTAATGACGATCCAGAGCGCGAGCATCAATCCCAGGCTTACGAGCGGTTTCCATTGGCCCAGAATGAAAGGAAGAATTAGGGCTGTTACCAGGCTGGCAAGAAACGCCCAGCGCAATCGAATTGCTAATTCAGGAAGGCTTGCTTTTTTCCAACGTGCGATTGGACCGATGCCCATTAAAAACATGGCGGGAACCATCAGCGGCACAAACACACTGTTGAAGTAGGGTGGTCCCACGGAAAGTTTGCCCATTCCCAGCGCATCGATGATCAGGGGATAGAGCGTGCCGAGCAAAACCGAACCGGCCGCAACGGTCAACAGTACGTTGTTTGAAAGCAGCAGTGATTCGCGCGAGATGACTTCAAACTTTCCACCTAGTCCGACATTCTTGGCGCGCCACGCATAGAGCAGCAGCGATCCGCCAATCACGAAAGAGAGAAACGCCAGAATGAAGATGCCTCGCTTGGGATCGGTGGCGAATGCATGCACCGAAGTCAGGACTCCTGAACGCACTAAGAATGTTCCGAGTAGACTTAGCGAAAACGCGGCAATAGCCAGCAGCGCCGTCCAACTCTTGAAGCCCCCTCGCTTTTCCGTTACCGCTAGGGAGTGAATCAGCGCGGTTCCAACCAACCAGGGCATGAA
>JALYSR010000272.1 GCA_030854715.1 Acidobacteriota bacterium
CATTCAGTCTCATGTCAAAGAGCTATCAGCTAAGCAAAACAAATAGGGCGCTCTGGCGTCATAGTCGAAGTCTGTTCACTTCAACTCTTGACACCAAACCCCGCTTCATAGATGAACTCTGTACTTCAACCGCAACCCAACGGTGCGCTAAGCAGAAATCCGACCCTGGTTATTTTACGACGCTGATTTCGCGGGTAGTACTGTTATAGCCGCCATTCTCGACCGGCTTGCCATCCTTGTCGACAAGCTCGAGACGCACTGTATGTTTACCGCTGATCCAACCCGATAACCAGATGGGTTCCCACTTGTCGAAGTACTTCGCGTCGTCATCGTCAATGATATAACGAACGCGATAATCGCCGCCATCGCCTTTCAACTTCGCATTCGTCAACCAGAAATCGATCATGATTGGATCAGCGTCTGCATCTTTATACTCACCTTTGGGACGGCTGTAGGTTAGCAGTGGCTTGGCCGGGTCGACGTCACCGGCTTTGCTCGCAGCTACGTCCTTGCCCTCGCGAGGCATTGCCGGCGTGGCGCTCGCACTCGCCTTCGCACTTGCGCTCGCGCTGGGCTTCGGGCTGGGAGGGGTCGCCACATTTGCATTGTTGTTTGCCATCACCTGGCCGCTGTTTGTTGTGGTTGGCTTAGTCGCGTCGCCGCCCTCTTTGACGGTGAACGTTGCCATTTGGAAGGCGCCATCGTTCTTATAACTTTCATGCCAGGGCCGTGAAGGGAAAACTCGCAGAGTGTGCTTGCCTGCCACGACGTTACGAAGTTCAAACGGTTGGTCCAATTCGTAATACGCCTCATAAGGTTGATTGTCCAAAATTACGTGGATGTGATTGCCCTTCCCCGTAGCCGGATCCTTGTGCGGCTTGTACCCCTTGAGATCTCCGCTCAAGGTCAAACGAACTGGCACGGTCGGTCCGTTGGTCACGGAGTTGTTGGCTGGTGAAATGATAGCGATCACCGGCTTGGCGTTATCCTGTTCCCCGCGCTCCTTCATGAGGTCAACGATCTTCTGCGGTCGAGGAACTTCGTGCAGGACCTGAACAGGTGGCGGTGTCACGGTCGTCACCGCGGTGGTGTGGTTTTGGTTGTCGCTCGAACATGCTGTAAAGAGAAAGATTGCCAGAGCATTAATAATCAGAATTGAGTGCCACTTCGTTGGTTTCTTCATTTGTTTTCTCCCAAGGCTGCAGTTTGCGACAGGCTACGCCAAAGGTGTTGCAAATGGAAGGCGATCTATACTTTTTTCAACTCCAATGCAAGAATCCGCCCACCATTGTGGGGCAGCAACCCGTCTCCAAAATGTAGAAGCGCAAAAGGACCTATGATGAGAAAAAGGTTATAGCTCTATGCGACAGCAGCACTGCTTCTAACTTACGTCGCATTGGCGGTGGGTTGTCAAAGACAGCGGACTGGCGGTTTCCAGCCGGACGTACTACCGCTTCCCCCACCACTCACTACTTACGAAGCGATGCAGATACCCGCCGACAACCCGATGTCGGCGGAGAAGGTGGCGCTGGGGAGACAATTGTTTTTTCGACGAGCGCTTGAGTGGCGATGGTTCGCGGTCCTGTTACTCGTGTCACGTCTGCGAGAAAGGTCTTACGGATGGACTGGCAAAGTCGATTGGAGCATTTAACAAACCGCTACCGCGCAGCAGCCCGACGCTCTGGAATATTGGCTACCATAAAGAGTTTTACTGGGACGGTCGCAGTCCGTCCCTGGAGAAGCAAGCCATGGCCGCCTGGACGGGAGCAAACATGGGCGCGAAAGCGGATGAGATCGCCGCAAGACTCAACACTCTTCAGGACTACAGTGCCCAGTTTCAGAAAATTTTTGCCGGCGACGCCACCCCTGACAATGTCGTAAAAGCAATCGCCGCATTCGAGAGAACGATTATCAGTGGCAACACTGCATGGGATCGTTATCGCGCGGGAGATCGTTCGGCGCTCAACGCCAGCGCATTGCGCGGCTGGAACATATTTCAGGCGATAAAGTGCACTAATTGCCACGACGGCGTGTTGTTAACAGATCAGCAATATCACAACATCGGGATCGGAATGGATCAGAAGGAACACGACGTAAGCAGATTTAAGGTCACGAATAAGGTGGAAGATACCGGCGCCTTCAAGACGCCTACACTGCGTGACATTGCAAAGTCAGCTCCATACTTCCACGACGGCAGCACGGCGACGCTGGAACAAGCTATGGACATCATGCTTGGTGGTGGAAAACCCAACCCGCAGTTGGACCAGAAGAATTTGGAAAAGCACAATGTGTTACCGGATCAGCGTGAGGACTTGCTCAACTTCCTACGCACGCTAAATGTGCAATGCACACTGAGTAAACCGCCGCTGCCGCAGAAGTAATGGAAAACAAAAAAAGATCTTGGTTTGCTGCCTTCTGCCTTCTGTCTTCTGTCTTCTGCCTACTTCCTTTTCCGCTCCTACCTAGGTTTACGATCCTGCTGATCTTGCTAAATTGTTCTTCAGCCGGCCCTCAACCATAGTCCAGTCAATGTTTGAGAAGAAGGCCTCAATATATTTCGGTCGCTCGGCTGGTTTGTAGTCGAGGAGATATGCATGCTCCCAAACATCCATCACGAGGATTGGATCAAAGCCGGCGACGTTGCCTGTTTCATGCAACGTGATCCAGTGATTTGATAGTCGACCATTCTTCGGGTTCTGGTAACAGATGGCCCAACCGACTCCGCGCATCTTTCCAATACCGACGAAGTCGGCCTTCCAGATTTCATAACTACCAAAACTCTTTTCCGCTGCTTTCGCAAATTGCGCGGTGCGTTCAGGATCACCTGGTCCGCCGCCCTTCTTGAGATTGTCAAAGTAGTACTCGTGAAGGACCATGCCGTTGTATTCAAAGCCGAGCCGTCGCGTCAGCTCGGAGTAGGCCGGCATCTCCTCCTGATCCACGTTAGCGTCTTTGATAAACTCGGTGATCTTCTCGTTTAGTTTGTTGGTTTCTTTGACGTAGCCTTCGTATAGCTTGAAGTGCATTTCCAACGTTTGGTCGGAAATACCGTTCAACCCACTCAAGTTGAATTCTCTTGCTTTGTAAGAATCCAGATCTGATTTGATAGCGCTCATTCTTCACCCCCAGGCAGACTATTGCGCCGGAGTGTGGCGAATGAGTGAAGATGCTGAGGATTTAGTGTGACGATGGTCGAGTTAGGCAGAAGGCAGAAAGCAAGTAGGCAGCAAACAAAGGCTTTTTCCTCTGCTTACTGCCTTTTGCTTTACTCCCCTTTGCTTACTGCCTTCTGTTCTCGGTTACTTACCAAAGATGACCCAGTCGCCGTGTGCTGTCGCCATGAAGAGCAGCAGCGGAAGTGACAGCCAGGCGTTGGTCCTTGACGCCAGGAAGGCCTGACGCGCGAGCTCGGGCGGTGCTGCGGGCCCTGTGCCGGCCGTAGCAGCAAGGATTCGTTTATTGTTGGGCCAAATAATTCCCCAAACATTCAACATCATGATGATGCCGAGCGCGCCGCCAACTCCGATGGAAAGTGTTTTGTTGCTCGCAAAGCTTTCCGTTCCAACTGTGAGTCCCCCATCCAGCCACTTGAGAACAATCCAGGCCATGATCACAACCAGTATAAAAATAACCACCGCAAAAATCCTGCCGTCCTTTCCAAGCGCGGGTACCTTCTTGATAATCAAAAACTCAATAAAGAAAGTGACGATCGGAATCAGCAGCCAGACACCGAGCAAGGCTCCCAGACTGACGTGGCCGCCTCCCATTCCGTTTGCGTTCGCCACATCTCCCTTGAGCGTGTACATCGCGAAATAACCAAGCCCAGCCAGCACCGTAAACACAGCACCCCAGCGGAAGTACCAGAGCGTACGTCCCAATAAATCCGGGTTTACTCTTTTCTTGGTATCGGGGTCGAGAGCTTTTTGGAAAGGCACATTTACGAGATTGAAAAAGTAAAGCAGTCCAATCCAGGTGATGCCGGCGACGAAGTGTGCCCAGCGCAAAATGATTCGGGTGAGCGCAACGCTATCAGGGGGATGAAAAAGATCCTGAAACATAGCCAGACTGATGGGGAGATGAACAGTTGACTCGATGAACATTACGACCTCCGTAAGTAGGACAGGCATTCCTGCCGGTCTTGATCATGGTTATCGCGCTGAGACAGACAAGATGTCTGCCCTGCATTGTTGGAATTACGGGCGAAGATTACACCCTGAGCAAGTCTGATGCAATAATCTCAACCATTCGTGCGGGTTGTTCACCTAATGATCACTAAACGCAGTAAGACGAGAAGCCCAAAGAACGAACACGCCGACCCCAGGATTGTATTAGCTGTACCACCAAAGTTGAGCGGGAATTCTATTCCAAGCAGCCGCTTCTTTAATCGATTACTCAGCCTTGCCAAGTGCTCACCGAAGATCACAATCAACAATCCGACCACCACCAAGGCCAATCCATATAACGTTTGAAACATGCGCCACCAAATGTCTGTACGAAGACCTATTCATCAAGCGGTCGTGGCCCGGCATCCATTCCTCTAACGCTGGCTTGATTGATAACTCGAACTTTTAGATCGTCCTTAACGCGAATCTGACAAGAGAGCCGCACGTGGTCGTCGAGCTCGGTTTCCATGGCCAGGCGGTTTCGCTCCAACTCGCCCATCTCGCCCGGATCACCGTCGAGTACCTCGACGCGGCAGGTTGTGCAACGCGCGTTGCCGCCGCAGCGATGCAGGATATCGATGCCGGCGTCTTCTATGGCCAGCACTAATTTCTTTCCTTCCGGGGCTTCGATGATTTGTATGCCAGTGGCAGTTTCAGCTTCAATCTTAGGCATTGATTATGACTCCGAAGAATGGATTGGATTACTCCATGAATTTGGCACAACACGGGGCCGGGGGCAAGCGAAGAAATAACCGCCAGGATGCTATGACCGCCAAGAAGAAAATGTTAAGTAATGTTGAGTAGCTCTTTACGATGGATTCGCCCGCTTTACTGGGACCGCGGGCGTCCCGCCCCCTTTTCGTTGAATGCCGCATTGTCAGAGTTAACAGATTCAACTCCGATCTGCGTGAACGCCCGCGGTCCCGGTAAAGAGCGGGTCTGCTTTGGCGTCTTGGCGGTTTACAAATCCAGCTCCATGAAGGCGGCGCCTTCCACGGGATTGTTGTAGTAAGGTTCGATATTTTTGAACGCGAGCATTCTGTACATAGCAACAGCCCGATCCATTTTGCCGGGCAGCGTATCAAGCCGCATTCGTTTGTAGCCAATGCTGCGCGCTTCGTGGATGAGGTTTTCCGTCAATGTCCGGCCCAACCCTCTACCGCGAAACTGCGGTCGAACGTATAGCCGCTTCATCTCGCAAACATCTTCACCAATTTTTCTGAGCGCAACGCAACCTGCGACGTCGTCACTTTCAATCGCGAGCGTCAAACGCCCGCTCGGAGGTGCGTAATCGCCCGGCAACTCGGCCACTTCCTTATCGAAGTTTTGGAAGCAGAGATTTATTCCGAGCCAGGTAACGTACTCCTCAAATAATTTCCGAACCTGTTGAATCTCTTCTGGTGATTTTGCTTGAATCAGCTTCATCGGATCGAGAGATTTTCCGAATCGTCGCAAACTAACAGTTCGCCTTACGGGGGATGTTAAGAGACTGCTGCGTTCGGAGCAAAACAAAAGCGCGGCATGCGAAACGCGCACCGCGCTTTTGTAGGACAGACTTTCTAGTCTGTCCATTGATTTATTTTCGACAGACAAGGTTGTCTGCCCCGGTCTTAGGCCGTAAACGAAGTACCGCAACCGCAGCTTCCGGTCGCATTCGGATTTGTAAATGTGAAACCCGAACCCATCACGCCGGTGACATAGTCAATCTTGACACCATTCAGATACTGCGCGCTAAACATATCGACGAACAGCTTCACGCCTTTTTCGTCAAGAATAAAATCGCCCTGGCGCGAATCTTCTTCGATATTCAGACTGTACTGGAAACCTGAACAGCCGCCCGGAACCACGCGGACACGAAGCCCGGCCGTCTCCGGCAAGCCCTCTTCACCCGACATAAACTTCTTAATCTCCACGACCGCGCTATCGGTGACATCGAGGGTCATCGTGGGGGCGGCGGTGGTGACACCGGGTGTTCCGGTAGAGGTGGTTTGTGTAGACATTTCTTAAATGAACTCCTTCTTATCGATTATTGCTTAATGAAACCCTGGTCCTAGGCCTCAGTCTTCGGGGCTTGAAAATACTACCAAGACCTAAGGCCCAAGTCCAAAGACCTTATTCACAGTCCATCTTATTGACGTTTGCCCAAAACGACAAGTTCAGGTTTCATAGCCTCTATTGAGACTTGCCGCGCCACTTCCTCTGCTACACGTCTAAATGCCAGCGCCTGTGGCGAATCCGGATGGCTGACAACAACCGGCACACCCTTGTCGCCACCCTCTCTAACTTCCATTCCGAGTGGAACCGTACCGAGTAGAGGGACATGATACATGTCGGCGAGTTTTGCGCCACCGCCTTCGCCGAAGATGTTGTAGCGAATGCCTGTGTCAGGAGCGATGAAGTAGCTCATGTTCTCAATAATACCGAGGATCGGTATGGCAACCGTCTCAAACATGCGCAGCGCGCGGCGCACATCAGCAACCGCCACATCCTGGGGCGTGGTAACAAGGACTGCCCCCTGAACCGGAACTAACTGCGCCAGCGATAACTGTATGTCGCCGGTACCCGGAGGCATGTCGACAATCAAATAATCCAGTTCTCCCCACTTAACATCTGACAGAAACTGCTTCACCAATCCGTGCAGGATTGGACCACGCACGATCATCGGCTTGTCGCCGGGTTGCAGCAGCGCCATCGACATCAGTTTGACGCCGTACGCCTCTATCGGAATCAATTTGTTAACTTCAACTTCAGGACGCGCAGCGCTGGCGCCGAGCATAATGGGAACGTTTGGACCATAAACGTCTATATCCATAATTCCCACTCGCGCGCCATCAAGCGCCAACGACACGGCAAGGTTGACAGCCACTGTCGATTTGCCAACGCCTCCCTTGCCGGAGGAAACGGCGATGATGTTGCGTATGCCCTCGATCGCGAGCTTGTCACCAATTCCCCGGCCTTTAGGAACCTCAGCATCCATTGTGACAGCAACGGAAGTGACGCCCGGCAAAGCTCCAACCAATTCGCGGGCCGCGCTTTCCATCTCTGCTTTTACGGGGCACGCGGGCGTGGTCAAGACAATACGGAAAGAGACCACACCTCCATCGATTTTTAGGTCCTTGATGAAACCAAGCGTAACGATGTCTTTGTGAAGATCAGGATCCTGGATCTGTCGCAGTGCATCTAATACGAGTAGTTCAGTTACTTGTGACATAGAGTTTTGAAGATAGAAGTGCTGGGATTCGTCCGAATTTAGAGCCTATCTGATTGGTACTTGTAACGCAAACTGCCGGTTTGCGCCGGGGCGGCCGGTCTCGAGTCAGCGAGGTTGCTTCACACCTCAATCTTCTCCACCACCAATGCGCTGTTCTTCGAGCCGAAGCCAATGCAGTTGCAAAGTGCGATACGAACGTCAGCTTCGCGAGCCTGATTGGGTACATAGTCAAGGTCGCATTGCGGATCGGGCTCGTCAAGATTGATCGTCGGGGGAATCATCCGCGTGTGCATCGCACAAAGCGCCGCACCTAAACCTGCGGCGCCACTAGCGCCCTGCGGATGTCCAATCTGCGATTTCGTGGCGGACATCGGGGTTGTAATCGCCTGGCCGTCCAAGGCAAGTTTTAGCGCACTGGTTTCAATGCGATCGTTTAGAAGTGTAGAAGTACCGTGCAGGTTTACGTAATTTACTTCGCCGGGTGCGCGGCCCGCATCGGCGAGCGCGAGCTTCATCGCCCGGGCAGGTTCATCGCCCGTCTCTTCGAGACGCACTCGGTGATAGGCATCACACGTAGCTCCGTAGCCCGTAATTTCCGCATAGATTTTGACGCCGCGATCTTTTGCGTGGTCCAACTCTTCGAGGACGTAGATCCATGAGCCCTCACCCAACACAATCCCGGAACGGTTTAGCGAAAACGGCCGAGAGGCTCGCTCGGGTTCGTCGTTAAAATCGTTCGTCAGCACGGTCATGAGATTGAAGCCGGCAAGGATACCCGGAGCAATTGGCGCGTCCACGCCGCCGGTTAACATCACGTCCTGGCGGCCCAGGGCAATATGTTCAGCCGCGTAGGCAATGGCGTCAGTCGAACTGGTGCAGCCGGTGGAAACAATGTGGGAAAGGCCGCGCAGGCCAAACGCCATGGATAATTCGCTCGAGAGCCCGCCGTGTGTCGATGATGGAATTGTATAGACGCTCGCCTTATGAGCTGGGCCAACATACCAGTACGAATACTGTCGTTCAGTAAATGCGAGCCCTCCGCCTCCTGTCCCTAAAACGACGCCCACAGCCCGTCGTTGGTCTAGTGAAAATTCGTCAGGTTGAAGGGCAGCATCCGCAAGAGCTTCCCGCGCTGCAGCTAAAGCGAGCGGTACTGTCCTGGGAACGTGCTTTCGATCTTTAGGTTGGAGTTGTGCTTCCCAGTCGAAATTTCGAACCTCGGCAGCAATCTTTACCGGCGAATTGGATACGTCGAAAGACTCAATTCGACGTACCCCGCTTTCGCCTTTGATCAGGGCTTCCCAGAATGCTTCTCGCCCGACGCCGATCGGCGTGACACACCCCATCCCGGTAATCACCACTCGGCGCGGTCGCTTGAATTGGCTGAACATGGGAATTAATTCCTACTCATCGAGGCTAAAAGGTCGGGGTATGACGCTCAGCATAACACGCTGATTACCTACAAAGACATAAAGGCACAAACGCCAAACCATGATTAGCTTTGTGCCTTTGGGCCCGAATGCCTTTATGTGATGCTGAGTCTTCGAGTCGCCTACTTAACTGGCAGGTTCGACTCTAGTGCCGCACTCGTTGCAAAACTTTGAGCCAGGTTGCAGTTGTGCACCGCATTTACTGCAGGGCACAGGTTGTGCCGCTGTTTCCATTTTGGCGCCACATTCAGTACAGAACTTTGCATTCGCCAAATTTGCCACGCCACACTTCGGGCAAGCGATGTTCGCTCCGCCCCCAGTGTCACTCCCTGGTTTACTGGTCGACTGATTCATCGCATTCGTCATCGCGCCAGCCATGGCGTTACCGATGGCAAAGCCTGCTCCCAGTCCCGCACCAGTGGCTGCTCCACCGCCACCGGTATTTTGCGCAGCGTCGCGCATCGCATCGGCAGCTTGAAATTGCGCGTAGCGTCCAACGTCGCCGATTACTCCCATCGAGGTTCGCTTGTCCATCGCGCCCTCGACTTCCGCCGGCAGCGAAATGTTTTCGATCACAAACTTGGTCAATTCCAGGCCAAAGGAATTGAAGTCCTCAGACAGTTTTGTTCGGGTAAACTTCCCGAGCTCGTCGTAGTTGGAAGCGAGATCGAGCGCCGCGATTTTTGATTCCGCAAGTGCATCGCTAAACCCGCTGACCAGCGTTCGTTTGAGCTGACCTTCAATGTCCTCAGTTACGAAGTGCGCGTTTGTGCCGGCGATCTCTTTGATCAAGGCGCGCGGATCGCTGACTCGAATCGAGTAGATGCCGAAAGCGCGGAGACGGACCATGCCAAAATCCGTATCGCGCATCATGACAGGGTTGGAGGTTCCCCACTTCAGATCCGTGAACTGTTTCGTGTTGACGAAATATACTTCGGCTTTAAAAGGCGAGTTGAAGCCGTGCATCCAGGCGCCGATTTTGGTAAGGATTGGGGTGTTACCTCCGTCGATCGTGTACAGACCGGGCCCAAACACATCTGCAATCTGTCCCTGGTAGACAAACACAGCGGCCTGGGATTCGCGCACCGTAAGTTTTGCTCCGTTTTTGATCTCCTGACCCTGCACGGGAAAACGATAGAGAAGTGTGTTGCCGGAATCATCCAGCCACTCAATGACTTCGATAAACTGTGATCGGATCGCGTCAAAAATTCCCATATTTCATCTCCCTCATACTGAGTCTATTAGGGCGGCGAGCTTGCCACCCTCATCTAATACGGCGCGCGTGTTCGGTATGTTCACGCCGACTTCCAAGGCTGAATATTGCATAAAGTGGGCTGCGGAGGAAAGAGCGTTAGAACAGGTTTCCCAACCGACTGACCGGGCCGTTAATTATGACATGCGGGAACTCCCGATCAGTGGCTGTCGGGATCAGCCTTATGCATAATCACCTCGACACCCCGCATTGCGAGTTCACCTTCCACATCACCGACCAAAAATCGCCGCGCTTTCTCTTGTTTCCTCAGTGTTGCATCCATGTGGCAAAGCGTGAGTCCGCGCACAAATAGGTGGGCCTGTTCTCCTGAACAGAGTTCAGCAATTGGCCGCATTTCCTTCTGAATCCAAGCCAGCTCCCCGGTCCATTGCATTTTTCGCACGGTCTCATGCACTTCTTCGACATGGTCCATGAAGTGTAGGTGGTCGGCTCGGCGCAGGATTATCATTTGTTTAGTTGCCATGGTCCTTTCGAATAGTTCGTACATCCCGGATAGTGGCAGTGAAATATCGTTCTCCGCGACCAGATACAGCGTCGGGACGTCGCGACCCCAATTGAAACTCAGCTTCGCCCGAATAATACCCGGCTTCGGCTGGGAACTTCCGCCAGGCGCAAGGGCCACCGCGGCACGGATGCGCGACTCGACCGCAGTAGTAGCGAGGGCTGTCCAACCTCCCAGGCTGTGTCCCACGATTCCAATTTGAGTAGGATCAAGATTAGTTTTCGAGTGCGGCGCTCCGCTACTAAATAAATCATCGATGAGAAAACGTATATCAGGCACACGGTTCGCGATCACAGCTTCCACTCGCGCACTCTTTTGCCCGTCGGTCTCACCGTCTCGACGCGCTAGTTCCGGGGCCACCACCTCTGAGTGATCTAATGCTGCGACAACATACCCGTGACTGCTTAGGTGAGTGCAAAGAAACGTGGCCGCCCGTCGGTGCCCGCCGCTAGCATGCGAGAAAACAATCAGCGGGTAGGTCCCGGAGTGGGCTGTGGCGTTGCGTACAGCCATTTGAGTCCGGCGTGTGTCGTGGACTGGGAAGAAGTCCTGAGTTCCTGGTGCAATATCCTGGCCCACATGCTGCGCAGCCGCGGGATACCAGATTTCACAAGGGAACTGCCGGTTGCGTACCGTATCAAGTGCCTGGATCGTACGCACACCCACAGGAAATCGACCTCGCACGAATGGATCGTATTCGTCCGGTCTGTGAGCTGCACTTTGTTCTGAAGGTTGTTTCGTATGCTTTACGTTATGCGTTTTGAAAACGCTTCTGAATTTCGGTGCAAATCCTGGGACCGGTTCCGGGCGAATACTGACGAATGATACCAATCTCTTCAAGTCTGCTCGCTGCGTTTGTAACAAAACTTGAACGCGAGCAAAACGGTTAGGCCGCCCGCAACATCGATAGCGCCGTCAAAAAGAGAAGCAGTACGGGATGGTACAAAGCTCTGATGAAATTCATCCAGCAATGAATAGCAACCGACCAGCAGAAGCGATAACTGAAACCAATAGCGATGGATCCACCCGTGGGACGAAGTAACAAAGGCGCGTCGCGCAAGCATCGCCAGAATCGCATACTCGGTAAAGTGAGCAACCTTACGTATTAGGAAATGTATTGCGGCGACACGATCCTCGCTAAGATTCGGAGACAGGAAGAGAATTATTGGGCGGATGACTTTCGAGGTATTGAGAGCCGAGAACGCACGTGTCGAGGCAAACCAAATGAACGCCATCCACAGCAGGAGTGGTCCATAACGCCTGAATCGTTGCCAGGTTGACCGACCTTTTTTTCCCGCATGCTGAGCGGCGATTGGATCATTCATTGGAGCTGAAAAGCAATAAAGGGAAGCCGCATCTGCTGCTTCCCTCGTCGCCAATGCATTTGAGAAGTCCGCGAATTACTGCGCTGCCGCGCCTGACACGACTTCGATAATTTCATTCGTGATGGCCGCCTGACGTACACGGTTCATGTTTAGAGTCAGCGAATCGATCAGCTCGCGCGCATTCTTGGAGGCAGAATCCATAGCAGTCATCCGCGCTCCCTGTTCAGAGGCCACTGACTCAAGCAAGGCGCGAAAGATTTGAGTTTCAATTAAGCGAGGAAGGAGGCGGGTGAATATTTCGCCAGGAGGTTGTTCATAAATGTAATCGACCAGCGTTACAGGTTGTCCTGCCGGATCTGCGTCGGCCACAGAAGTCTCGCGCGATACCGGCAAAAGTTGTTCTACCACGACGCGTTGCTGTAATACTGACTTGAATTCGTTGTAAATTACAAACGCCTTATCAATTCCTTCGTCTTCGGTGAATCTCTTGATGACGTCGCGTGCTATCTCGAGCGCTTCTGAGAAGTCCACACTCCCCTTGCCCGTGACTCCGATGTAGTCCCCCACCAGGCTCGCACTTCGGCGGCGAAAGAAATCTCTGCCCTTGCGCCCAACCGCCACAATCTCAATCTGTTTGCCAGGGTTCTCACGAATAAACGTCCCGGCCGCCTTTATCAGATTCGTGTTAAAGCCACCGCAGAGACCTTTGTCGGCGGTGATGAGAACTAAGAGATAACGTTCGTCGCCGCGTGCGTCCAGCAACGGGTGATGAAAATCTTCGTCAATCCGATTGGCCAGTCCGCCCAATACTTCCTTCATCTTGTTCGCAAATGGACGCGCTGTCACCACCCGGTCCTGCGCCCGCTTGAGCTTGGCAGCGGAGATCATTTTCATGGCCTTGGTGATCTGCTGCGTGTTCTTAACCGACTTTATCCGCCGGCGAATGTCTAAGAGATTTGGCATTTGCGGCGAAGATTAGGCTCCGGCAGTTACCGGCTGCCGTGCAGCAGCTCCGGGTTTCACTCCGGAAGGTGATTCGGCCCTCGCACTCGTCGATTTTTCAGTCCAGATGTCCTTGAAGTCAGTCAACGCCTGTTTAAGATCCGCGCTTATCTCGTCCGTGAGACTTTTCTTTTCGCGAATACTTTGCAACAGACCAGGATGAGAGTTTTCAATAAACTTGAGCAGCTCGGCTTCAAAGCTGCGAACATCTTCCACTGCGATGTCGTCGGTGTAACCGTTGCTGGCTGCCCAGATCACGAGTATCTGGTTCTCGACATTCATTGGTTGATACTGGGGCTGCTTCAGAATCTCCACCAGACGTTGACCGCGAGCGAGTTGCGACTGTGTTGCCTTGTCTAAGTCTGAACCAAACTGGGCGAAGGCCTGAAGTTCTCTGAACTGCGCTAGATCGATTCGCAGTGTACCGGCCACCTGTTTCATTGCCTTGATCTGAGCTGAACCGCCGACGCGAGACACGCTGTTCCCGACGTTAATTGCAGGACGGATGCCGCTGTTGAAAAGATCGGCCTCGAGAAATATTTGTCCATCCGTAATAGAGATGACGTTGGTGGGAATGTACGCCGAGATGTCCCCTGCCTGCGTTTCAATTATAGGAAGACTTGTCAATGATCCGCCGCCTTTTAGGTCAGACATCTTTGCGGCGCGTTCGAGCAAGCGAGAGTGAAGGTAGAAAACGTCTCCCGGGTACGCCTCACGACCGGGCGGACGACGCAGCAGCAAGGATATCTCGCGGTAAGCTGCAGCTTGCTTAGAAAGATCGTCGTAGATTGTCAAAGCATGGCGCCCGTTATCGCGGAAATACTCGCCCATCGCGGCGCCGGAATAGGGAGCGAGAAACTGCATCGCCGCCGGATCTGATGCAGTTGCCTTAACAACAATCGTATATTCCAGCGCCTCGAAGTCCTCCAGGGTTTTCACAACCTGGGCGACCGTTGAGGCCTTCTGGCCAATCGCTACGTAAATGCAAATTACGTCTTTGCCCTTCTGATTAATGATTGTGTCGACAGCAACCGCTGTTTTGCCGGTCTGTCGATCACCAATAATTAATTCGCGCTGGCCACGGCCGATGGGAACCATTGCATCGATCGCTTTTAGTCCAGTCTGCAGCGGCTCTTTGACCGGCTGCCGGTCAACGACGCCCGGAGCGATGCGCTCGATTGGAAAATAGGTTTCAGTAAGGATCGGTCCGCGGTCATCGATCGGGCTTCCCAGTGCATCCACTACTCGGCCGACCATTGCATCGCCGACAGGAACCTGCATGATGCGTCCGGTTCGCTTAACAAGATCTCCTTCTTTAATTGCCTGGTACTCACCAAAGAGCACGGCTCCGACCTTATCTTCTTCGAGGTTCAGCGCGAGCCCTCGAACCTCATGAGGAAACTCCAACAACTCACCGGCCATGACCTTCTCAAGTCCGTGGATTTCGGCAATGCCGTCGCCAACCTTGATGACTGTGCCTACCTCCATTACCGTCACACCAGTCTCGAAGTTCTCAATCTGTTTACGAATAATTTCGTTGATTTCGTCGGCTCTGATTGGTTCCATCGTTCTCCTCTAATTACTTAGCCCGCGAGTTCCTCACCTAGTCGCATAAGTTGGTTACGCACCGAACCGTCGTAGATCGTAGAGCCAATTCGCGTGACGATTCCCCCGAGAAGCGATTCGTCAGTTCCAAAGGTCAAACGTATCCGTTTGCCGGTGATTTGCCCGAGTCTTTCCTCTAACTCAATCTTGGTCGCTTCGGGTACGGGGCGAGCAGAAGTCACCTCGGCGCTCAATACCCCGGACCGATCATCTAACACTTGCGCCAGCTTAGCGTTAACCTGAGGTAGTTCAGCTAACCGTTGGTTCTTCAATAGTATGCGAAGGAAGTTGGCCGTGGTGGGCAGCACTTTTGTGCGGCTGATTAACTCATCAAGCAGTTTTCCCTTTTGTTCGTATGCAATCGTCGGATTCGTGAACGATTCCAACAAAGGAGGGTTTGTCAGAATCATGCTTTCCCAGGCAGCTAATTCCGACATTACCTCAGCCGCTTCATTCCTCTTGATGATTACGTCCGCTAACGCCGAAGCGTAACGTCGAGCTACAGTTTGTGAACTCAAGCCGACCTCCCAAGTTCCTTCACGTTGAGGCTCGTCAAACGGGCATCATCCTCCGGTCGTATTTCTCTCTCCAGGAGCTCTTCAGCGAGGCGCACACTCTCCTGCGCCGCAAATCGCCGTAGTTCATGCCTCACAGACTTTCCGGCACTCTCAATTTCCCTTTGCGCCTGCTCTCGAATTTTTGCCACTTCCCGCTCAGTTGCTAACCTAATACGTTCGCTTTCAGCGTCGGCTTCCGCCCGCGCCTTTTCCTTAACTGCCGCAACGTCGGAGTCCAGTTTTGCGAACCGCGCTTCCACCTCCGCTAGTTTCGCAAAGGCTTTATCACGTTCTTCACGAGCTTCTATCAACTCTCTTTGAATTGCTTCACTTCGCGAACGCAAGCCCTCTCGAATCGGTCTACCGAAGCGCCGATGCAGGTAAAGCGCAGCGACAATGAAGACAAACAAATTTACGAATTTCCAGAACTCCAACCCGGGATAGTTCCACCAGGGGTATCCAGCGTCTGCGCTCGTTTCGAAGAAAACAAATAGGATGGAAGTTGAAAAAAACACGATAAGCGTTGCTCTTGCCCGTCTAAGTCGTACTGATTTGCCCGGTTATCGGTCGGTGGAGAATCTGACGACTGATCTCCATGGCCATGTTTCTTGCGTCGTCCTTCAGGCGCTCTCTCACGTTTGCGGCCTCTAACTTTATCGTCTCTTTTTCCTCGGAAAGCCGGTGCGTTATCTCCGCTTTAACCGAATCCACTGCTCGCTCTCTTTTCGCGGCAGCGATAAGCCTCTCGTGCTCCATCAGCGCGTAACCCTCGGCGCGTGCCGCTCGCAGCCTTTGCTCGTAGTCCCGCAATTTCTGCTCGACTAGCAAAAGCGTCTTCTGCGCCTCGTTTAGCTTCCCCTTCGTACGACGTTCGCGTTCCTCCAGGATCCGGTTAATGGGCCGAAGCAGAGTGGCATTCAACACCGCCACCATTGCGATAATGGCAGCAACGTGGAAAACTAGCGTGCCATCTGGCACTAATTGAATGGCACCTTCGGCCAGACCTAACAACACCACATGCCCCTCCTCCACTCGCTCAACCGCCTTACCGCAAAACGGCGGAGTCTAACACCCGGTCGGAAAACGGGTCAAGCGACGCAATTTCTGATTGGCAGAGCAGAATCCGGCCCGCTGCCATCCCTCATCGCGAATAGTTAAAACTTCAGAACCCCCGCCAGTGTATCTTGTACAATGGCGTGCCGGCCCTCGTTGCACAAAGTACAGTGGGGCTACTTTGTTGCCATTAGCAGGCTAAATAGTCGATCCAGATCCCCGTGGTTGTAAAACTCTAATTCAATGTGGCCCGAGTTGGCCCCAGGCGCTTGGACTATTTTCACCTGCGTGCCAAATTGTCTTCGCAGCTTGGTTTCCGCAGCACGGACGTTTGCGTCCTTCTCTGGCGCGTGGGCTCCAGCTTTCTGTCTCGCTGGCTGGGGTTGCGTCATCCCCCTGACCAAGCGCTCAGTGGCCCTAACGGACAGATCCTGCTCGATTATTCTCCTAGCTATACGACGCTGGGCGTCGACCTGATCCAAAGCCAGCAGAGTTCGCGCGTGGCCCGTAGACAGTCGCCCTTTTTGCAACAGTTCTTGTAGATCGTCCGGTAATCGAAGCAACCGCAGATAGTTTGTAACGTAAGAACGGTCGCGACCTACTCGCTCGGCAACTGTCTCTTGTGTGAGTCCAATTGTATCGATCAGCCTCTTATAGGCACGAGCCTCTTCAATGGGATTTAGATCTTCGCGTTGGATATTCTCGATGAGCGCTAGTTCCAGCACTTTGTCGTCGGAAACGTTCCGTATTACCGCCGGCACTTTTGCTAGGCCCGCACGCTGAGCCGCTCGCCAACGACGTTCGCCCGCTATCAGTTCAAACCTTGCTCCTTTTCTTCGTAAGAGCAAAGGCTGTACAACTCCATTAGCGGTTATCGATTGCGCAAGCTCGTCCAGTTTGCCCTCATCGAAGATAATGCGAGGCTGGAGCGTGCTGGGGTCAATCAGATCGATAGGGATCTCACTCGCGTCTTCAGTCGCAGTGGCGGTGCCTTCAGCCGACAGCAGCGCTCCCAGCCCCCGACCCAATGCCTTTCGTGTCATGCGCGATTATCTCCTTGCCTAACTGGAAGTAAGCTTCTGCGCCTTTCGAGTGAACGTCGTAAAGCGTGATCGGCTTTCCATAACTCGGGGCCTCGGCCAATCTGACGTTCCTGGGGATTACTGTCTCGAATACCTGGCGTCCATAAAAGTCCCTAAGGTCTGAGGCGACGGCGGCTGATAGATTTGTGCGTTCGTCATACATTGTAAGAAGAAGGCCTTCTATCGTTAAGGTGGGGTTGTGAAGTCTCCGGATCCGCGCGAGCGTATCAAACAATTCCGTGACGCCCTCAAGGGCGTAGTATTCACACTGTATTGGTACCAGCAGGGATTGAGCGGCCGTTAGAGCGTTGAGAGTCAATAGGCCTAGTGATGGCGGACAGTCAATGATGATGTAGTCGTAGGCTTCCTCGAGCGATGCTAGCACTTGGCGAAGCCGATATTCCCGCCTCTCAACGTCAACAAGCTCTACCTCCGCGCCTGCTAAGTCCTTATTCGCTGGCAGCACTTTTAGATAGGGTGTTTCAGTCGGCAGAATCGTCTCCTCGACTGACTCTCCCAAAACCACACAGTGATACACGCTCTTTCTAAAACTGCCGCGCTGTATGCCGACGCCTGACGTTGCATTTCCCTGGGGGTCTGCATCTACAAGCAATACAGGGATTTGAGAGGTAGCAAGGACAGCGGCCAGGTTCACGGCGGTAGTCGTTTTGCCGACACCGCCCTTCTGATTTGCGATAGCGATCGTCTTGGCCATGTCTGTCGCTCCGACGTTATGCTGAACTCGGTGGGCGCTAACTTAACATAGGGACAGTCGTCTTGCTACAAGAACGTGGAAATTCCGGCGTTTTCTCCAATGTTTCACGTGTCCCGATAACTCAAAGGATATTAGGGACACGTGAAACATCCTTAAGTGTCTTACGGAGCGGCATTTACACTGACGAGCAAGGTGGCCAGCGCTGCTGCGGTCAGGCCGGGGATGGTTCTGGCCTGCCCAAACGTCGTGGGTCGTGCGCGCTCCAGACGTTCTACCATCTCGTGAGAAAGTCCGTTTAAGGCGCGAAAATTCAGCTTCTCGGGGATGAGTGTCGAGTCATGATGGCGCAATCGTTGGGCGGTGGCTTCTTGCACCTTGATGTATCCGAAATAGAGATCGTCAGCTAACGCGAACTCCAGATCACCAGAGTTCGTTGTTGACTGAACCTCCACCGGCAGAAGTCTTCTAATTAGTTCTAACCCTATACCTCGACGCTTGGCCAACTCTGCCAAGTTTATGGAATCGCCCAAATCGCTGCCAACTATGCCACTAATGGCCAAATAAGCTGCATCCCTCTTTCGAAGCCGGGTCTCCTTCAAAGACAGCTTGACCTTTGCAATGCGGTTTCGGCGTTGGTTATAGCGTTCCCAATCGCTATCTCCCACTAGTCCAATGTCTCTTCCGTAGCGCCGAAGTCTTTCGTCCGCATTATCATGCCTTAAGGCAAGTCGATACTCGGCCCGGGAGGTAAAAATTCGATAGGGCTCATCCACCCCGTGCCTTATCAAATCGTCTATCAACACACCTATGTATGACTCCTTGCGCGTCAACCGAAAAGGCGGCCGGCCCTGGACGAGTCGAGCGGCATTTATGCCGGCAATTAATCCCTGACATCCTGCCTCCTCGTAACCGGTCGTACCATTCACCTGGCCTGCATGGAATAGTCCCGCAATTCTGTGACTCTGCAGATCCGGGCCCAGTTCTCGCGGATCAACAAAGTCATATTCAATTGCGTAGCCTGGACGGATGATTCTGGCCTCATCCAAACCCGGTATCATCCTAACTAGATCCTGCTGGACACCAGCCGGCAAGGATGTTGAGAACCCGTTAAGGTAGACTTCATTCGTATCGTGACCCTCAGGTTCAAGGAAGAGCTGATGCCGCTCCTTATCGGCGAATTTCACTACCTTGTCCTCTATGGAGGGGCAATAGCGAGGACCGATTCCTTTGATTTGTCCCGAGTAAAGCGGGGACTGATGAAGGTTTTTGCGAATGGCGTCGTGGACCCCTTTTGTGGTGTAGCCGACGTAACATTTGATTTGCCGCTGTTCAATTCGATCAGTCGAAAAGGAGAATGCCACCGGCTCTTCATCCGCACTTTGCGCCTGAAATGCGTCCCAGCTAATCGTGCGCCCGTCCAACCGTGGCGGTGTTCCCGTCTTTAGTCTGCCTACTGGAAAACCCAGACGCTTCAACGCCTCTGCAAGTTCGATTGAAGCAGGTTCGCCAACACGCCCAGCGGTATATGTTCGTCGACCGGTATGAATCAAACCATTTAAGAACGTGCCTGCTGCAATGACTACGGCTGCTGCTCCAATTTGGCGGCCATCCTGAATTGTCACGCCTCTAATCTCTCCATTCCGTACTAACAGATCCACAACCATCCCCTGGCGCAAGTGCAGATTCGGCGTGTTCTCTAATGTATTTCGCATTTCAGTGCGGTATAGGGCGCGATCTGCTTGAGCCCGCGGCGACTGGACCGCGGGACCTCTCGAGCGATTCAATAATCGAAATTGAATCCCCGTTCGATCAATTACGCGCCCCATGATTCCGCCAAGCGCATCTATCTCGCGTACCAGGTGCCCTTTTGCTATGCCACCGATCGCGGGGTTACATGACATCTGTCCGATGAGATCCAAATTGAGAGTTATCATCGCCGTCGATGCGCCAAGTCTTCCGGCCGCGGATGCAGCTTCGCAACCAGCGTGGCCGCCCCCAATCACTATCACGTCGAAAACTTCGTCGAAGACCATCGCCTATTTCCCTATACAAAAGCTGCTGAAGATTTCGGCGAGAATGTCTTCTGTCGTTGTCTCACCGGTGATCTCTCCCAGAAACCGTAGCGCATTGTGAAGGCCCACGAGCACGAGTTCTTCTCCCGCGTCTTCTCTCATCAGTTTCATTCCTTCAACCAACGATGCTTGTGTGCGCTTCAACAGATCATAATGTCTACTGTCCGTAATCAGAAGTCCAAGACCTTCCGAATCGACAGTGCCGAAAGGCTCCAGTATAGCAGCAGTGAGATCCTCTAGTCCTTCGCCCGTCAACGCTGAAACATGGACCACCTTCGCGTGGTCCATAAGCTCACTTTCGAGTCGCAGCCTCGCATCAAGATCAGACTTATTTAGTGCCACTATGTGTGTGGCTTTACTTGCCTGCGATAAAACCGTCCGGTCTTCGGCCGACAAATTACTTGAAGCATCAACTACGACGATTAGAAGATCTGCGTCAGCTATTGCTACTTGCGTGCGCTCCAGCCCGATCGCTTCTATCCGGTCACCTGCTTCGCGCATACCCGCGGTGTCAGTCAGTAAAACTGGTATTCCCTGCAGGCTGATTGATTCGGTAAGACTGTCTCGCGTCGTGCCCGGAAGATCGGTCACGATCGCTCGCTCGAATCGCAGTAACCTATTGAAAAGACTCGACTTACCGACATTCGGTCGGCCGATCAACGTAACCCTGAGTCCGTCACGTAAAAGGTGCCCACTCGCGTACGTACGTGCCAGACGAGTAACACTCGCGAGAACCTCCCCGAGTTGATCTTCCATGTCTTCGCGCTCGATGGAAGGCAAATCATCTTCAACAAATTCCAGGGCCGACTCTAATTTGACGATCACACTGATGAGTATTTGTTTGCACGGGTGCAGTGCGGTCGACAGCTCCCCTCTTAACTGGCGGGTTGCTTGCTGGGCTGCCGCCATGGTTTGAGCATTGATCACATCTCGAATCGCCTCGGCCTGACTGAGATTCATCTTCCCATTTCTGCAGGCGCGCAATGTGAACTCACCTGGTCCGGCGAGCCGTCCATCGAATTTCTGAATGAGATCCAGGAGTTGCCGCAAAATAACGGGCGACCCGTGACAACTGATCTCCATCATGTCTTCGCCGGTAAAGGAGTGGGGCGCCTTGAAATAACTGACCATGGCATAATCAAGCACATCACCAGAGTCAGCGATTATCTTTTTTAAGACACTTTGATTTGCTTCAGGCTGGAATTGTCCGTCGCGGATTAAAGAGCGCGTGATCTCGACCGACTGTGGTCCACTCATTCTAACTAAGCCGATCGCGCTGCGGCCGGGCGGTGTTGCGACTGCGACAATGGTATCCATCGCGGTTGGAACGGTAGGATAAAAACGACGAGACTACTAGTCTAAGCGGGAGGCTTTCGCACAACTCGAAGCTTGCGGCCGGATCCCTCACCTATCGACTCCGTGCGGAGGTCATCGCATTCTGCGAGCGTGAGGTGAATAATACGCCGTTCATTTGAGCTCATCTCGCCAAAAACAAAAGGACTACCGGTGGTGCGCACGCGCTCTGCTGCGAGGTTTGCCATGGCGCGCAATTCAGCCTCGCGTGTGGCCCGAAATCCTTCAACATCGCAAACAATACGCTGTCCCTCTGGAAGCTTCCTGCCAAAAGCCTGGGTAACAAGATGCTGCACTGCCTGCAAGAGTTCCCCACCCTCGGCCTGCAATACCTCCGCGTCGCGCCCGGTCAAATCCAGCAAGCACTCGGTCGGTGACTGCTTGACTGAGACCTCGAGTTCCAGTCCCGTGCCTTCAAACAGCGATTGAAGGAAAGCGCCAGCTTCTGCGCAAGTCTCTTGCATGGTGCGTTAAGAACTCCCGTTTAGTAAATGTTTCAGGCTGGCGAAAGCTTCGCTTTCGGCTTTCCTTTATTCGAACCTGGTTTCGCACCCGGCCCCTCCGTCGACTTGGGGTCATCACCTGTAGTGGTCCACCGATTAATTAAAAACTGTTGGCTAAAACCGACGATGTTTCCTACCAGCCAGTAGAGTAACAATCCTGAGGGTGCCCCCCAAAGAACATATAACATGAACAAGGGCATGCCCACGGCCATCATCTTTCGTTGCAGGGGGTCAGCGGATGGCGCAGGTGTAATTAGCTGCAAAACGATCATCGTCCCTGCCATCAAAATCTCGAGGACGTGATAAGGGTCCCCGGCAGATAGATCGGGCAGCCACAAAAACGTGGCTTGTCGAAAATCAAGCGAGATCGTGATGGCGCGGTAGAGCGCAAACAGGAAAGGCATCTGAATAAGAAGAGGCAGACATCCGCCCAGCGGATTCCCTTCCTTCATCAAGCGCAACTGTTCAACCTGTAATTCTTTCAGACGCGGATCCGTCTGCTTCATCCCCTTGATCTTCTCTTGTAGCTCCTTCATTCGAGGCGCAAGTTTTTGCGCTTTCTTCATTGACTTCGAAGAGCGCCACTTCAACGGGAAGAATAGCGAATAAATAACTATCGTGAATAATATGATGGCTACGCCATAACTACCGGTCAGCTTTTTTAGCCATTTGATAGAGCTGAGGATAGGCACGGCGAGAGGTCTCGACATCCAGCTAAACCAGCCGTAGTCGATTAGTCCTTCAAGATCTATGCTGCGTCCCACGACCTGGCTAAGATTTCTGCTGGCCTCAGTCAGCAGATAATGATCTTTAGGTCCGGTGTAGATGATTGTGCGTGAGCCATCGGTGGGAACGGGAACCCAGGCTGTGACCAAATATCTCTTCTCAGGCTTGCTGTTGCCGGTGTAGTCATACTGCGTAGTTTGTAGTTCAAGCCCTTCAAGTCGTTTCGAAGGGACCGCCACCATTGCAAAATACGTGTCGCCAACGCCGGCCCAATCAACCGGGCCGGGAATAGCTACGCGATCTGGAGAATTCTTGTTTTCATTAATCGAGTGCGCTTGATGACGCTCAACTTTGTCACCAACCGCGGCCACAGCCTCCGGAGCCACTGAGTAGAACGAATAGTGTTTGACCCCCTGGTCACCGATACTTGGGCCAACTCTAAGCCTTGCTTGTGGAACAATTTGTCCGCTGCGTTTGAGAGTGATCTCTAAATCGACGCCGTAACTGTCCCCGTCCAGGACCATCGTTTTTACGACATCAACACCGCTTGCCTTGTCGGTGAAAAGAAATTTTAGACGTTTCTTTTCACCTGCTCCCAGCACTACTTCTGAATCCCCTGCGCCTGAGTCAACACCCTCGATCGCATAGTCCATTGAAACCAGCACACTATCTACAGCGGCATCACCGGTGGCTAGTTGGAAGGGTGCTTCTCGCGGCTCTCTTTCCAAAGCTTTTTGAGAAATAAGTTGGAGCGAGGCATGATGATTCTTGTCTCCGGCAACGGAGTAAATCTCGCGCCCGCTATCTTTGTTCTTTTTTATGATCCAACTGATCGCTTCCGCGCCGCGGCTGTCGAGTTTAGCTTCGTAGAGAGGCGTCTTGATCAGAACCGTGCGGTGCGGCGCCGCATTCGCGGGTTCGTTTGCCCCAGGGCCTTGAGAGGTTGCGGCAGGCGTGGCTGGGGGCCCGCTTAAGGACGTAGGTGTCGGCAGAGGACTGGCCTGAGTGGACGGTGTCGGAGGGGACTGAGGTGGCTTGACCGGAACGAAGTAGCTCCAGAGAAACAGGATTGCCGTCGATATAAGAAGCGCGATTATTAGGCGTTTTTGTTGCATTTAGCTTTTGGAGGCCAAGACCTTTTCCGGGCCGAACCGCCTACTTCACTGGATCGTAACCACCGGCGCTAAAGGGATGACAGCGCAGCAACCTCCGAAGCGCTAGTCCGGTTCCTCGAAAGGCGCCGTACCGACTAATCGCCTCGCTGGCATATTCCGAACACGTTGGAGAGAATCTGCAAGAAGGTGGAAGAAAAGGTGAAATGACGAGTTTATAGAACCTAAGAAATGCGATTAGTAATGACTTCACTGACCTATGACCCAGGCATCCGGGTCTTACTCTCTTCCTTAGCTACCCTTGCCACCAGGATCTCAAATTCCTCAATAGCTGCAGTTACCTTGAGGGACGGCAGCCTACGTTTCGCGTTAAGCACCCAATCGTATTTTTCGTGTAAGCCGAATAATAGAGATTCTCTTAAATGAAACGTCTCTCTCAGCAAGCGCTTCGCTCGATTCCTGTGAACAGCATTGCCCAGTGCCTTACGCGACGCTGTGATACCAAATCTGTTATGCGACAACTTGTTAGGCAAGACAAATGCGGTTATCAATACGCCTTCGTAACGCTTGCCCCTTCGATAAACGTTTTGGAAATCGCGGCTACCGCGCAGATAAGCCGTCATGAACCAAGCAATATTAATAGTGAGAAGGCGTCAAACGGTGGCGTCCTTTTGCACGCCTTCGCTTCAGAACAAGTCTGCCGGCCTTCGTCGCCATTCTCGCTCTAAATCCGTGCGTCTTAGCTCGACGCCTATTGTTAGGCTGAAAAGTTCGCTTCGACATAGATAGAAATTCTCCCCTAAAAAGAAAACCGTAAGACTAGCCGTCACAGAACCTTCTGTCAAACCCGCGAGAAGTTTTTGGTGAGGAACAGCCTATGATATTTCTCTCCAAAACCAGGCGAACCTGTTTTATAAACCTCAGTTCTATTGCCTCAGGCGAGTCCCTGTGTTAGTCTCCGCCCGGTTCAACTCACTTCTCGTAAGTAGTTGATAAATATAAACTTAAAGCTTTACTTTAAGACCCGGGTGTTTTCCACAAGACTGAGGAAAACCCTGTGAATAACTCTTGGCTCGCTTTGCTTTTCACACTCGTTCTCACAGGGCGCTCTGTGTGGGGCCGCCTTTCCGGTTGCTTTTCTCCGACGTGGCCGACGGTGAAATGAGACAGCTATTCTGAAAGTCAATCGAGTGGTACTGATGAGTCTGGTGGAAAGCAATCTTTGGGAAAATGTTCTTCGAGCAATCAAAACCAAACTCCGGAGTGAGAGTTTTGAGACGTGGTTCAACCCGATTCGATTCGAAGGTATTGACAAGACGCGGCGACTAATTCGTCTTCGGGCTCCAAACAAAGTGGTGCGAGACTGGGTTAAGGTTAACTATGCACACTTGGTGGATCAATCCTTAGGCGAACTCAGCTTGGGTGGCTATTCCGTTGACTGGATGCTGCCGGAAGATAACTCTAAGCCGGTAGGTCAAGATCTCTTTCCACCAAAAAGTAGCCAGGACGTAGCCCCTGACGATCCGACTATTCCGCCTTCCGCCCCTGCTAATGCGCCCCTTCCATTTTCAAGTAACACTGGTGCCGCCGTTGCGCCCGCAAAGCAAGTCGCCTTTGATCCGGCTCTAAACGCCAAATATACTTTCGCTAATTTTGTTGTAGGTTCCTGTAATCAGTTTGCTAATGCAGCCGCGTTGGCTGTCGCCGAGGCGCCGGGAAAGACTTATAACCCCCTTTACTTGTACGGGGGCGTGGGACTTGGAAAGACACACTTGATGCATGCCTGTGGTCATGCGATAAAACAGCGGAACCCGCATTTAAAGCTTTCCTACTTGTCGTCGGAACGATTCATGAATGAGCTAATTAACGCGATCCGTTACGACAAGACGCAGGGATTTCGGGAGAAGTATCGATCGGTCGATGTTTTGCTGATTGACGACATCCAGTTCATGGCCGGAAAAGAACGGACTCAGGAAGAGTTTTTCCACACTTTTAATGCGCTTTACGAGCAGCAAAAGCAGATCGTGATCAGCTCTGACTGTCCTCCGCGGGAAATTCCAACACTTGAGGAAAGACTGCATTCTCGATTTGAGTGGGGACTGATTGCTGATCTAGAACCGCCAGATCTTGAAACCAAGGTTGCTATTCTCAAGCGCAAAGCGGAAGCAATGGGCGTCGCCATTTCCGATGATGTGGCGCTTTTCATTGCCAGCAGGGTAAAAAACAATGTAAGAGAATTGGAAGGATCTCTCATCAGGCTGGTAGCAATTTCATCTTTACGCGGGATTCCAATCTCCAAAGACATTGCCAAGGACGCTATTCGAAATATAGCCAGCGAGGAAGAAGCCGGGGTTGTTACAATTCCGCAGATTCAGAAAACCGTAGCCGCGACCTATAAAATAACGGTCGAACAGTTGGTGGCTAAGGACAATTCCAGGCAGTTTGCCTTTCCTCGTCAAATCGCAATGTATCTCTGTAAGCGGCTAACAAAGCATAGCTATCCGGAGATCGGCAGGGCTTTTGGCGGAAAACATCACACCACGGTTATTCATTCTTTTGAAAAGATCCAATCGATGTCGGCCGCTGACTCCAGTTTTCAGAGGCTGTTGCTTGATCTTGCCGAAGGCTTACAAAAATGAGGTTTCCACAAGTTTTCCGCAGCTATTGAGATGCAAGAAACCGAGGATGCTTGTGATCGTCACTAGTCCACAGATTGGTTGGAAGTGCGCCTGTTGAAATAATACAATGACCAGCGCCGAATAGATTTTGCACAGAAACACCGATTGTTTTATTTCCACGTCCACCGTCTTGTGAACAGCGCTCTTGTATACTCTGAATGCACTTGAGTGGTTTTTCCACAAATCAACAGGCACTATTACTACTGCTGGAAATATATAAACAGACTTCTGGTTAACTAGAAATAGAAAGTAACGAGGATAACCCCATGAGTGAAGGCGCCAAGCGTAAGGAAACGAACATGCAATTCGTTGTTAGTAAGCAAAACCTCCAAAAGGAATTGGGATACGTCCAGGGAGTAGTTGAGAAAAAGAACACGATCCCTGTTCTTTCAAATATCCTTATCGAATCCGTAGGCGAGAGCTCGGTTCGGCTTACCGGCACAGACCTCGACGTGACGATTCGTTGCGATATGGACGCCGAAGATATTTCCACAGCCGGCTCAATTTGTGTTCAAGCCAGGAAACTATTTGAAATAGCACGCCTACTTCCCGACGCTCCGGTTACTTTCAAAAAGGAAGACAACGACTGGGTAACCGTAACTTGCGATAAGACCAGATTCAAAATGGTTGGCGTAGCCCGCGATGCGTTTCCTGAAGTACCTTCTTTCAAATCAGCTCCGACGAAGATTTCCGCCGAAGTTATCAAAGCTTTTGTCGATCGAACAATCTTCGCAATTACTCAGGAAGAGTCGCGCTACACGCTGTCCGGCGCAAAATTCATTCTTGATGATACGGGTGCAAAGATGGTTACGACGGACGGTCACCGCCTGGCCTATGTCGAGAAAAAGGGAGTCTCCAAAAACGGCAGCGACTCAATCGACACGCTGATTCCGCGCAAAACGCTCGCCGAATTAACGAAACTTACGGCCGGGTATGACGGCGAAATCAGTTTGGGTATGGATGGCAACCACATCTTTTTCGAAGTTGGACCACGGCTTCTGATTTCCAGGATGCTTTATGGGCAGTTTCCCAACTACGACATGGTGATGCCGAAGAATAATGATAAATCGATTCAGTTTGACGCTGTCCTTCTGAATCAAGCCATCCGGCGCGTGGCTCTGATGGCTGATGAACGCTCGCACGCGATTCGTTTCCATCTCGAGCCAAATCAACTGGTAATCAGTTCGCAAAATGCAGAAGAGGGTGAAGCCAGCGAAACCGTTCAAACGGACTACAGCGGCGAAGAAACAGACATAGGCTTCAACGCGCAATATCTCCAGGAATTCCTGAACGTAATTGGTGAAGGCGCGGTTGCCTTCGAGTTCAAGGATGGCAACTCGCAGGCGCAGTTACGACCGGCAGAGGCAGGTGAGTACGACTACAAGTATGTGGTGATGCCGATGCGCATCTGAGGAGGCCCCAGCTCAGTGAAACGGAAGCGCCCTCGTTTTAACTTAAAAAAGAGAGCGCTTTTTCTTTTAATGGATGAATCTGACGCCCCTCTTGAACTCGCATCATATGCTAAAATCTCTTGATGATCCTGGATTTTGTCGAAGTAAATAATTTCCGAAATCTTAGCGGCAAAATTTTTTGGGGACCCGGACTCAACATCATTCACGGCAACAATGGTCAGGGTAAAACCAACTGGCTCGAAGCAATCCACACTCTTTCAAGAACAAAATCTTTTCGCACCCAACGCCTGCAAGAGTCCATTAGGTTTGGCGAGGATACTGCTTTCGTCTCCGGTCAGGTCTCTACTGGAAACGACCTGCACAGAGATTTGCAGATCTCTCTCAGAGACAACACGAAGTCCATTTGGGTTAACGGAAAGAGGGAAACTCTGGCGCGGTACCTCGGCCTGCTCCAGGTATTCGCCTTTACTGCGGATCAGTTGGAAGTGGTAAGGGGAATGCCGGAAGCTCGCCGGCATTTTATCGACCGCGGAGTTGCCTCCTTGCTACCGGCGTATGTGCAAACCGTTTCGAGTTACAACAAGGTAATCAAACAGAAAAACCGCATTCTTCAGGACGCGTCCGACCAGGAATTGAGATTGGAAGAAACCGCAGATTTGCTGGCACCCTGGAATGAACAACTGGGGCATCTAGGGACAGAGATTCATCGAGCTCGCATCAATTACACGGAGCGAATAAACAGCGCCCTTGAGCACACGCTATTTGAGCCGGCCGAGCTACAAATTCGTTACGCGTCATCGCTGGAAGGCAAGGGCGACATGGATGACTACGAAACCCTGTTGCGAGAGCGATTGCAACTCCGGCTGAGTTCAGAAGTGGCTGCGGGACGAGCCTTGGTCGGACCTCACAGAGACGATTTGCACATCCATTTAGGAGGCCGGGAAACGCGCGTTTACGGGAGTTCCGGCCAGCAGCGTAGTGCATTGTTACTATTAGACTTAGCGGCGATTTCAGTGTATAATTCCTGGCATGATGATTATCCACTTTTTCTCGTCGATGATGTCGATGCGGAGTTGGATGAAAAAAGGATAAAACGTCTTTTGGAGTACCTTGAAGGCCGCACCCAGACATTCATTACAACGTCGAAGAGAAGCCACGTCGAAGGATTCCTTTCAAAAGCAAACGTACTGGAAATTGTGGAAGGCGAGGCCCTGCCTGCCGAGGTGATGAAAAGCACTTTTTCGGCGACTGCGGTCGCATTTGAGAGCGCCCACGAGGGTTGAATGGCGACCTAACTTAAGACCCAAGAGTTCATAAAAGAATTGCTATTAGGGCGGAAGTAAAAGGAGATCGTGTTGGCACTAGAGGGAACGACAGTTACAGGTAAAAAGCACCAGGCTTACGATTCGTCTTCAATCGCAGTATTGGAAGGCAGGGAGGCTGTGCGTAAGCGCCCGGCCATGTACATCGGCTCGACCGGGGAACTGGGTTTACATCACCTGGTTTACGAGGTCGTTGATAACTCCATCGATGAAGCACTCGCCGGATATTGCGACACGGTCGACGTCACAATTCATCTTGACGATTCCGTAACCGTGGTCGACAACGGCCGGGGGATACCGGTCGACGAGATGAAGAAGGAAAAGAAATCAGCCGCGGAAGTGGTGATGACGAAACTTCATGCCGGCGGCAAGTTTGACTCCAATGCTTACAAAGTCTCGGGCGGTCTACACGGTGTAGGCGTATCCTGCGTCAATTTCCTTTCAGAGACCTTGCGGCTGGAGATCTGGAGAGACAGTAAGACTTACGAGCAGGAATATGTTCGCGGCATCTCGGTTGCGCCATTGAGGCAATCTGGGAAAACGAAGAAACGTGGCACGAAGATCACGTTTAAGCCTGACACGCAGATTTTTGATCACACGGTTTTTAGTTTCGACAAACTGTCGGAGCGGCTGCGAGAAAAAGCTTTTCTCAACAAAGGCATCCGCATAACCATCAAAGACGAGCGGGAAGAGCCCGAGCGGTCACACGAGTTTTACTACAAGGGCGGCATCGCCGAGTTTGTCAAACATCTCAACAAGAACAAAACAACGCTTCACGACAAGCCGCTTTATTTCGAGAAGGAAGGCGACGCCTTATCCATTGAAGTTGCTATTCAGTACAACGACGGTTACGACGAGAAGGTGTATTCGTTCGCGAACAACATCAATACGGTAGACGGCGGCACCCATCTGTCGGGCTTTCGCTCGGCATTTACCCGTACCATCAACGCCTACGCGCAGTCGTCAGGGCTGGCCAAAAACTTCAAAGGCTCGCTCAGCGGGGACGATGTCCGGGAGGGATTGGTTGCAGTCATTTCTGTGAAGCTGCCGCAGCCGCAGTTTGAAGGCCAGACTAAGGGCAAGCTGAACTCAGATGTTAAGGGCGCTGTAGAATCGTTTCTAAATGAGCGCCTAACCGAATATCTCGAGCAGAATCCGACGGTGGCGAGAAAGATCGTCGGCAAATCAGTCGACGCCGCGCGCGCGCGCGAAGCTGCCAGGAAAGCGAGAGAAATTGTCCGGAAGGGCGCGCTGGGCGGCTCAATGCTGCCGGGAAAACTTGCTGACTGCCAGGAAAAAGACCCGGCGCTTTCTGAAATCTACATTGTTGAGGGCGACTCCGCAGGCGGTTCAGCAAAGCAGGGCCGGGATCGCAAGAACCAGGCAATCTTGCCGCTGAAGGGCAAAATTCTCAATGTCGAGAAAGCTCGCTTTGACAAGATGCTGGGTCACAGCGAAATCAAAGCCTTGATCACTGCGTTGGGAACAGGAATCGGCAAAGAGGATTTTGATGCGAGCAAGCTTCGCTATCACAAGATCATTCTGATGACAGACGCCGACGTTGATGGTTCCCACATCAGAACGCTCCTACTAACTTTCTTCTATCGCCAGATGGCCGAGCTGGTCGAGCGCGGCTACGTCTACATCGCCCAACCGCCTTTGTTCAAAGTGAAGCGCGGCAAAAAGGAAGAGTACATCAAAGACGAAAGCCTGATGGTCCGCTATCTGATGCGGATGGCGACTGCCGACATGACCGTGAAGTCAGTCGGAGCCAACCAGGACATCGAAGGTAAAGAATTGGCCAAGTCGTTAGAAAAACTTGTCGACCTGAAACGCTACTGCGAGCGGGCAGCGCGCCGGCTTGGTGGTGACGCTCATATGCTCGACACGTTGCTGGAAGCTTTCGCCGGAAAGAAAGGCGTATTGCGGAAAGAGGGAACTACTCTGCGCAAAGTCTTTCAGAGTAGCGACCTGTTGGCGAAGGTTGAAGGAGTGCTCGCCAAAGCCGGTTTCAAAACAGAACTCTCGTCTGATGAAGAGCACGGTCTTTGGGAGATTGAAACAACCACGACCGCAGGACTGAGCCTGGCAATCGATTGGAACTTTGCCAGCTTTGTGGAGTTTACTAAAGCCGTAGAACTTTACATGGCCCTGGAAGATAAACTGGCGCCACCGTTTATTACGGGAACAAATGGAACCAGTGAAGAGATCTCAACACGCGAGGAGCTGCTGGAGAAAGTGCTGGGAGCGGCAAAGAAGGACTTGTCGATCCAACGCTACAAAGGTCTTGGCGAGATGAATCCGGAGCAACTGTGGGAAACAACCATGGACCCGGAAAAGCGCACGCTGTTACAAGTTAGGATTGATGACGCAGTGGAAACGGACGATATCTTTTCTATCCTGATGGGCGATGCGGTGGAACCTCGACGCAAGTTTATTGAAGACAACGCGCTCGATGTCAGGAACCTTGACGTGTAGGACAGACATTCCTGTCTGTCCTGCTTCCCTTAGCCTTACAATAGTCGGAATTTCAATCCCAAGATTTTCCATATCTCATTTCACATTTTTCATTCGTCATTTAGCAGATCCTCTTCTAGCTCATCGAGGTTTGTTTCAAATGGAAAATGAGAAATGGAAAATCTCTTCTGCCTGACGAACACCAATGTTTACCCGGCACTGACAGGCAGGAATGACTGTCCTACATCTGCTCCCGAAAACGATCCACGCGAAAGCGCGATAGCTTGACCGGCGTCTCGGGGGCAATGCCTGCCTTGCGCGCCGCAATCTCCACCTGCTTCTCGGCTGTGTCCACGCCTTCGATGTCCGGCAGGAGCAGTCCGCGAAATAAGCCGGACTCGTCTTCAACAATTACTCCATAGATCGCCGGATCAAGGTCTTCAAAGCCGGCGGGCTCAGGCGCCTGAAGAATATCGACTGAATAAATTAAATTCGGAAGTTCATCAGCTGACACTGGCGAGAATCTTGGATCGCGCATCGCTGCATGGACCGCGTTTGTGATCAACTCTTCGGCCAGAGTCTGCTTGACCGGTTCGATTGTTCCGATGCAACCACGCAAGTCTCCAGTTCGGGTCTTGAGCGACACAAAGCAAGCGGCACGCGCTGAAAGAATCCCCGGAGCAGCTTCTGGCGTGGGCATCTGTATGCCGGTGCGTACGAAAGTTTCTACTGCGCGGCGGGCGAGCGCCGGCAAACCTTCAGCTAACGCGGGTTCTTCCACGGCCACAAAAGCATCCGCAGATCGATTCGCCTTGTTCGTCGACGTCTTTGCGTTGGTTAGTTGTGCTACCAGATAACCAACTCCAAAGGGCGCTTCGTAGTGGAGAACTTCAGCAGCGTTTGGTAAATCTTCCGTAGCGCCCAGGGCGACTAGCATTGAGCGATAGCCACACTCTCCAGCGGTGCGGCGCAGGTCCTGATCGATTTCGATGATTCGCCTCGGAGAATTGTCTTGAAGCGCTTCCACCACTTCTTCATCAAAACGGTAGGCTGCGGGGTTATAACCGGCAGGCGCTTCCGGTTTCAAACGATGACTTAGATCTCCACTAGCGACAAAAGCCGCCGGCTTGCCGAGCTCGTCACACGCCCGCCTGATGCAAGTCCCAAACTTCAGGTGGTCTTCGTTAGAAAGAAAACTATAGCCGAGGGCGACGACGTGGCCGCACCACCCATTGCGACTAAGAAAGTAAAGCGGCACAGCCGTGCCGTGGTCCAGGCCATATTCCGGAAGACCGATCACGTCGTATTGTGCCTGGGCGGCGGATCTAATGATCGCCTGTAAAAGCTCTTCGTCGAGCGGAAACTCAACCTGTGCGGCCGGCGCACGAAAGTTTGCAAAATCTCCGTGGAGTTTGGGCGTGTGGTAGGCAACAAAGGCTCGCGCGTCGAGGGGAGCATGAGGTGAGATGATGACAACGGTCTGGGCACCTGCGTCGATGATGCGCTGCGTGAATTCGGCCATCGCGTCGATTGAGCCGCGCACATCTTCCATAGCTTCCCGGCCAACCTCAGGAACCATGATCGGCGGGTGGGGAGCAATACCAGAGAAAACTATGGAGCTTTCGTTTCCCATGGATCCCTCCAGAAACAAAAAGCCTCAGACAGGATTTACAGGATTTACAAGGGACTAGGAAGCATTCGCCCCGTTATCTTGTCAATTCTGTAAATCCCGTCCAAAAACACCAAGCCACGCTGTCGCAGAGAATCAGGACCAGGTACTTGTTTTTGTCAGGGAACGGCCGGAATGTTATCACATGAATTGCCCTTATTATCAGAAGACAACTATCATCATGAACAACTAAAGGAAATGAAAATCAAAGAGTTTGACGTCTTGATTGTGGGGGCGGGTCCGGCGGGCTCGTTTGCTGCCGAGCGACTGGCAAAGGGCGGCGCGCGCGTAGCGCTCTTCGACGGTAGACCTGAGGGTGAGCCAAAAGCATGCGGCGGCGGTGTGACAGCAAAAGCGCTCAAGGTCTGGCCGCACTTGCTTAACGCGGTCGGCCGCACCGTCAACGAACTCGAGATGTATTCACCTTCCGGCAAGCGTCTGCATTTGCAGCTTGACGAACCATTCGCAATTTATTCGCGTGTAGCATTTGATTCTTACTTGCGCGACCGCGCCGCGGAGGCTGGCGCGAAAGTGTTTTCTGAAAAAATCTCTCCGAGGGGAATTAAGCGATCCGGGTCTGGCGATGGCGTTTGGCAAATTCGCGGTCAAAACAACTCGGAGTGGTCGGCGAGATTTTTGGTTGCCGCTGACGGTGCAAACAGCGCCATCGCTAAGAAGTTCGCGGGCGCGCTCGAGGCTTCCGACATGGAAGTGGCTTTTGGCTACCGAGCCCCGTTGCCCGACCAAGGTGGGGCGCCAACAGTGATAGCGTTTCTGCCTCGATGGGTTGGTTATGCGTGGGCCTTTCCCCGTTTGGACCACATCTCTTTTGGCATCGCCACAACGCAGGATGCGTTTGAACATAAAGCGCTTGACGAGTTGCTGTGGCAATTCATGACTGGGTACTACCGGCAACGCGAAGACAGCACAACCAACATCTGGGAAAAGCCAAACGAGGACGGACCCCTTACCAACGCAATCGAGAAAAATCTGCGGGCGACGGCCGAACGTTATGCAGCGCGAATTCCCGGCTTGGCTGATAAGACCTGGGACACGAGACACGCATGCGGCGACGGTTGGGCTTTGCTGGGGGACGCGGCCGGTTTCGCTGATCCTGTTACCGGGGAAGGCATCTACTACGCGCTGCGCTCGGCGGAGCTTTTCGCCGACGCGTTTTTAGAAGGCCGGGCGGAAGAATATGAGAGACGTTGGCGCGCAGATTTTGGCGCGGAACTGCGACGCGCTTCACAAATGCGCCAGCGCTTTTACGGAAACTTCTGGGGCGCGCCTTTCACGGAAAGAATGATCGAGTTTGCCCGAGGTCACAGCGGGATTAAAAAAGTACTCGGCGATCTTGTCGCCGGCGAACAAGGCTACGTTGGCCTGAAGAAGAAACTTGCGCGAAGAGCGCTGCGGCCTTTGTAGCCAAGTCCACCGCCGAAGAATCCGTAAGCAAGCCCGCCTAAAAATGGAAGCCAGAAGTAGAGCGTGAATAAGGTGAGCGCTGGTGCAAGGAACAGCAGGATCACAAGCACCACGGCCCAATTAAACTGAAATCTGTTAGCCATGAGGCGTAGAGGTTCCTTCGTGATGCCTCGCCACCACGCCCAAACCGCCGGCAAACCCCAACATACCGACCAGACCAGATAGCCATAAATCAAACCACCGAGCAGTGAAGAGAACAAAACGACTCCTATCGGCGGCTTATCCTTTGCCCCGGCGGTCGCAAATAAGACGAGATAAAAGATAACCCCACACAAAGAGACTATCCCGCCAACGATCCAAAGCGTTCGGATACGCTTTTGGGCACGTTCGGGAGGCAACGCAGGCTTCAGCGCCCGAGTGGGTTCTTCATTGGTGTTTTGGGGAGCAGCCATCCGCAAGGTAGGAGCCGCGGAATAACCAGCCGTCAAAAGCTGTCCATCCTCCAGACAGAAACTAATGCTTTCGTCTGAAAAAGTGCGCTGGCACTGGGGGCAATGCTTCACAAGAAAGTTATGTGTTTCAAAAAAAACGCGTGCGAAGTGGCACGACGGCTTAGGCTTTGCTCCAATGTCGCACTCAGCGGTTTCTGTCGGCGCCGTGGTAGAGAATCTCCGCGACTTCGATTTCAGCGCCTTCCTTTGGAGTTCCCACCGTGCATTGGTCCAATGAGAAGGCATCGTCATTTTTCTGCGTTACACTTTCACCGCCGGGACCGGTGGTAGTTGTTACCGTGGTGCCACTACTCGAAACACTACGCTCACCAAATCCGCCGGCATAGCTGGCTCTGTTTCGCAAATCCATCAGCTCTTCGGCCAACTTCTCGGATTTACCTCCACCTTCAGCGCAGTAGGCGACCTTATGGTCGCCCGTTAGCTTGACGCGATTCTTTTCCAGCAGCTTCATTGCGGAACCTGGAAATGCCCAGTAGCCGCCTTTGGCATCCTTGATAACCGCAATATCTGACGAACCGGCTATCGCCTGCAGCCTGCTATGCATCGAGTGACAGGAAACACAGATAGCGGTAACCAGAATGAGTAGCACACAGCGCTGGGGAAACTTACTCATGAGGCCACTCCCGAGAACAACGAAGGTCTAATGCGAGGTGTCGATGGGTGCTTTTACGCCACAGGCCGGAACAAAGTCAACAGTTATGGTTCGGGAAATTATGGCGCGAGACGTTTGATCTTCCAGGAGGTGTCCGTTTGTCGCGCATATAGAATTCGATCGTGCAACCGGCCTTCGCGGTTTTGCCAAAATTCAATGAGCTCGGGTTTTAGGCGGTAGCCGCCCCAATTGTTCGGACGTTCAACCTCGCGGTCGCGGTAAAGTCTGTCCAGCTCAGCGTAGCGTTCTTCCAAAACCTCACGGTTTTCGATTACCTCGCTCTGCGGCGAAGCAAGTGCCCCAAGTTGACTCTCTCGCGGCCGCGTGGCGAAGTATTCATCCGACTCAGCGGCGGAGATTCGCTCGACGCGACCCTCAACGCGCACTTGGCGATCCAGTTGCACCCAATACAAAACGAGCGCGGCGCACGGGTTCTCATCAAGCTCCTTGGCTTTTTTGCTGCTGTAGTTGCTATAAAAAACAAAACCCAGCTCATCGACTTGTTTGAGCAGCACCATGCGCGCTGAAGGCTTGCCGTCCTTTGTTGCAGTCGCCAGAGTCATCGCATCCGGCAAACGTGACCCCGACGCAAGAGCATCGCTAAACCACCGCCGAAAGAGATCGATCGGATTAGGATCGACGTGCTGTTCGTCGAGCGGTTCGTTAGTTTTTCTGTTTTGCGTTTGAATCATGATTGCGGGCAATAGTTCTAATCACTGGAAGTTTTTGTGTAAGGCGCCAGCCGTGTGCGCAGCTCATCAGGAATAGGCACAGTTTCAAATGTGTCGCGCCTGACGGAAGCCAGCACAAAGTGAGCGTGCGCGATCAATAGCTCCTCACCCTTGCGCCGGACTTCAAAGTTTAGGTGCATAGACTTGTTTCCAAACCGGCCGACGTAAACCGAGACTTCCAACAAATCGTCTAACTGTGCTGCGTGATGAAAGTCGCATTCAAGGTGAACGCGCGGCAGCCACACATCAAGCTCATCAAACATGACGCTGTACGGCAAGCCAACAGCGCGGAAGAGTTCAGTCTCGGCGAATTCGAAGAAGCGAATGTAGGCGCCGTAGAAGATGATGCGTGCTGCGTCGACGTCGCCCCAGCGCACGCGTTCTTCAATGGTGTATTTTTTAGGCTTCGGCATTTTATAAGAGAGAGCCCTCCCTTACGGTCGGGCTACTGCCCCGCTCACTCAGTAGTGCGGCTGCCTGGCGATCCGCCCGCTAACGCAGGCGGTTCTGACAGTTGGTGGCCCGTTAGTCTTCAGCCCCGATTTGTCCTAGTTCCGCCACTAGCGAGATTAATTCGCCCAGCTCGACTGGCTTCGACAGATAACGTTGATAGCCCGCGGACAATGCCAGAGTTTTGTCTTCTTCTTTGGCGTAGGCCGTAATGGCCAGTGCCGGAATTTCGGGCCCGATTTGCAGAGCGCGTATTTTTCGAATCAGCTCGTAACCATCTTCGCCGGGCATTGCTATGTCGGACACCAGCACGTCAGGTCTGGAATTATTTATTGCTTCAAGGGCTGCAACGGCGGAAGACGCCACGCCGACTTCGGCGCCGCGCCTCGCCAGAGCAGTGCGCAACAGTTCCAGAGTGTCCTCATCATCATCCACTACCAGGACGCGAAGTCCGGCTAATGCTTCCGAAGACTTAACAAGTTCTTTTCGGGCCTGCTCAAGCTCGACGTCCTCCTCAGTATTCGCGAGCGTCACCGATCCTGCTATCGGTAGAGTCACTGAAAAAGTAGCGCCTTGTCCTTCACCGGAACTTCTCGCTTGAATGGACCCTCCGTGGATCTCAATCAAGTGTCTGGCAATGGCTAGTCCCAAACCGAGGCCTCCATGCTGCCGAGTTGAAGTGCTATCCGCCTGGCGGAATCTATCAAAGACAAAAGGAATAAACTCGGGACTAATACCTTGCCCAGTATCGGAAACGGTAATCTCCACTTCCGAATTGAGCTGGCGAAGCTGGACGGTCACTTTGCCGCCGGAGGGCGTAAACTTGACGGCATTCGAAAGCAGATTCCAGAAGACCTGTTGCAGCCTGTTTACATCACCGGAAACCAACACCGGTTCGCTGTCAAAGTTTAGTTCGATTTGAATGGCCTTCGCTTCTGCCGTAGGCCGCACCACATTTACCGCAGCTTCCAGCACCGCCTCCAGTTCAATAGGATTCAGTTCCAGATACAAGTTGCCGGTTATGATTCGCGAAACGTCGAGAATGTCGTCAATAATTTGGGCCTGGGCCTTGGCGTTGCGTTTGATGGTTTCGATGGCCCGGGCAGCCATCTCGCTTTCGAGTGTCCCGCCTTCAAGCATTCGTGCCCAGCCGAGAATCGCTGTCAGAGGTGTGCGCAACTCATGAGATACGGTTGCCAGGAATTCATCTTTCAAGCGGTTTGACTCTTCTGCAATGGCTCGGGCGCTGCTTTCGCGTTCGAGCAGTCGAACATTTTCAATGGATACAGCCGTCAAGTTTGCCGCCATGCGCATTGCCGTCGCGTGTTCGTCGCGGAAAGCCGCTCGCTCATATGTTTGCACTTCAATCGTGCCGACGATTCGGCCCATCACGGACATCGGAACGGAAAGCGACGACTGCGGTCTCAAGCCATTGTCAGGTCCTACCAGCACGGCAGGATGGCCGAGAGTTTCAGTCAAGTAATCGTTAGTTATGACTACCTGATTCGTCCTGACGGCACGACTATTAGGACCAGTAGCGGTGACCGGCATTGGTGGGAGTTCCGATGTATCGATTTCCTTTCCGTCAGCCCAGCCGTAGCATGCGGTGCGAACGTCGCGCAGAGGATCATAGAGCGAAACAAAAAGCCCGTCGCAGGGAACCGACAAGAGCGTAAACTCTTTTAGTCCCCAAAAGATTACCCCGAGATCGCGGGCTGTCCCCAATGTCTGGGCCAGCGCCGCGACTTTTTCCACCAGCCGCTCATATTCCGACAATGCCCGTTGGTCAGCCTGTCGCAGCGCTTCTTCGGCCTCGCGCCGAGTGGTGATATCGCGAGCGACGCCTTGAATGCCCACCGGTTTTCCCTCACTTACTGCCAACCGGCTGCTTATTTCCAGCGTAAACATGCGACCATCTTTGGCGAGTACATCCACTTCATAGTTGGTCCGCTCTTCGCCTCCCAACTTGCGCTGCGTCATGAGATGAGCTGTCTCAACAGAGCTTGGAGTAAGAAAATCAGCCATGTTCATTCTGAGTAGCTCGTTTCGCGAGTAGCCGGTAATCGATTCCACTGCTTTATTGATGGAGGTCACATTGCCGGCGAGATCGAGCGTGAAGACGATATCGTTGGCGTTCTCGACGAGTTCTCGATATCGCTCTTCGCTTTCTCGTAGTGCCTTCTCAGCTCGCTCGCGTTCAGCCAGTGTGATCCTGATCGTCGCTTCTGATACTTTCAGTTCACTCGCCGAGCGTTCGACTGAGGTTCGCGCACGCGTCTGAAAGAGCGCGAGGGCCAACAGCGACAGACTTATGACTATGCCGATCGTCGTCGTGTAGGGGAGATAACTTTTATCTAAAAATGTGGCTACAATCAGGGTGATTAGCAGGCTGACAATCAGGACAGAGTAGGCGGTGAGAACGCGGCGGGGCTGGTGAAACTCTGGTTTAGGCTTTTCAGATTCCAATCCGTCTCCGTTCAGCGCTCGTGAAGATTAGAACCAGGCCACCCGCGGCCCACGCTTAAAAACGAGTTCGATAGACAACAGCAAACACCGGGTTGAGTTCAACGAACACGGCTGGTTCGTCGGCGAAGAAAATCAATCAGCACAAACTGTGAAAGGTTTCCCGGGTTTGCGAAGTAGGCCTTGCCGTTTGTCATTGCGGTCATTTGCTTTACAAACTCGACCAGATAAAAGTCGCTGGCCAGCATGAACGTATTGATCATTATACCCGCTTTGCGGCAGGCCTGGACTTCTTTGAATGTGGCTTCCATCACAAACGGGTCGCCACCCATTGAATTCTTGTAGAGCCGGCGAGTAGGATCGGCAGTGGGACCGGCATTCCTGCCGGTCGTGGTTCCCCCTTCAGTGCCCTGCCGCCCCGATCCGACAGACAGGAATGTCTGTCCTAAACCTTCAACAAAGCACGCCGTTGGCTTCCCGTCTGTAACCATCACAATCTGTTTCATCTCTTTGCGTTGCGACTGGAGTACGCGGCGCGCCAGGCGAAGGCCCTCCGCAGTGTTGGTGTGATAAGGCCCAACCTGAGTGGTCGCAAGTTTTGCCAGCGGCAACTCCTCGGCAGAGTCGTGGAAGAGCACAATCTTGAGTGAATCGCCCGGATACTGCGTGCGAATCAAGTGCGCCAGCGCGAGCGCAACTTTCTTCGCCGGAGTAAAGCGATCTTCGCCGTAGAGAATCATCGAATGCGAACAGTCGAGCATCACCACCGTTGCGCATGACGACTGGTAATCACACTGGTGAACGTGCAGGTCGCTGTATTCGAGATTGAGGGGTACGCTGAGACCTTCACGCTGAATTGCTGACAGCAGAGTTGTGTTCACATCAAGGTTGATAGTATCGCCAAACTCGTAGGGCTTGCTGGCAGCCGCCGCTTCCACGCCGGTGGAAAGGTGCGACGTGTCATGTCGTCCCATTGCGCTTTTGCCCAAACTTCCCAACAGGTTTCTGAGAGTTTTGTAACCCAGAAAGTCCAGACCCTTTTCCGTCACTTCAAACTTTACGTTGCGGGGCAAAGGCTCTGACACTTCGGGCCGGCCCATCCCTGGACCTTCCCGCCGTTGCCCCGGCTGTTGTTGAGGTTCCTCCTTGAGCGTCAGATAACCCTCCTCCACCAGGCGCTCGATCAACTGATTGAGCATCTCGTCGAGCAGCGAACCCTTAAACTTGCCTTCATTATCCGCAAGCATTTCCTCAATCTGGCGCTTATCAATCAGGCCCTGGTCCACCAGCGCCTGTAGCAGCGAGCTTCGCAAGGCGTCGAGCGATGTGTCTTGGGGATTTCGCTGGCGGGTCCAGTAGTAATCGTCGTCGTAACCGGAATCGAGCAGGGAATCGGACAGACTCTCCATCAGGTCACCGAGATTTATCCCGGAAACGTCGAGGCCTTTGAATTTGGAATACCGCGTAAACTTCATCGATTCAATTTGGCCGCGGATTAACGCGGATACACGCGAATCAGAAAACTTATTGATCGGCGGACAGAAGCGTATCTAACAAGCTCGGACGTAGTCCTCCTTGTTTGCGCTCGTTGTCATAAGCGAGGCGCTTAAATTCAGGCTTGAGTCCAAAACTGAATAACATGCCCACTTCAATTTCGGTAGCGCGGAGGTAATTGAGGAGTTGTGCTTCGTGCGCCTGATCGAGCGAGCGACCAGCCTTAAGCTCGAGTAGTACACTTTTCTCCACGAGCATATCAGCAGTGAAGTCACCAATCTCTCGTCCGCGAAACCAGACGGGCACTTCAATTTGTCTGAATACCGACATGCCTTTTGATACTAGCGCTACCTCAAATGCAGTCTCGTAGACTGATTCAAGAAAGCCATGTCCCACTCGTTATAAACTTCAAAGAAAACCCCAATAATTTTCTGCGTTAACTCGCGATGTTTCAAACCGGAATGGTTCATGGGAGCAACTCCTTGGATATAGAGCGTTAAGTACCAAGCGGTTTCTCCCCCTTATCTGCCAAGCGGTTTCCTCCTTGTTCGTTTCAGATTCGCGTCTGTCCGCGTTAATCCGCGGCTAGCTATATTTTCCTGTCTCAGTCAGGTCGTCGTAGATCATTCCCCGCCGGTCCTTCTTTGCTTTCGTCACTGCCGTGTAGCTGCCTTCTTCGTTGCGGCTGATTTTGTTCTGAGCGTACAGGCCTTCGAGGACAAACTCACATGCCGCCACCAGTTGCGCGCGGTCTGAAGGCTTGAAGTCGAACGGAATAACCGACGTGTCCGTCAACTCCGGTACAGCTTCGAGCAACGTTGCGCACTCCTTCGCCGACGCCGTGTCCGCCAGACGCAGATTGTTCCCCTGATCGAACCACTGCACGGTCTGCGCGAAATCAATGCCCACAAAGTAACCTTCAAAGATTTCTCCCGCCGCGCGCTTAATCAAGTCTTTGGCAATCCGGTTAGCGCCAATCTGCTCGCCTTCGTACTCGAGTTCCATCTTTCCAGTCATTGAAGGAATTGCCGCGTAGATGTCAGAAATCCGCGGTACGATTTCTTCTTCACTGGTTAGAAACCCGCGCCTTTCAGCGTTTGAAATGACGGACTCGATTACTGTGATCGGCATGCGTTGGGAGACGCCGGAATGTTTGTCGACGCGACTATCGTCACGCGCTTCGAAAGCTATTTGTTCGATAATCTCGCGAATAAAATCGGGAATGTGCAGGCGTTCATCAAGTCCGTTGCGGCTGACCCAGGCCTCCTGGCGAGTTATCTTGACAGCGGTCTGTATCTCCGCCGGATAATGCGTCATGATTTCGGTGCCGATCCGATCCTTCAATGGCGTGATGATTTTTCCACGCGCCGTGTAGTCTTCCGGATTTGCGGAAAACACCAGCATCACATCGAGCGGCAGACGTACCGGATAACCCTTAATCTGCACATCACCTTCCTGCATGATATTGAAGAGCCCAACCTGGATTTTGCCGGCGAGATCGGGTAGCTCATTTATGGCGAAGATGCCGCGATTGGCGCGGGGCAGTAAGCCATAATGAATAGTGAGCTCATCACTCAGCAAGTGCCCACCCTTGGCAGCCTTGATCGGATCGACGTCGCCAATGATGTCGGCAATGGTTACGTCTGGCGTCGCCAGCTTCTCTACAAAACGCGAATCGCGATTGAGCCAGGTGACAGGAGTTGACTCGCCGTGAAGCTCGATAGTCTGACGACCGTAAGCTGAGATGGGGTCGAAGGGATCGTCGTTAACTTCAGAACCTGAGACGACCGGTATCTGTTCATCTAAAAGCTCGGTTAGTTGACGAATGATTCGGCTTTTAGCCTGGCCTCTGAGCCCCAGCAGGATAAGGTTGTGTCTGGCGAGTATTGCATTCACGAGCTGCGGGATGACGGTTTCATCGTAACCGACAATGCCCGGGAACAGTTTCTCGCCGCTCTTCAATCTCTTGATGAGGTTCTCGCGCAGCTCGTCTTTGACGGAGACGCTCTGGTAGCCACTCGTTTTAAGTTCACCGAGGGTTTGGGGTAATTCACGAAAAGTTTTGGGACTGCTCATAAAAACCTTGTTTGATGTTGGAATCGAAAATCAGGGGCTGGAATATCTTACGCGAGCAGCCGTCGAAGAGGTAGTGGTGGATTCAAACGGCCAAAATGAACTGGTCGGGCCCGCTTTGCTGGACGAGCTTATCCTCGATAAGTTTTTCCAGGTGCGCCACTACAGCCCGCTCGGCCATGACATGCGCTTTGGGAGAGACATCGGTGTAGACACGGGCGACAATTTCGCAGAGTGTTCCTGCACCGTCTCGAACGGCTTGAAGTATTTTCTGTTCACGATCCAGCCGGTGTGAAATGTATTCATCGATTTTTGCGTAGGGATTGGCGATCGCGGGCCCGTGGCCGCCGAAGATCACCGAGAGATTGGGAATCTCTCGCATTCTTTGCAACGACCTGAAGTAATCACGCATGTTTCCTTCCGGCGGATCGATTAGAACCGAACCGAGTCCTACGATGTTGTCGCCTGAAATCAAAGTGCCGGTGCGCAATTCATGCAGACAAATGTGACCGCGGGTGTGTCCCGGCGTGTGCAGCACGCGCAGAGCAATAGGCGGTTCGCCTTCCAGTGTCAGGACGTCATCGTTGTCCAACCAGGTGTCAACACGAATGTTCTGCTGAAGCGCTTCGGCAGTGAGACTGTGCGCAGCTACTTTGACTGGAATTTTCAGGTGCGCTCTAAGCGCCTCGACACCACCCACATGATCCGGGTGGTGATGGGTTAGAACAATTTCGTCCAGCTTTCGACCCGCTGCCAGCAACTCGTTAACAGCGGCGGCAAGTGCCTGCTGTTCATCTTCATAGGGTGAACCCGGATCGATAACCATCACTGCCTGCGACGTGTAAATCAGGTAACAGTTGGTATGTGTCGCAGGTGGCTTAGTCGGCGTGCGTACGGGAAAGCAAATGTAGTTTGGGCGAAACTCAATGCGACGCACGGGCTCGCGATGAGCATTCGGGACAGTCAGAAAACGTTCGACCAGATCATTTGTCATGCCCGCGGACAAAGTTTTGAGAGCATGGAGCACCGGAGGGACGGCGAGGATTTCCGACCGTTGCCAGCGGGCGTACGCTTCGCTTGCGGCGATCCATTCGCCGTTTTCGAGTTCTCCTTCACCTTTGACCTCGGGATGTTGCTTCGAAGGAGAGTTGACGAGAAAGAACCAGGTGTCAAAGCGCCGAGCGCTGAATGGCGGCGTTACCCAACGCCCGACAAAGCTGAAGTCACGTGCGTCAAGATGGAGGTCATAATGCTTTAGCAGGCTGGTCCAGGACATTCGGCCTGATTCGAGATCGTCCAGCAGTGAAGCTCGCTGACCTTGCGTGAGGGCATCGCCGCCGCGAGCCACCAGGACCTGAGTTTCCTCAAAGAGTTCGCGCGCAGCGCAGCTGATTGCTCTGGCGGTTTCCGCGTCTGTGCAAGATTCAACAGACACGGCAGCGTCGACGGTATCAAACTGGCCACCAGGGAAAGCATGATAACCGCCAAGAAACGCCAGCTTCTCGCTTCGCTTAACAAGAAAAACTTCCGGATCCTGAGGGTTGGTATTGTGTCGAAGGAGAATTACAGCGGCGGCGTCTTTGGGGATTGGGCCAGTAGAAGTCTGCATTCAACAAATACTAATTAGCAAAGCGATGAGCGGGGGCAAGAGGGCCTTCCTCACCTGAGAGATATTCCGACTCGAGTGTCGTTATTGACGGTACTGCTCGCTTTTCACGACCAGCGAAATCGCTCCCCATCGCCGGGACCCCAGGGA
>JALYSR010000276.1 GCA_030854715.1 Acidobacteriota bacterium
TGGGATAAGAACCATTAGTAATTCCCTGGCTTGCTTGCATGGCGGTTAGAGTTGGTCCATCGAGGCCGATGAGTTGATTCATCGTGTACCCTTCGATGTTTATCAGCTCCGGGGGTGGAGAGTTTTGAATGGCCAGCAGTTGAGCACCCGTGGGCCGAGAGGTAATAAAAAACAGCGCACTGAAATCCGTTGTCATCTTTTCAATGCCGGCGGCAGCCGCGTAGAAGGTCTGAGTTCGTTTTAGATCACTGCCTGCGATTTGGGATTCTCTTTGAACTACCGCCAGCACTGTTATAGCCACAGCGCTCAACATGCCGAGGATGAGGATTGAGGTAATGAGCGCAGCGCCCCTTTCCGACGACTTAGCAGTCGATGAATACCTGGCCGGGGGATGTGACGTTTTCGGGATCACGAACTCTCCTTAACAATCTTGCAGGTCAGTTACCGGAATCCGGTTGCAAACTTTGCCGGAATTGCATGTTGCGAATACTTGTGCTGGTAGTCATCGACATTTGTTGACGCAAACCATTCTGGAGTGTATGAGGTGTCTCAACTGTCAGCTGAACTTCGACCTGTTTGGTCTCGGTTTGCTGTTTGGAAGTCGTCAATTGAGCTTCCGGCTGCACCATGTTGCCGTTGACGTCCTTAAGGTTGATAAAGTAGCGAAGCTGCAGGCTCACTACAGGTTCCGCGATCACGCTTTCCGTGAAACCGCTGCCTCTGACTCCGAAAACACGCCTCATTAGTAAGCCATTCGAATTCACATAATAGTGAATAATCTTCATGCGGGAGATGGAAGTGGGCACGGTGGCGCCCTTTGTTATCTTGTCGAGGAGGCTGCCTGCTCCTACCGTGTTGATTCCGAGAGCATCGCCGGTAGCAAACACCAGGAAGGGCGTTGCCGTACCTACACCTTGCCGGTCTGTGATAGTCGCAAAGATGCTTCCCTCAGTTGAGGAGAGGAGATAGACCTCATCTACGGTGAACAGGTTGATGTCTGCCTGCGAAACGGCGACTAAACCGGTGTTCGTGTTTATTGCGTTGGCGGGAAGCGCAATCGCGGCAAAATCCCTATCCAATTGCAGAATTGAGATCCGATCCGTCAAGGACGGGTTTGACCGGACACTTACAGCAGGGACTGCACCCCGCACCAAAGTATTGGCCGGCACATTATTGTCGGTAGTGATCAATCCGAGATGAATGATGCCGAGTGTGTTGGGATCGGTGACCGGATTCAGAGTAAGGTAGTTGGTAACAAAGTCTTGAGGAACCAAAATATCGCTAACGCTATTTAGTCCGTCACCGGTGTACATCAAGTCCCGGTTGATATACTCCTGCGCAGTTCGCAAGCTTTCCTGGGCATCGCTAAGCTCCAAGGTCGCAGTGCTGCTTTTGATGGTGTCTCGCAAGAGCGAAAAGATCGCGCCGGTTATTACTATCAACACAGCTACCGCAACCACCAACTCTAGTAGCGAAAAACCTTGCTCACCAGTCTTGTAATTTTGCTGCTTCAAAATAGACTTGTCTCCACAAGCGGCGGAGCGGGTTACGGAATATAGTTGCCGTGCGCGTTATCGTTGAGATAACAGACGGCAACGAGTTGTCTCATTCCGTTGCTGGCGGGGTAATTGATTGTTACCTGAACTTTCTTTAGGTAATCTCCGAGTGAGGTAATCTGAATTTGGCGAGTAACGCCGACTACTGCAAACGCGGGATTAACGAAGTCGTCTTTGGTTCCAAAGGTGCGGTCAGGTCCGGCATCGATGAGATCATCAGCAGTTCCAAACATGCCATCTGGGCCGGGGTTTGTTGATACCTGTTGGAATCCCGGTTGAAAGCCCAGAAACGGTCTGGTTGCGTTCTGGTTGTCTACTTGACCCACATTTGCAATCTGGCCAAACGTCAAAGCACCGGTATTGCGCAGCGTCTCCATCTGCTCGAGGATTGAAACCGCCAGCAGCTTAGTGTTCGTGATTGCCCGGCCGTGGTTGCTGGCCACCATCGCATAACCAATTGCAGAAGCGACTGCAAGGAGTCCTACTGTCAAGATAGTGGAGGCCACCACCATCTCAAGAAGAGAGAAACCGCAATTGGACCGGCTTGCCGCAACGCGACGTCGGTCTTTACTCGACGAACACGTTGGCATTTTGGTCATACCTCCAGATTTTTATCCGGCCCGATGCTCCTACCACCGATATCGCCGCGGCCGTGCCTTGTGGGCTGACACGGTTGTAGATAAACAAACCAATTCCCATTGGGTTTCCCGCGGCGTCAATGACCGAGCCATCCGGCTGGAAAGTCACGTTGATTTGGGAATTCAAAAGCGGCGTCATCGATATCCCGTCGCCCAAAGGAACATTGGGCACGCCCGCCGGTACTCCGTAGGCTATTTCTGATCGAATCAGACCACCGGTTGCCAGGGGAGTCGTGTTGAGCACTCTGTTGCCGACTGTATTTGGATAACCGGACGCGGCGT
>JALYSR010000298.1 GCA_030854715.1 Acidobacteriota bacterium
ACTTCACGATGTCGTCGCGGCCCGTCACAGCGGCGTCCACAATCGCTAAATAGGTGAGGGAGTCGCCCGACTCCTCGCAACGCAAACTGTTAGTTTGCGTTACATCTTTGCCAGGTAATACTGCCACAACATTCGCGCGGCTACGGAGCGCAATGGTCGCCACGGCTCAGCCATCTCCGCCAACTGATTTGAGTCAGGCCTGGTTGGGAGTCGCTTCAGTTTCGTGACCGCGATGGCAAGCGCCAAGTCACTTGCCGGCCAAATGTCTGGGCGGCGCAGCGCCATTAGCAGGTAGACGTCGGCGCTCCACGAGCCAATTCCTTTCACTTCCATTAATGCAGCTTTTGCCTGCGTATCACTCATTCGCGAGAGTTGCGACAGGCGCAAATGTTTGTCCTGAAGCGACTGGGCCAGGTGCAGGCAGTAAGCCGTTTTCTGAAGTGTTAGTCCCTGCGCCTTCAGGTGAGGTTCGCCCAGCTCTAGCATGCGGACGGGATGAAAGGGAACAACGCTGCTCTTAAGTCGGGCAAAGATCGAAGCTGCGGATGCCAGTGACACCTGTTGTTCGAGGATGATTTTGACGAGCGTGGAGAATCCGGGCCTGCGCCCCCAAACCGGTGGAGGCCCGAGGCTTTCGAGGATGAAAGCCAGATCCTTATCGCGTCTGGCCAGAGTTTTTGCGGCCCGCGCAAGTGTCGCCCCAGTTAACACGTCAGGCGTCAACTTTGAAGCCATTTATCACGACTCATTTACTGTGGTGGGCGAGCGCAAGTTGCAGGAAGTTTTCAAACAGAACTCGGCCATCGCGGGATTCATTCTGATGTTCCCAACGAGTGCGACTCTTGTTCCAGTCTTCGAAGGATTTTTCCAGGTGAAATTGGACCGTGTAGATAAGCTGGCCCTGATCGCGTTTTACCATCATCTGGTTGCGACAAAGGTAGGAAGTAGCCAGCAGAATAAAGCTTTCCGGCACGCGATCGAGTTGTAGTCCGTGGTTTTGCCAAACGCGCAACACTCGCGCCTGCTTTGTGTACTCCTGCCAGAGACCTGAGGCCGGATTATTAATTCCGCGAAAGATTGGATCCTTCGGTTCGGTAATGCGGATATAGCGGTACTGGTATTCAAGCGGCCGGTTTGCGCGCTGCTCGTGTTGCTCGAGACGATCGAGCGTTATGACATGCGCGCCGAAGGCAAGGCCAACAAGTTGATGCCCACCGCAGATGGCCATAACCGGGACCTCGGTCTTGCGAATGAAATCTGAAAAAGTTTCTATTACGGCCGGATTATAATAGTCGAAATCTCGGAGCGTGCCGCTGAGCACAATGGCGTCGGGTTTAAACTGTTGGGCGGCTAACGAGACGGAAGCCAGAGGCGCGACCTGCGCGGTGGGTTTCTTTACGAGACGCTCGATATTGCCGAGGATATTCTCAATCGCCATCCCGGCGATCTTTCGCTCGCGCTTAATCTCAAGTGCCGCGGCATTGCCCCAGTCGCTTCGCGCGATATCGGAAAGGTCATCTTCATCGCGCAGCAAGCTATCGACCACGAGCACGCGCACTTCTTCGATCTGCTTTTCAATCGGCTCGTAGCGGCAAAAGGTCTGCTGATTGTGAGGAAACGGAAGGGCTGCGCCCGCTTCGGCTAGTGACTCCTCAGTTAATACTTCCCTTGGTTCTTCTGTCATCTTTGACTATTAAACTTCGAATACTCCAGTATATGCAAGCCCTCAGTAGTGTCCTAATTTCAGTTTTCTCTGTGCAACCTCCGTGTTCATATGAAAGCTTTGCTTGCGCTTTCCGAAGCCAGACAAGCTAAAGCCTGAACTCTAGACTTCTTGAAATTACTTTGCTCGCTGCTTCGTGCTGTGTTTGAACTCCGGCACTGAAGTGCCGGCGCCTGCTACGGAAATCTCGTCTCTGATCTTGTCAACCAACAACCGTTTGATTCGAGACTTGAACGCATCGGATCTTTCCGCAGCCAGATGGTCAACCAGCAAAAACATTCGATGCCATGACGATTCTATTTCATCGGCAAGTTGAGAAATTCTTGTGATGTCGTAGGGAACGGCCACTTGCTCGCAGCCGACACGTGCGAATATTAGAAGGTAACGCGCTGTTGCCAAGTCGGGACACATGAGACGGCGGGCGCCGGTTTTCAGCTCTACGCCCAACAAGGTGTGCTGAATCTTCACCCGCGTCTTGTTTGTTAAGCCTTCGAAGCGATAGGAGCGCGTGCGAATTTTGCGGATCCGCCCGCGATAGATTTCAGGTAGCCAGGCTTCCTTGAGTTCGGTTCTAACTTGCGCGGCATATTCTTCGGCGGTCATGTCTTCAGGTTGTCTGTACCGAAGTTTGTGCCACCCATATCAGAACCGGGAGCGGTAGCGACCGGGTTTCTGTGAAAGGGTTCGCGCCGGTGGACCCGGTCGCTACCGCTCTCGGTTCTGATGTACCTATCTCATCGATATTGATACGGAAGGCTTTGTATGCAGGGCATTAATGATCCGGCCGGGGAACAGTCCGAGGTAAAAAACGCCAAGGATCGTGATCACGAGGGCCACTCCAATGCTGGCAGGTATTCTCGGCGCGTTCCATGCCGTCGTTCGTTCGCGGAAAAACATCACGATGATTACCCGCAGATAGTAGTAAGCAGAGACGGCGGTGTTTAGCACGCCGATAACGACGAGCAGATAGTAGCCCTGGTCCAGGGCCGCCCGAAAAACCATTACCTTGCCGATGAACCCGGCTGTTAACGGCATACCGAGTAAGCTCAGCAGGAACAAGGACAGGCTAAACGCCAGCCATGGGGTTTGGAAGCCGATGCCGTTGTAGTCCTCTACTTCGGTGCGACGATCACCCGCGCGCGCGATCATCTGCACTACGGCGAAAGCACCGAGATTCATCAGTGCATAAGTCAGGAGATAAAAAATTACGGCGGTAATCGCGGCGTTTCGTTGTTCAACATCGGAGGCGCTGCCGGCTGCAACAAACCCGACCAGGGCATAGCCGGCATGGGCAATCGACGAATACGCGAGCATTCGTTTGACGTTGTTCTGTGCGATCGCGACGACGTTGCCTACCGTCATCGTGAGGATAGCGAGAACAACCAGCGCGCCCAGCCAGGCACTGTGAATTTGGCCGGCAATGGAGGGAGAGCTGGCTGCCGCTACAAAAGGAAACGCGAAAACAAAAACCCTGAGAAACGAAGCAAAGCCCGCCGCCTTCGGACCGGCAGCCATGAAAGCGGTAACGGGGGTGGGCGCGCCTTCGTAAACGTCCGGAGTCCAAACGTGAAACGGAGCAGTGGCAGTCTTAAAACCAAAGCCCACCAGCATCATTGCCGCGCCTGCGAAAAGCAGCAGCGGATACTGCACGTCAGGCAGTCGTCTGGCTATCTCTGCGATGTTCGTTGTCCCGGGTAATCCAGCTGCCGTCGAGGTGGCGCCATAAGTGAGTGCTATCCCGTAAAGCAGGAACGCAGAAGAGAACGAACCAAGAACAAAATACTTCATTGACGATTCGTTGGACCGAATGTCAGTACGCCGGAAGCCGCACATCACGTAAGTGGCAATAGACAGGATCTCGAGGCCTAGAAAGACGATCACCAGATCGCCGGCTGACGCCATAAACATCATGCCGGCAGTTGCAAACATCAGCAGGGAATGAAACTCGCCCGCGGGTAGACGTTCATTTTCAACCCAAACCATCGAAACCAGAATTGTGAGTGCGGAGACGATCAGAAACACGAAGGTGAATCCGAGTCGCAATTCATCCAAGACAATCATGCCGTTGAAGGCTTCGCTGACGCCTTGCCACGAGTGCCATAGCCAGACGGAACCAATAGCCGCTGCGATCAGGCCCGCCATGGAAACGGTACCAGTAACCCAACGCTGTGTGGGTTTCGCAAATGCGTCAATCAACATGACCACTACGCCAACCGCGCACACGATCAGTTCCGGCAGGATTAGCGAAAGGTTCACGTCGGGCATTGTTAATTGTAGGGCGAAGAAATTCATATCTAGGGTTCAAGCCGTTTAGAGAGGGCCCTTGTGCCCCAACGCCGCGGCGGTGCCGCTTCTAAACAATTATCTATTTTTGCATCCGGGCCGTATCTTGCGAGTCTTGTTTGCTCAACGCAAACGAGCCGCCGGCAGGAGGCGCCGCCACCCGAGCTCGAACTTCTTCGACGCTCGCCTGTGATCGATCCAGAAACAGACGCGGATAAACACCCATGAAAAGCATCAACACGAGCAGCGGTATTAGCAGCCCAATCTCGCGCGAGTTGAGATCTGAAAGTCTTGCGTTTTCGGGGTTGGTCACTTTGCCGAACACGACCCGCTGCAGCATCCAGAGCATGTAAACCGCGGCCCAAATCACGCCAGTCGAGGCCAGCATTGTGGCAATCCAGGCGTGTTGAATTGAGTTTGAAGTCCAACTGCCAATCATTATCAGGAACTCGCCGACAAAGCCGTTTAGAAACGGCAAGCCTATCGACGAGAGAGATGCAATCACAAAGAGCGTCGAGAACCAGGGCATCGGCGTCGCAAGTCCCCCAAATTCACTGATCATTCGAGTGTGCCGGCGTTCGTAGATAAAGCCGACAAAGAGAAACAACGCACCGGTCGAGACGCCGTGATTGAGCATTTGATAGAGAGCGCCCTGCATTCCCAACTCTGTGAAGGAGAAGAGTCCGAGCACGACGAAGCCCATGTGACTGACAGACGAATAGGCAACCAATCGCTTTACGTCAGGTTGCACCATGGCCACCAGTGCGCCGTAAATAATTCCGATGATCGCGAGGGTAATCATTACCGGGGCGAACTTCCGCGACATGTCGGGGAACAGTCCGAGGTTGAAGCGCAGCAAACCGTAAGTTCCCATTTTTAGCAGCACGCCGGCGAGAATTACTGATCCTGCGGTCGGGGCTTCGGTGTGGGCATCAGGCAGCCAGGTGTGCAGCGGGAACAGCGGGACCTTGATGCAAAACGCAAATGCAAACGCGAGGAACAACCAGAACTCGGCGCGTGCCGACAGAACAGTACCACCGGCCCGCATCGCGTTGAGAATTAGTACGTAATCGAAAGTGCCGTAGATATAAAAGAGCGCGATGATGCCAACCAGCATCAGCAAGCTGCCCACCGAGGTGTAGATAAAGAATTTTATGGCCGCATAGATCCTGCGTTCACCACCCCAGATGCCGATCAGGAAAAACATCGGCACCAGCGACGCTTCAAAGAAAAGATAGAAGAGCAGCAGATCGAGAGATACGAACACGCCAATCATCGCCCCGGCCAACAATAAAAGAAACAAGTAATAGGATAGTTGGCGCTTTTGAATTGAGGTCCAACTCGACAGGATCGCAATCGGCATCAAGAGCGTAGTAAGCAGCACCAGCCAGAGACTTATGCCGTCAACGCCGAGATGATAGTGAGCGCCGATAGAGCCAATCCACAGCAGGTCCTCAACGAAGACAAAGTTTTTTGTGCCGGCTCCAATGCCACCGATTAAGAGTAACGACAGTAAAAAATCAAGTACGCTGACGACGAGAGCAATCCACTTGTAGTTTGACTCGCGCTTGCTCGGCAGCAGGCTGTAGCCCACCGTCGCGAGAGCGCCAAAGACAGGCAAAAGAATAATCAGCGTTAGTAGGTACTGTCGCATAAACTAGGGAACGATGCGCATCGCATGCACGCCGAAGTAAGCAAAGAAGCCAATAACAGCAAGCGCTCCAAGCAGAATGATTGCCGCATAGCCTCGTACAAACCCGGCTTGAAGGCGTCGAAGAAAGCCGCCGGATTCCGTTACAACCTCACCGACGGCGTGGAGAAAGCCATCGATAACTCCGACGTCGAATAATTTCCACAACCCTTCGCGCGAACCGACAAGAATTGGATTGATAATGGCGGCGTCGTAAATCTCGTCAACGTAATATTTGTTTTCAAGTAATCGGGGCATCGCGAGCAGAGGCCGCTTCTTAAAGATCACCCAGCCCAAAACAATGCCCAGCGCTGCTATTAAGGTAGAGACCAACGCGAGCAACCGCTCCGCGCGAATCTCCTCCGGCGAATGCGAGATCTGATCCACCTCATGAGAACCATTCAGGGGAGTGAACGCTGGTGGTCCATCAACCGCCTGCGGCGGCGGCGAAAGCCAAATGGGTTCTGAAGCCGGGTTGCTTTCAGCGCCTTCGCCCGGCACCGTAGCAATCACCGGCTCAAGCGTGCGCTCGATGTAATTCTCAGGGTGACCACCAACAAGGGAACTCAGCGCATATGGCACGCCAATAAGCCCCCCGAATGTTGAAAGTATCGCCAGCACAATCAGGGGCATCGTCATCAACCAGGGTGATTCGTGAGGCTCGTGTAGGCCATGATCGGAATGGTGAGCGTCGTCGTGAATGGCGCCGGTTGCGTCGTCAACACTGCCTGCATGGTCAAGATGTTTTTCTCGAAAGCGTTCCGCGCCCCAGAACGTCATGACCATCATGCGCGTCATGTAGATGGCAGTGAGCAGCGCCGTCAGCGCGCCAACGAACCAAAGCGCTTTGCTCCATGCGGGGTTTGGCAAACTAAAAGCACCGGCGCTCCACGTCTTCCAAAGTATTTCATCCTTGGAAAAGAAGCCGGCGAAAATCGGAATGCCAGAGATGGCCAGCCAACCGGTAAGCATCGTCGCAAAGGTTATGGGCATGTATTTCTTCAGCCCGCCCATTCGTCGCATGTCCTGCTCGTGATGCATGCCATGAATTACCGAACCCGAACCGAGGAAGAGCAACGCTTTGAAGAATGCATGCGTGATGACGTGAAAGATCGCGGCGGTAAAGGCGCCCACTCCGCAAGCGAGAAACATGTAACCGAGCTGGGAGATTGTCGAATAAGCCAGAACTTTCTTGATGTCGTTTTGCGCCAGACCGATCGTGGCGGCAAACAATGCGGTGGCCGCGCCAATAATCGCAACTACAAACATCGCTGTCGGCGCGTGGGTGTAAATAGCCGAGCAGCGCACGATCATGTAAACGCCGGCAGTCACCATCGTGGCGGCATGTATTAAAGCAGACACCGGAGTCGGTCCGGCCATCGCATCAGGCAACCACACGTACAGGGGAATCTGCGCGCTTTTGCCCGCAGCACCTATGAAAAGAAGAATGGCAATAGAAGTAACGCCGCCGGCAAATATCGCCTGCCAGGTGAAAGGATCTGCAGCGGGAAGAGCAGCGATTGTTTGGAGCGCGCTGGCGACGCCATGTGCCGATTTGTCAAAAAAACTGATGGAGCCGGTCAGGAAAAAGGTAAGCATTATGCCGAGCAC
>JALYSR010000067.1 GCA_030854715.1 Acidobacteriota bacterium
CGATAGAGTGTGGAAGGCGAGATGCCCAGGATCTCAGCAGTCTTGCCGCGATGCCACCCTGTCTGTTCGAGAGCGGAAAGGATTTGCTGGCGCTCGACGTCGCGCAAAGAAGTTGGAGAGGAGGCAACTCCTGCGGCGGGTTCCGAGGTTGAACTTGATTGCGAGAAAATGGCGGCAGGCATTGCCATACCGGGCCGGGCAACTTCCGGAGGCAACTCCTCCATCGTGATGCGGCCGTCATTGGAAAGTATCACGGCACGCTCGAGACAATTCTTAAGTTGGCGCACGTTGCCGGGCCAACTGTAACCATTCAGCGCCTCGAGCACACCTGCCTCAAGCTGCGGCGGTGTCGTGCCTCCCAGATCACTCAACAAATGGCGCGCCAGCGGTTCGATGTCCTCAGGCCGCTCACGCAGCGGCGCCAGATCAATCTGAAAACCGTTAATGCGATACAGCAGATCGGAACGAAACGATCCGTCGGCAACCACAGAATCCAGGTTGCGGTTAGTTGCCGCCACAATGCGAACGTCAACCTCAACCTTACGTACTCCGCCAACGCGGAAAAAAGTCTTGGTCTCAATAGCCCGTAAAAGTTTAGCCTGAAGCTGTGCGGGCAGCTCGGTCACTTCATCCAGAAACAGGGTGCCGCCGTCGGCGAGTTCAATTAATCCGAGCTTTCGACCTTTAGCGCCGGAAAACGCGCCGGCTTCGTAACCAAAGAGTTCCGACTCCAGCAACGACTCCTGAAACGCGGCACAGTTAATGTCGATGAACGATCCATCCGAGCGATTCGACAAACGGTGAATCGCATGCGCGATCAGTTCTTTTCCGGTGCCTGACTCGCCTGTAATTAGGACCGACGCCTCAGAAGGAGCGACGCGTTCCACAAGTCTTACGGCTTCTCTCATCGCCTCTGAAACTGAAACGATCTCCGGGAGTCCGGACTGCCGTGCCAATTGTTCGCGCAGCCGCAGGTTGTCCACGCGCAAGTGGCGTTTCTCTGCCGCCTGCTTAACGCGCACGTCCAGTTCCGCAATTATGTAGGGCTTGGTGAGGTAGTCGTAGGCGCCAAGCTTCATAGCTTCGACGGCTGTTTCCACAGTTGCCTGCCCGGTCAGCATGATCACTTCGGGCGGGTTGGGCCGATCGTGAACGCGCCGCAAAACTTCCATCCCATCGATGCGCGGCATGTTAATGTCGCAAAGCAGCACATCAACGTTGCTTTCCTCGAGCTTACGCAGTGCGGCTTCCCCGTCCGGAGCAGCCTGCACACGATAGCCCAGCCGCTCCAACTCCTTCTGCAACACCATACGAAGATTTGCTTCGTCCTCGGCGATCAGAATTCGTGCTACTTTTTGCTCGCTCAATCCTGCGGTTCTCCGTCTTCGTTTATTGCCGGCAGTGAAATGGTGAAGGTAGTGCCGACACCAACTGTGGACTGCACGTCGAGGCTGCCGTCGTGCTCAGTTAAGATACCATAACAAACTGCCAAGCCAAGACCCGTGCCTTTGCCGACCTCTTTAGTTGTAAAAAAGGGTTCGAAAATTTTCGCAACGTTTTCCGGTGGAATTCCCCCGCCGGTATCGCTTACTTCGACCAGCACCTTACCTCCGTTACTCACACTGGCGATTTTGAGCACGCCACCGTTTGGCATCGCATCAACCGCATTGCTGGCGAGGGCAATGATCACCTGTTGCAACTGGACTGCGTCACCGGACACCGCCGGCATCGCTTCGGGCGTCTCAATTTGAAAATCGATCTTTTCGCTGCGCTGATGCGACAGCAATCGCAAGGCGGACGAGATAACCTCCGCAATACTAAGCGGAGCATATTCGCTCCCACGCGTGCGACTAAAATCCAACAAGCCGTTCGTGATGGTCTTACAACGAAAAGCTTCGGCGCGAATCAGCGCGAGATACTCGCGTAGATTATCAAGCGCCTCCGACTCCTTGAACGCGCCTTCGGCAACGCGAGACTCCAGCGATTCAGCACAAGCAGAAATAGTTGCCAGGGGGTTGTTAATTTCATGGACGACGCCCGCCGCGAGCCGCCCGATGGCGGCAAGTTTTTCAGCGCGAGCGACGGCGCGGTTTGCTTCCACGCGGGCGGTAATATCCTCGCCGACTGTAATTACATGCGAAACCTCGCGACTGCGGTCAATCCACATCGGAATCTTGCTTATTAACCAATGTTTGATGTCTCCGTTTGCAGTTGCCGTTTCGTGTTCGATGCGTTGAATTTTGCCGCTGCGGAACACATCGGCAAATTCCCTCTCCAGTAAGTCGCGTTTTTGCCGGGTCAAGACGCTGAAGATGTTTTTCCCCAACACTGAACCACGCGAAACACCAAGCTCGCCCAGTTCTCGATTACGGTTCCAGGCTACGATTTGATAGTTACGATCGATGGCATAGAGTGACAGCGGAAGACTGTCGATTATCGCCTCGATGAAGCGCCGCTGAGCTTCAACCTCGGCGGTGCGACGGGCAACCTCAATCGTAAGGTTCGCCGAGACGTCGCGCGCAGCCTGGTAAAGAGTGGAAATGTGAGCGGCCAGAGCGGCTTGTTGAGCTGCCGCATCGACAAGCCGGCACACGGTGTCGTCGCAATCCTCCCGCCTGTCAAAGGCTACAATCAACGCTCCCTTGGTGCGGTTCCCAAATCTTAAGGGCGCCGCGTATTCCACAACGTGCGCCTCGTCCTGCAATAAAAATTGCTTCCGATCCGTAATCAACATTGGCGACGTGCTTGAAGACGCGAGCCACTCTTTCAATCGATCGGATTGCAGCAGCGAAGCATCTTCTGCGCTGCCTTCGCGATCGAAAATGCAGACGGCGTGACTCTGTTCGCTGGGCTTTAAGAAGGCCGCGCATAGCGCCGCGCTGGTTCCTTCGTATGTCGCCCCGGCAACTCGTCGCACCAGTTGGTCGGGCTCAAGTGTTCTCAGTAAACCTCGTCCCAGGTCCGCCAAAAATCTCAGCTCGCGATTACTGCCGATGAGTTCCCATTCTCGTTGCGCTGCGCGCAATTGAGCCGCCGCCCTTGAAACAATTTCGGCGGTGGACGAAGCGTGCGTTATGTAGTCGTCAGCGCCGGCAGCGAAAGCTTCCATCCTCTGGTCTGTCACATCATCCTGGGAGAGGGCAATTATCGGCAGTTTGCTTGTGGGAGCCTGCGCGCGCAGTAGCCGGCAAAGTGCGAGACCGTTCGTTCCGGATTGGTCCAGCGCAATTACGACGAGGTCGCACCGTTCAGTGTTGAGTTGGCGAAGAGCTGAGGCAGCGTCCGTGACGTTCAAAGCACGATAGCCGGCTTTTTCGAAACTAATGCGCAATTTTTTTCCCGTCTTGTTGTCATCGTTAACAACAAGAACGGTGGCGCCTTGTTCGGTGGTTTTAGCAGGAGGCATTTTTCAATCCTGAAGCGAACGGTCCGGTCGGGCTGATTCAGGTCCTGAAACCTGCGTGTCGGCGTTGTCCGAGTACCGCGCGTTTCCTTCAGCGATTGAAAGCGAATGGGGATAGTAATGTCAAGATTGTCGATGTAATGCAAGCTGTTAACTTGCAAGCAAAACGCAGGACATACTGGCAGCCCCGTTGAGCCTGCTCTGACGGCTTGCCTACAGCGATCGAACTAATTAACGGAGATTGAAGCGAGGTCGTCGGCCTCAAGTTCGACAGTGACCGAGGAAGCTGTTGCCGGCTTGTGCGATATCTTCGCGAGCTTGTGGTCCGATTTGGCG
>JALYSR010000070.1 GCA_030854715.1 Acidobacteriota bacterium
CAGCCTTGATTCTCTTCTCCGCGCGTCAGCTAAAATCGAAAAGGGGCCAATCTTCATGCGGCGAATGCCGCCGCAAACTTACCGGCGAGAACCAGACTCAGGGCCCCTCTTAACGCGGGGTTTTCACCCAGGGTTGAAGGCAAGATTCTGGCTGAAGGAAGTCCGCCGCGCACGCTATTCTCGATGGGTCCAGTAAGCGCGCTTTCGACCAACTCCCAGGCACGGGCGATCTCTCCCCCTACTACCACAGCTTCCGGACTAAAACCAACAACGAGGTTGGAGATTCCGACACCGAGACAACGAGCAGTCTCAACCAGGGCTGTCTTCGCGCAATCTTCGCCGCCAAGTGCACGATCGACTAGTTGATTGAACCCCAGGTCGGCCGTTGACGCTCGATCTTTTAGTGTCGCGTAACGAGCGAGTGCAGCGCGTTCCGAAGAGAAAGCTTCCCAGCAATCATGGCTTCCGCATGAACAGGGAACGGGGGCGTTCGTTCCAATCACCATATGTCCGAATTCGCCTGCCGCTCCTCGTTGCCCGCGATAGACCTGGCCGTCAAAGATGATTCCCGTGCCTACGCCTTCGGCCACCAGAACCAGTATGAAGTCTCTGGCATCGCTGACCTCGGGCCGTCCGAACCAAAGTTCGGCAAGCGCGACCGCATTAGCGTCGTTATCAATGACCACCGGCAATCCAACGGCCGTGGAGATTACGTTCGAAACAGGGATATCGCGCCAATTGAAATAGGGAACGTAAACAGCATTTCCTGTTGACGGATTAACCAGACCGGGAAGACTTACACCAACCGCTTCGACTGAGCCTTTGTTTCGGCTGGAGAATTCTCGCGCCAGAGCAATGACTTCGTTTAGTGTTCTATCCGGGTCCGTCTCGGTGAGAAACGCTTCCTGCTCGATAACACGTCCTGCCAGATCGCTTGTCGCGACGGTAGTGTGAGTCGGTGTAATGGCAACTCCGATGGCGATGGCTTCCTTCGTTCGAAGTCTCAACATCGTCGGCCTGCGGCCACCGGTTGACTCGCCTTCACCAACCTCCTCAACCAGCCCCTCAGTCGTCAAATCTTCGACGATGGCAGAGACAGTCGAGCGCTGTAAGTCCGCCTCGCGCGCAATCTCGGCACGCGAGATCGGTTCACGCTCGCGTACGTAGTTCAATACGATCTGCCGATTGATATCGCGGCTCGTATTGAGGCGGGCTGCCTGGGTTTTTCTAAGATCAAGTCGTCGCAAGGTTCAAAGCTCCAGTCGGGGCAGAGCCATTGTTTCCCGAGTGTGCGCCGGCGGGTAGCTACTTACCGGCGCCCTTACCTTGAATGATCGTCACTGTTTTATCAATCGCCGGGACTTCGAATGCTTCAAGTGCTCCGTTGGCCCATTGGATTTCGAGTTTGTCTACCTTGGCGTCAAGACCGAAGTGCAGGGTCATGTCGTTTTGTGAACAATAAACCGCGCCGCTGATTACGTCGAGTCTTTGTCGACTCTTACCGGCGGTCAAATAGGCAATGCTCCCAATCGCATCTCTAGGAGTCTTCTTTTCCACGTCTCCTACAAGTCGAACATTTAACCAGTGTCCCGCCGGCGTGGTCACGTTTCGCCAGATTGAAGGCGCCGAATCAATGTTATTAATGACGATGTCAAGACGGCCATCTCCGTCCAAATCGCCAATCGCCAGGCCGCGGCTGGGCCGGGCATTTGCCAGAGCACTGCCGGGCGCGGCGCCGACGCGTTCAAACTTGCCATTCTTAAGGCTACGGAAGAGCAATGCCTGCTCAGCGAAACTTGTTCCCCACTGGTTTGAATCAACCGCGGGGTAGACGTGTCCATTTACCACAAACAGATCCAACCAGCCATCATTGTCGAAATCGATAAAGCTCGTACCCCAACCGAGAAACGGAATGGTAACTTCGCCGAGACCTGCCTGGAAAGTTACATCGGTAAAATTCCCGTCACCATCATTGTGATAGAGAACGTTTGAATCGTCGGAAAAATTCGTGATGTGGAAATCGACGCGGCCATCGTTGTCGTAGTCTCCGATCGCCAGGCCCATACCCGCTTGCTCGCGTCCATTTTCATTCAGCGCCACGCCCGAAGGGTAGCCGACCTCTTCAAACGTACCGTCTCCCTTATTAATGTAGAGCTGCTTCGGCGTGGAGTCGTTGACTACTATTAAATCGAGAAGCTTATCGTCGTCTGCATGGACAAAAGCCGAACTAAAGCCGTAATACTTCTGCGGATCACTCACGCCTGCCTTGACACTGACATCCTCAAAACTGCCGTCAGCCTTTTGGTGGTAGAGCGTGTCCCCTTCCCCCGGCAGACCCCGCGGCCCGCACATTACCGGGACACCGCGAAACTGACAGAAGTTTTGACCAACGCCACCCGGCTTGCCCGCGTCGCTCGGACTCGGCGGCAAACTATTGAGGTCGATTTCCGCGTAGCCTGGGACGAAGAGATCGAGCCGCCCATCACCATCGTAGTCGCCCCAACTGGGACCGGTGCTCCAACCCTTGCGTGCTACACCAAGCTTTTCGGCAACATCCGAAAAGGTTCCGTTGCCGTTGTTGTGGTAAAGGCGTGATACGCCGAAATTGGTGAGGTATATATCCGGGTGGCCATCGTTATCGTAGTCCCCCACGGCCACGCCGCAACCCCAGCGCTCGTTGGCCACGCCGGCTTTATCGGTTACATCCTCAAATTTCCAATTGCCCAGATTATGATAGAGCGCGGCGCGCGGCGCTTTTTCTTTGCCCTCGAGTGCCGGGACCGTGGAGCCATTGAGAAGATAAATGTCGGGCAGCCCGTCTCCGTCGTAATCAAAGATCGCGACACCTCCGGAAGCAGTTTCAAAGATGTAATTCTTTTGAGGTGTGCCGGCACGATGTTTGAAGC
>JALYSR010000071.1 GCA_030854715.1 Acidobacteriota bacterium
TGCCAAAGTCGATCAGTGGCCGTCACATAACCCTGCGCGAAGTATAGATCTTCGTCGTTCTTCGCCTCGATGTAAGGAATGCCACGCTCGTCGCGCCTTACTGTCACCCGATCGTGCAGACCTGCGATCGTCAGGGTCTTCGTGCTAGCGGTGTCAGCTTTGATCTGTTGTGTGAAAACCCTGGATGACGGGGGAATCAACAAAAAGAGCAAAGCTAAAGTGAGCAGAGCTGTTGCTGTCGGTCTCTTCATTCTGGACAAACCTCGTGAATGTAAAATGGCGAGATAGTAGCACACGCAGATATTCGTTGACCCTTCCGCGATCGAGACTTAGAATCGGTCGGCCCTGCGCAGTAAAGCCTGCGAATATTCTCCCTACAATAATTTACAAAGCTGTCGAGGTACATCGGATGAGAAAATACTTTGCTGCAACACTCCTTCTGCTTATGAGCGCCGCGCTCGCGCTGAGCGTTCAGAAGCCCGACGATTGGATCGCATATACGTCGCCCGAAGGCCACTACAGCGTCTTGATTCCGGCCCAGCCGACGCTGAGCACGCAGGAGTCGACCGCGGCAAACGGCGAGAAATTTCCGCAATACCTCGCGTCCGTAGTTGCAGCTGGCGATATCGTATTCATGATCGCCTATTTTGACACCCTGCCGGGAACGGTATTCTCGGCAGATGCGGCGCGCGACGGGATGGTGAAGGCGATAAAAGGCACGTTGATTAGTGAGAACGCAATCACCCTCGGTGGCTATTCGGGACGGGATCTGAAGGTTTTGACGACACCTACTCCCCCACCTCCCGCGGAGGGAACAAAACCTGCTGAGCCTGTAGACTATATTGTGCGTGCGAGATTCTACGAAGCTGACAAGCGCATTTATGTTGTTCAACTCATCTTTCCCAAGTCCCTTGAGAACGGTCCGTTTGCTGCAAAGGCCACAAAGTATTTCGATTCTTTTCAGGTCGTGAAAAACTAGACCGGATATATCGCAAGCTGTCAGATTATGGCGCAAACAAAAATTTGCGTTACAAGCGCCCGCACACTACAATCAGCCGCAGATAAATAATGTATTCCCCAAATCACCGACATCTTTACGCTGCCGTCGCCCTGTTTTTCCTGCTGGCTCTGACGCAGTCTGCGCGGGCACAGCAGCGGCCGCTGCTGACTGAAGATGTTGATATTATTCCGCCTGGCACTGTGCGTATTGAAGCGGGACTGGATTTTTTGCAGGGCGCAAGGTTTCCCGCTTCGGGATTGACTGGCGATCTCACGCGGGTCGGTGTGATTGGCATCAACATTGGCTTTGCTCCAAACGTCGAGTTTCAGATCGAAGGTGTCGCTCAAAACTATTTGAGTATTAACTCGCGTGGCGCTTCGGCTTATCCTTTGTCGCTGGCGCCGGGCGCCAATTCGACCAACGACACCGGCGACTTCATCCTTTGGACCAAGTTGAAACTGCGGAGCGAAACCAAGCGTGGCCCATCACTGGGTTTTCGTTTCGGCGTACAATTGCCCAACTCGAATCAGGCCCGCGGCATTGGACTGAACCAAACGAATGCTTATGGTTCAATACTGGTTGGCAAGAAGTTTGGCCACAACGATCGCTTCAATACCTTTGGCAATTTGGGAATTGCGATCCTCACCGCGCCGACGCAGTTCTTCACGCAAAACGACGTACTGACCTATGGAGCGGCAGGAATCTTTCGCGTCAACAAACAGTTCAGTATAGCCGGCGAAGTTAATGGGCGAGCTAACACGCGCCCGGGCGATGGGCCGCTCGGCACTGAATCGCAAGCTGAGGCGCGCCTGGGAATGCAAATCCGCGCTTCGGGTCTCCGTTTTGATTTTGCAGGAATCAAGGGGCTCACCCGCTTTACCCACGACACCGGCGTCACGGTCGGCGTGACCTACGACACTCCCTCCATATTCGCCCCCGCAAAATAAGACAGTGACAAGTGACGAGCGACGGGTGACAAGATAGAATTGCGCCAGCGCGAAAGTTCCTGTTACTTACCACTCGTCACTCGTTACTATTTGTATGTTTGACTGGTTAAGAACCATAGGCGTCTGGCTCGAGCGATATGTGGTCGCGCTTCCAATCTATTATGCCGCACCTGCGATGTTGTTGATTGGCGCGCTTGATTCATCGCTATTATCTCTACCGGAAATCAACGATTACCTTGTAGTTGCTCGATGCTTCAAACAGCCGAGCGCCGCTTTTTATTTCCCATTATTCGCAGCGGCAGGGTCGGTCATAGGCTGTTTGTTGCTCTACACGCTCATGCGCCGTGGCGGACAGGCGGTTTTGCGCAAGCGTTTTCGTCGAGAAAACATCGAACGAGTGGAACGTGCTTATGCGCGTTACGGTTTTCTGGCGATCGCGATTCCGGCAATATTGCCGCCGCCCATGCCGTTCAAGATTTTCGTGGCCACGGCTGGGACACTCCAGTACCCGCGCTGGAAATTTCTGGCCACGGTGATGATAGCGCGATCAGTTCGCTACTACGTTGAGGGCATTCTGGCAGTATTCTACGGTCGACGCGTGCTGTTTTTTCTGCGAGACAACGGATTGGTGGTTCTAAGTATCGTAGCGGCGGTCGCAGTGCTGATTTTTCTGATTTATGCAATAGTCAACCGGCGCAAGCCAGAAGCCAAAGGGATTTCCGTTTGACCTTGATCACTTCTAAAGTCTCCACCACTCTGACGAGGCTCTCCGAGTTTTTTATCGCGCTGGGGCCGTTTGGGCTTTTTGCAGTTGCTCTGCTCGACTCCACGTTTGTTCCTTTGCCCAGCAGCGCGGATGCGCTGATGATCCTCCTCACCACGGCCCATCCACGCTTGATGATTTTGTATGCGTCACTGGCCACGGCCGGCTCGACGATTGGGTGCGTAATTCTCTATTACATCTCACGCCACGCCGGAAGACGGGCCCTGCGGAAATTCTCGGAGGCGAAGCAAAAAAGAGTAAAAGAGCTAATCGATCGTTACGATGTACTTTCGGTGTTGGTGGCTTCATTAATGCCGCCGCCGTTTCCCTTCAAATTGTTTGTCATAACTGCCGGCGTTTTTCGCTTTAGCGTTCTGCGCTTTACCATCGCCATCGTTGCGGGTCGCATGTTTAGATTTTTGCTGGAGGGGTACCTGGCGATCCGTTACGGAGCGCAAGCTAAGCAAGTTCTGGCGAGATACTATCCCTGGATTGGATTGGGATTAGCGGTTTTGCTGATCGGGTTCTTCCTGACGCGGAACCTGATTAAGGGAAAGAGGGAAGACGCGGCGGAAGAGGGTTTAGAACCCGGAAACTAAAGGTAATAGCTGTGGCTCAGGTTCGCTCTCCCTGGCGGGAGGTGATTGGAAGCTTCGCGCTCCGGCTAGATCCCTGATGCCGTGCTCGCCAAGCCGATCCAGCAGGTGTAAAAAGACTTGAGCAGTGGCCAGCGCGTCGCTGCCCGCGCGATGACGATCGAAGATGGGAATTGAAAAGTGATCCGCGACCGTTTCCAGGCGGTAGTTGGCCAGTCCGGGAACAGCTCGGCGCGACAGAGTGACCGTACACAGATTTGGATTTATCATTCGATGCCCGGGATACACGCGCGCGATTTCGTGGTTTAAGAAGTTGGTATCAAACGGCGCGTTGTGAGCGATCAGGACTGCATCCTCGACGAACTCCAGCCACCGTGGCGCCACATCGGCGAAAAGATCCGCCTGCTTTACCATCTCATTTGTGATGCCTGTTAGCGCGATGACGAAACGGGGAATTGGGATCTCGGGATTTACGAGCGTGACAAAGCTATCGACTATCTTGCCGTCGCGGATGCGATAAGCTCCCAGTTCAATGATGCGATTGGGCGGCATCTTGGCGCCGGTGGCCTCAATATCGACCACAACGAAATCCAGTTCTTCCAGCAGGCGAGATTCGCAGTCATCATCCCGTAGTTCGACAGTCGTACCGTCGATGATCTTGAAACGCCGATCATCCTTAACCAGGTCGCCCACCAGCAGGCCCGCCAACTCATCATCAATGTGAGATACTTTGAAAACGGCATCGACAATCTGGGCAGCGTTCGCGCGGCCACCGCAACCGCGCAACAGGTCGATTGTTTCCTGAACCAGGGTCGAATCAGAAACCAGATTTGGATACGGAACCATCGGGCGGGATTGTAACATGACTGGCGCGTTTCGAATGGAGAGTCTGAAGTGCGAGCTGAACAGGTGATTCAGAAATTCAGAGATACGGGAGCGTTGTTGGAAGGGCACTTCGTTCTCAGCAGCGGTTTGCACAGCACTGTCTATCTACAATGCGCTTTGGTGCTGCAGCATCCGCGCGAGGCTGAAGAGCTGGGCCGGTCTCTCGCTGAACACTTTCGCAACGAGAACATTCAGGTCGTTGCCTCGCCGGCAATCGGCGGTATTGTGATTGGTCATGAAGTCGCCCGCGCGCTCGGCGCCCGCTTCATTTGGACGGAACGGGAGAATGGCCAGATGACGTTGCGCCGCGGCTTTTCAATTACACCAGGCGAGAAAACTCTGGTTGTCGAAGATGTTGTAACCACCGGAGGCTCGACACGCGAAACCATCGAGGCTTTACAAGCCATCGGCGCAAACGTAGTCGCAGCGGCTTCGATCATCGATCGCTCGTCCGGCACTGCCGACGTAGGCGTGCCCCGCATCGCGCTGGCCACACTCGACGTTCCTTCAGTTGATCCGGCTGCTTGTGAAGCGTGTAAGCGCGGCGAGGCTGCGATCAAACCTGGCAGCAGGAAAGGGCAGTTGCAGTAACAGCCAGACCACCGATTTTCCATATGTCATTTCTCATTTCTCATTTGCCACTTCAGAAAGCAGTGATGAACCTCAGCGATTCGGCAAGAGCTCAATGAGAAATAAATGGAAAATGAGAAATGAAAAATGAGAAATGGACATCTTCTGATTTCTTGATCTGCTAAGCAAGCATTCCTGGAAATGAATTTCAAGCTCACCATTCAATACGACGGCACAGATTTCCATGGTTGGCAGATGCAGGGTGAATTGCGAACTGTGCAGGCAGAGCTGACCAAAGCCCTGTCGCTAATCGATGGCCGCCTCATTGTCGTACATGGATCGGGCCGAACGGATGCAGGTGTGCACGCGGAAGGGCAGGTTGCGAATGTGAACCTGCAACGGGAGATGACGGCGGAAAAACTTCGGGCAGCGATCAATGGAAACGTTGGCAAAGATCTGCGGGTCATTGAAGTTGAAGTTGTTGATGGCGATTTCCACGCGCGCTACTCGGCGCTTGAAAAAACTTACCTGTATCGCGTGGTCAACGGTCCAGTCATGTCCCCTTTTTGGCTCCGTTACGCCCATCACGACGCTCGTCTGCTCAATGTTGAACGTATGAGACAAAGTGCTGAATTGTTTTTAGGCGAGCACGACTGGACTGCATTCTCCTCGGCGCAGTCCGATGCGGAAACAAAGATACGAACGATGACGGGTATAACGATTGCTGGACGCTTCGATGAACGGGCCAATTCCCACCTCATCGAGATAAGAGTGAGCGCCGAAGGATTTCTTCGTTACATGGTCAGATCAATAGCGGGCACCCTGCTGGCTGTCGGCCGCGGTGAGATGGACCATCAACTGGTAGGACGAGCCATACACGAAGGCGACCGCTCGCTGGTGGCAGCCACGGCGCCGGCCTGTGGACTTACCCTCGTTTCAGTGCGCTACGAGTAGTCTTTGCTGATAAGATAAGAGTTAGTATTGACGCGACGGTATGCTTTCTGATTTTACAGGATTAGTGAAGACAGGCACGCGCGAAGAGCGATTGCTGACGTCTATTAAGTGGGACCGCTTGCCGCGGCATGTCGCGATCATCATGGACGGCAACGGGCGCTGGGCTGCTCAGCGAGGTCAGCCCCGGATTGCTGGGCATCGAGCTGGCGTGGAGGCTGTCCGCGCTGCGGTTGATACGGGCGCCAGATTAGGCCTCGGAGCCCTTACGTTGTACGCGTTCTCTACCGAAAACTGGAAACGCCCGCGTTATGAGATCGACGCACTGATGCGAATGCTGCGGCGATACCTTCGTCTGGAACTGGAGGAGATCGATAAACAAAATATTCGTTTTCTGACCATCGGCCGTACCGGCGCACTCGCCAAGAATGTTAGGAAAGAGATTGAAACGGCTACCGAGCGCACCGCCAAAAACACGGGAATGATTTTGGCTGTGGCGCTGAACTATGGCGGTCGTGCGGAGATCATAGATGCCTGCCGCGCTGCTGTGCGTCGTTTGCTAGATGAGGGCAATGCTCCGGACGAGTTGACTGAGGAACGAGTCGGAAATGAACTGTACACGCGCACCATGCCGGATCTGGATTTACTGGTGCGCACCAGCGGCGAGCTGCGCATCTCAAACTTTCTCCTCTGGCAGGCGGCCTACAGCGAGATCTACGTAACGGACACGCTGTGGCCCGACTTTCGTCGCGTGCATTTGCTCGAGGCGATAGTTGATTACCAGGGACGCGATCGCCGCTTTGGCGGCTTGAAGCTGGTTGCTAACGAGTAA
>JALYSR010000072.1 GCA_030854715.1 Acidobacteriota bacterium
GGTTCCCACGGCTGGGTTCAGGTGATCGAAGTCATGGGGCGTCACTCCGGCCATCTGGCTCTTTGGTCCGGTGTCGCGGGCCAGGCAGATATTGTCCTGATCCCTGAACATCCCTTTCGCTACGAGAAGGTTTATCGCCACTTAAAAGATCAACTCGGAGATTCAAAGGCCCACCCTCGTGATCCACTTCACCCGCGCTACTCGGTGATCGTGGTCGCCGAGGGTGCTTATGCCGAAGATGGTGAGTTGATCATCATCGACGACCGTCATGACGCCTTCGGCCACGCACGGCTGGGGGGCATCGCTGAAGTCTTGGCGCGGCGAATCATGAGCGATAGTCCCTACGATGCGCGTTCGGTAATTGTTGGACACCCGCAGCGTGGCGGGCCGCCTTCCCCCGTGGACCGTATTATGGGACTGATGTTCGGGGCACGTGCGGCGGATGCCGTCGCCGAAGGTGATTTCGGCAAAATGGTGTCGGCGCGCGGAATTGCACCAGCGTGCGATCTCTCGCTGGTAGATATTTCGACGGTGCTGGGAAAGATTGACACCGTGGACGTAGCACGACTCTACGATACGGAGCGCTATCACCTAAAAGGGATCGGGATGTGAACCGGAGTGAAGAATGGCAGCGGTTAATGGAAACAAGACCGCGCTGCCGGAGACGCTATTGCGTGGCCGTGTAGCGATTGTGACGGGAGGCGCACGGGGCATCGGACGCGCCACCGTGATCCGGCTGGCTGAGGCGGGAGCAGATGTGGTCATCAATTACGCGCGAAACGAAGAGGCCGCGGCAGAAGTCGCGCGTCGGGCTCGCGAGTTTGGTGTGCAAGCCTTGCCGTTGCGCGCTGATGTTTCCGACGTGGCCCAGACCAATGCTCTGGTGGATGAAACGGTAAAACATTTTGGTCGCGTCGATCTTCTCGTGGCGAACGCAGGCATCTGGGAAGGCGCGCCCGTCGAAGAGATGTCAGAAGCGCTTTGGGATCGGGTCATCGATGCCAACTTGAAGGGAACCTGGACCGCATGTCGCGCGGTAGTGCCTTTTATGAAAAAGCAGGGAAGCGGCGCGATTGTCATAGTCAGTTCAACTGCCGGTCAACGGGGTGAAGCAGGCTACTCGAATTATGCCGCTTCAAAGGGCGGGCAGATCAGTTTCACCAAATCCCTGGCAGTGGAACTTGCACCCAGCATCCGAGTGAACAGTGTAGCTCCGGGTTGGGTTGATACTGAGTTGAATGATGTGGTGTTCGGCGACGCGCCGTTCAAACTGAAGATCGTCGATACTATACCGCTGGGGCGAGTTGCGACGGCCGATGACATCGCCTTCGCCATTGCCTTTCTCGCGTCGGACTGGGCGGCGAGCATTACCGGTGAAATTCTGAACGTCAACGGGGGCTCGGTGCTTTGTGGATAAGACAGAAGGATATAGGTCCCCATAAGTCTATCGGCCCTAGTCAATCTCCAATCAACCGGTATTTCTTAGCCCCGCGGCAATGCCATTAATCGTCGCGGCGAGCGCGTAGTTCAAATCTTCACTTTCCTCGCCGGCTTGCTTGCGGCGCAGCAACGCAAACTGAATTAAACTCAACGGGTCAACGTAAGGGTTTCGCAATCGAATCGACCGGGCCAGCACCGGGTTTCCACTCAGCAGCTCTTTCTGTCCCGTCACCCGCAAAATCATTCGACGCGTACGCTCAAACTCCTCCACGATCATTCCAAATACACGCTCGCGTAGGCTTACGTCCGTGACCAAAGCGGCGTAGCGATGCGCGATTGTAAGATCAGCCTTCGCCATTCCGATTTCCACGTTTCCGATCAAGTCGGAAAAGAAGGGAAACCTCTTGGCCATCTCTTGCAGCAGTCGCTCTCTTTCGGGGTCACTAGCGACGAACTGTTCCAGCGCATGGCCCACACCAAACCATCCCGGCAGCACATGACGGCTTTGCATCCAGCCAAAGACCCAGGGTATGGCGCGCAAGTCCGCCAGCTCTCGCGTCTCACCTCGCCGCGCAGGACGAGAACCGATCCGCGCGTGTTCTAGTTCCTGTACCGGCGTTGCTTCCTCGAAGTAAGTTAGAACGTCCGGGTCTTCGACGATGTGCTCGCGATAGAAAGCAAAGGCGTTCTCGGACATCTCTTCCATGGCAGCTTCCCACTTTTCTTCTTCGCCGGCTTCTTCGGATTGGGCACTGCCTGGTCGTGCGAGCGCTTCAAGAGAGGCCGCAACCATTAGCTCCAGGTTGCGTTCAGCTAATGCAGCATCGGAGTATTTCCAGTAAAGAACCTCGCCCTGCTCCGTGATCTTCAGCGAGCCGCTAAACGCGTTTCTGGGCTGGGCCACAATCGCGCGGTGCGTTGGGCCACCCCCGCGTCCGACCGTTCCGCCGCGCCCGTGAAAAAGTCTGAGCTTGACTCCGCATTCGACGGCGACTGCATACAAGGCTCGGTGCGCTTTGTAAATTTCCCAGGCGCTGGTCAGCATTCCGCCGTCTTTGTTGGAATCGGAGTAACCGAGCATCACCTCCTGCTGTCGGTCCCATGAATCAAGCAATCGAGCATAGTCAGCCGAAGTCCAGAGTCTGCGACAGATCTCGGGAGCGTTGCGCAGATCTTCGATTGACTCGAACAGCGGCACCGGCATTAGTCCGGGGTCCCGCTTGGCCATGCCATCCCGCGAGGCTTCCACTCGCACGCCGCAAAGCTGGGCCAGCCAAATAACCGCGAGAACGTCCTCCACTTTGCTTACACCGCTGATCACGTAACTGCGAATCGCTTGCGGCGGAAATTCGCGCTTTAGGTCTGCAACAGTGCGCAGGCTTTCCAGCAGGCTACGCGTTTCGTCTGAAGGCGAAGCAGGCAAAGTGATCCGATCATTGCCACCGGGTTTTTCGCCGCGCGACAGCTCGGCAAGCACGCGCGCATGCACGCGCGCGTGCTGCCTGATGTCGAGCGAATGCAAGTGAAATCCGAAAGTGCTGACTTTTCTCATAAGTGGGTCGAGCAACAGTTCTGCCATGCGCTCGCCACCGTTCGCGACCAGGCTCTGCCGCAGCAGTTTCAAATCATCAGCAAATTCCCGCGCGTCCGGGTAGGCATTGGCACTACCCCGATCATCCCGCGTGATGCGTAGACGTTCGAGGACATAATCCAGGTAGCTGCGATAGATCTCCTCCGGGGCTCGAGTCTTGTTTGCGGCCGCGACCCACGGCATGCGCGGCGCATATTGCTTCACAGCTTCGCTCAAGGCCTGAATGACCGGTACCTGGCGTTCCGAAGGACTGAGCCGGTCCATCAGCTCGCCCGTCACGGCAAGATAGTGATCGAGAATTACTTGCCGCGCCAGATGCAGCGCATCGCGTGTGCTGGCTGCTGTGACGAAGGGGTTGCCGTCGCGGTCCCCGCCAATCCATGAACCGAACTGCAGGAAGCTGGGTAGCTCATTGGCGGTCAGTTCGCATTCATATTCCGCACGCAGAGCGTCCGCGAACTCCTCATAGAGACTGGGCAGCATGTCGATCAAACAACCGGAGTAGTAGTCCAACCCCATCTTGATCTCATCCTTCACGGTGGGCGGCCGGCGACGGACTTCGTCCGTTTGCCAGAGCGCGGTAATCTCGGCGGCGATAGCGGCCTCGCGCCGGATCGCTTCCGCATCCGTCAGCGGCAAACGATCAAGCAATTCCAAATTGGCCGCAATTCGCTGTCGCTTAAACAAAACCGTGCGGCGAGCTACCTCTGTCGGATGGGCAGTAAAGACAGGAACAACCTCGATTTGCCGCAACAATTCGAGTGCGGTCTCCAGATTAATTCCCGACTGGCGCATGCGGCGCAAAGTGCCGCGGATGGAACCTGGTTGGGGTGGGCGTTCGGGCGAGAGTTGGGCGGTCCGGCGCCGGCGCTTGCGATGATTGGTTTCCGCGAGATTTGTCAGTTCAAAGTAAATGGCAAAGGCCTTGGTCATGCGATAGGCCTCCACCAATTCCATGTCAGTGACTATCAACGCGACACGTTCCATCAACTCATGCTTGCGCGCGCCGCTCCGGTCTTGCGGTCCATCGTGTTCCAACTCACGATACTCGATGGCAAGCTGTCGAATTTCTTCAACTGCATTGAATAGGGTCTCTCCAGCTTGCTCTTTCAATACCTCACCCAGCAAACGACCGAGTGAGCGCACGTCGCGACGCAGCGGCGCTTCCTTCACATCAGGCTGGTCGCTTGTCAGTTCGATGAGCCGGGTAGCCTGATCCTGGGCGCCCCACAAGGGCTTTGTCTCAGACGCGCGCGTCCTGTCGTTCATTCTTAGATCGCACCGTTTCGTTTTTTGACCAAATCACGCGGCGGATTCAACTCCTTGGAGTGCGCCGGCCGGGCGGCGCTTTGGTCCCACGCGAGCTGACACGGCCTTTATATAATTGAATGCTCCCCAACCACGCGGCGACTGATCGCCAAGTCGCCGCACTCCAAGGAGTTGACGCCTACTTAAAGTAGACAATCTAGTCCCATGAAACACTGGCTGTGGAGTTGAGTGGGCGCGGCTAAGTATTGAAGCGGTCGCAGTCGATCCGGTACTTCTTAACTTTATAACCGATGATTCTTTCCGTGGTGTCGAGCAACTTCGCTGCCCGCTTACGGCTGCCGCGCGTGGTTTTCAACGCGTCCATAATAATGTCTCGCTCAAACGCCTCGACGGTTGATTCCAGCGAGAGACGCGTCACGGTGCCGGAGCCTTCTGCCGTTTGCAGCGTGGGCGGCAGGTGATGGCCGTGAATAACGTTAGTCTCACAAACCAGCACCGCTCGCTCGATGATGTTTTCCAGTTCACGAACATTGCCGGGCCAATGATAACTGGCCAGCATGTCGATAGCCGGAGTTGAGATGCGCTTGATGCTTTTGTGATGTTCGCGCGCGAACTTTTCAAGAAAGTGATCGGCCAGCAGGAGCACATCTGATTTGCGATCACGCAAAGGCGGCATGAAGATGGCGAACACGTTGAGTCGATAATATAAATCTTCGCGAAAAGCACCTTCGGAGATAGCCCGCTCCATATCTTTATTGGTTGCGGCGACGAGGCGGACGTTGGCCTTTATCGTTTCCGTTCCACCGAGCCGTTCAAATTCTCTTTCTTGCAGGACGCGCAGAAGCTTTATCTGCGTCGACATGTTCAGGTCGCCAACCTCATCAAGAAAGAGCGTGCCACCCTCTGCCAGTTCAAAGCGACCCTTTTTGCGTCCCTGAGCGCCGGTAAAGGCGCCCTTCTCGTACCCAAACAACTCGGATTCGATCAGAGTCTCCGGCAAAGCAGCGCAACTAACTTTGATAAATGGCTTGGCCGAACGCAAAGAGTTGTAGTGAATTGCGTGCGCGATCAACTCCTTGCCTGTGCCCGATTCGCCGCGCAGCAGCACGGTAGTGTTCGTGCGTGCAACCTGCGTCACCTGCTCGTAGACCTGACGAAGAGGACCTGAGTTGCCGATGATGTGACTGAAGTCGTAGCGCTCGCGCAATTCCTGTTTAAGGTGCGTGTTTTCGTCTACCAGCCGCTGCTTGTCTGCTTCGAGCAAATGCCCAACCTTGATCGCCTGGGCGATCATCGTTGCAATGATCGCCAGGAAATTGGTGGCGCGTTCGTAGTCGCGGTCTGCTTTGTATTTCAGATCGACGCTGAGCACGCCGACCGCTTTTCGGTTGACGAGGACTGGGACACAGATAAAAGTGAGCTCCTGAGTTTTCAGAGTCTTCTTCCGCGCTCCCAGACGATCGAGAAACAAAGGCTCTTGACTAATTTGTGGAACGACCACTGGCTTGCCCGTCTGGGCGACGCGGCCGGTAATCCCTTCACCAATTTGATATTTGATCCGGCGAGCTCCATCTTCGTCCAAACCGTGTGACGCGACAATGCGCAATTCATTCGTGTCTTCGGCAAGCAGCATCACCGCACCACGAATCATGCCGTGATGGCGGTCAAGTGTTGCCAGGACACGCGACATTGCCTCCTTGAGCTCGAAGGTGCCGGCCAACGTTTGTCCCGTTTCGAGAAATGTCGCCAGCTTTCTCGCTTCGGCTTGCTGAGGTGTCATGTTCTTAGCAGCAGAAATGGGCGATATCGCCCTCGCGCCCCTGTCATAACTTGTATTGCCTGATTGAGAAATTGTTGTAATACCGTCCTTTCAAATACACAAGCCATCGCGATGATCGGCAGTGTCTTAAGCTTCTCGCCATGCCGCGCGCCGCGTCTCATAGGCGGCAATTTGGGGTTCGTATTGCTGCGTCAGAGCAATATCGTCGAGGCCCTCCATGAGGCAGTGGCGATGGAAATCATCAATTACAAACGAAGCAGAGAAGCCGTGATCATCCTCCACTAAGCGACGCTCCAGATCGACAGTTACCTGATAGCCGCGCCCAGCATTCGTGCGGCGGAACAATTCCGCGACCTCACCGTCCGCGAGTACGACTGGAAGAATGCCATTCTTCAGGCAGTTATTCGCAAATATGTCTGCAAACGAAGGGGCGATCACCGCACGAAAGCCGTAATCCAGGAGTGCCCAGGGCGCGTGCTCGCGCGAGGACCCGCAGCCAAAATTCTTGCCTGCGACCAGGACAGTCGCGCCTTGATAGCGGCTCGCGTTCAAGACAAAAGAATCGTCCGGTTCGCCGTTCGCCGTAAAACGCCAATCGTAGAACAGAAACTGGCCGAAGCCTGTGCGCTCGATACGTTTCAAAAACTGCTTCGGAATGATTTGGTCCGTATCGACGTTAGGCCGGTCGAGCGGAGCAACGACTCCTGTGTGAATGCGAAAGGGGTTCATAAGAAATAACAGGTCGTATAAGTCCTATAGGTCCTATACCGACCACTGACTAAGATTTAAACTCCCACCTGCGTACATCAGTAAAATGTCCTTTAATGGCTGCCGCCGCCGCCATGATGGGGCTGACGAGATGCGTGCGCCCGCCTCGACCTTGCCGTCCCTCAAAGTTTCGGTTGCTCGTTGAGGCACAGCGCTCGCCTGGTTGCAGGATGTCCGGATTCATTCCCAGGCACATTGAGCAGCCTGCCTCGCGCCACTCAAAGCCCGCTTTGATAAAGATGCGGTCCAGGCCCTCAGCCTCGGCAGCCCGCTTGACCGTCTGCGATCCCGGGACGACCATCGCGTGAACTGACGGATCAATCCTGTACCCACGCACTATGCTGGCCGATGCACGCAAGTCTTCAATGCGGGCATTAGTGCACGAGCCGATGAATACGCGCGTAATGGGAATGTCTTCAATCTGTGTGCCGGGCGTTAAGCCCATGTACTCCAGCATGCGCTCAGTGGCGCGGCGATCACTTTCCGTTCCTGTCACGCTTGGATCAGGAACGGAACCCGTCACAGGAACGACATGGCCCGGACTCGTGCCCCACGTGACATAAGGCGCCAGGTCTGCCGCGTCAATTTCAACTGTAAGATCGTACGGCGCGTCCGCATCCGTGCTGAGAGTCCGCCAGTAAGCGACCGCATCATTCCATGCTGCCTTCGCATCCGTGTTGCGTGGAGCAAATCGTTTGCCTTCCAGATAAAAGAAGGTCGTTTCGTCTGGCGCTATCATTCCGGCTCGCGCCCCCGCTTCAATGCTCATATTGCAAAGGGTCATGCGACCTTCCATTGAGAGTGCGCGAACTGCCTCGCCTGTGTATTCGATTACGTGTCCCGTCGCACCGTCTGTCCCAAGCTGTCCAATAATCGCGAGCGCGAGGTCCTTGGCAGTAACACCTTCGGACAGGGCGCCGACCGTGTGAACCTGCATTGTGCGCGGCCTTTGTTGTGGCAAACATTGCGTGGCGAGGACGTGTTCGACTTCCGAAGTGCCGATGCCAAACGCCAGTGATCCAAACGCACCGTGGGTGCTCGTATGACTGTCTCCGCAAACTATGGTCATCCCAGGCTGAGTCAATCCCAACTCTGGACCAATAACGTGGACAATTCCTTGCTCTCTGGAATCCAGATCGTAGAAAGGAATGTTGAAATCAGCACAGTTTCGACGCAACGCAGCAATTTGGCGGGCTGCGATTTCATCGGTTATCGGCAAACTTCGATCAGTCGTAGGTACGTTGTGGTCCGCCGTCGCTACCGTCAATTCGGGACGTCTTACGCGCCGGCCGGCGGTGCGCAGACCGTCGAACGCCTGTGGGGACGTAACCTCATGGACCAGATGCAGGTCAATGTAGAGAAGCGCGGGTTGACCGGGTGGCTCGCAAACCACGTGGTCGCTCCAGAGCTTGTCGAAAAGCGTGCGTGACATAAAAATCAGAAGTCAGAGATCAGAGATCACCGCCTTCAAACTGCGTGATAAGCTTGCCGCTTGTTAGCGATATCTGCAAATGCGTCGACTACAAGCGAACCCATTTCAGATGTTTTCACTACGCGCTTACCAGTTCCGCGATCAAGGTCGGGGGTGCGGTAACCGGCGTCGAGTACTACGCGGATTGCGTCCTCTACCTCTTTCGATTCCTGTTCGAGGTTAGCCGAGTGGCGCAGTAGCAATGCGGCCGAAGCGATCGCGCCGAGCGGATTCGCCCGTCCTTGTCCGGCAATGTCTGGTGCTGAACCGTGCACCGGCTCATACAATCCGACTGCGCCGCCAATACTGGCAGAGGCAAGCATGCCCAACGAGCCCGTAATCACAGCGGCCTCGTCCGAAAGGATGTCGCCGAAAAGATTCTCGGTCAGCATCACGTCAAACCTGCGCGGATTCATGATCAAATGCATCGCACAGGCGTCGACGTAAAGATGCTCCAGCGTCACGCTTGGATATCCTCCAGCCACGCTCGTCACGACTTTGCGCCACAGTTGCGAGGTTTCCAGAACGTTGGCCTTATCAACCGAAGTTACTTTCTGCCCGCGCGCCAGTGCAGCCTTGAATGCGACGTGAGCGATGCGTTCGATTTCGGTGACCGAGTAGCGCATCGTGTTGAAAGCGCCGGCCGTGCCACTCTCAGAGGTAATACCGCGCGGTTGACCAAAATAAAGGCCACCAAGAAGTTCACGCACGATCAGGATGTCTGCGTCACGAGCTATTTCGGGCCGCAAGGGCGAACAATCGCTGATGGCCTCGTAGGCAACGATAGGTCGCAGATTCGCGAAAGCACCAAGCCCGCTCCGCAGCCCTAGCAAACCTGCCTCGGGCCTCAGGTCTGGCGCCAGCTTGTCGTATTCGGGAGCCCCGACTGCACCAAGCAACACAGCATCACTCGAAACACAGGCGTCGAAGGTGGCAACCGGAAGAGGCGTGCCGGTCTGACTAATCGCAACGCCACCGATCGGACATTCTTCAAACTCGAAGCTGTGGCCATGGAGATCGGCTACCACCTTAAGAACGCGTACCGCCTCAGCCGTTACCTCCGGACCAATTCCGTCGCCCGGTAAAATTGCGATCTTAAGCTTCATTGACCACCGTTCAATGTTGGTAAGATGGGGTGACAAACTGCTCCGCGTTCAGCATTCGCGAAACCGTCGCAGCGGAGTTTACCCCAGCCTGTATCTCTGGACCCATTGCTAAAAACTTTGAGTTGCCAGTTCAACTGAGGAAAACAACTCCTCTATGTTATCGGATGCGTCTGCATGGGACTTCAACGTACTGGGAAGCAGAGAGAGTAAATCCTGATCGTAGATGTGTTTCTTGCAGTCGGCGAGTTGGGCAAACAGCCAATAGGCTGTGTCTAATTCAGCAGGGGAAAGCATATATCCCAGTTCCGCGTATCGGCGCGAAAGCGCATGGCGGCCAGAGTGTTTTCCCAGCACAATGCTGTTGGCCGGCACGCCCACCGATTCCGGCGTCATGATCTCGTAGCACAGCGGATTACTCAGCACGCCATGCTGATGTATGCCGGCTTCATGAGCGAAGGCGTTGCGTCCGACTATGGCCTTGTTTGGCTGCACCTCGAAGCCGATGATGCTGGAAAGTAATTGGCTCGTGGGATAAAGGAGTGGTGTTTCTATGCCACACGTAAATGGTAATTTGTCCGCGCGCACGCGCACGGCCATCACAATTTCTTCCAACGCCGCATTGCCCGCACGTTCACCAATACCGTTGATGGTGCATTCAACTTGCCTCGCACCGGCTTCGATTGCCGCTAAACTGTTCGCGACGGCTAGGCCAAGATCGTTATGACAATGAACGCTGATTGTCACCTCCGACTCACCCACCACACGCTCGTGCACCGTCTTTATTAGTTGGGCAAACTCAAGAGGTGTGGTGTAGCCGACGGTGTCAGGAATATTGAGTGTCCCGGCGCCTTCTTCCACAGCGACTGCCAGCACATCGCATAAGTAATCAATATCGCTACGCGTTGCATCCTCAGCTGAGAACTCTACGTCGTCGGTCAGCGTACGCGCGAGGCGCACTGCCCGCCGCGTCATATCCAGCACCTCGCCACGCGACTTCTTCAGCTTGTGCTCAAGGTGTATATCGGAGGTGGCGACGAAAGTATGCAAGCGCGGTCGCGCCGCTCCCTCCAGTGCCTCCCAGGCCCGGCGAATATCCTGCTCGGTCGTGCGGCAAAGGGCGGCCACCTTCGCGATCTGACAGTTTGACGCCACCGCCTTAACCGCGGCGAAGTCACCATCGGAAGCGATGGGAAAACCGGCCTCGATCACGTCAACTCCAAGAGCTTCGAGTTGCCTCGCGAGGAGGACCTTCTCATCCAAATTCATAGAACAGCCAGGAGACTGTTCTCCGTCTCGCAATGTTGTGTCGAAGATTGTGATGTGCTGGGATTTAGACATAGAGCCTCAAAACATCTGATCCTAGGAACAACACCAGGCTAAGTCAAACCTATAATTTTTATAAGAAGATAAGTCTGACTAATGAGGCAAATACTCCCCGCTACGATATTCTGCTGGCAAACAGACTTCAGGGAAAACCGAGCATTTCATTGAATGGAAATTCTCTCTGAAATGGTTTACTTGCGCCGGGATGACGTCTGACTCTGCAGCCCAGGTCATTCCAAGGTGGACTGCTGGCGCAACACTTTGAGAAAGGCTGCGGCGGCATGTGAAAACGTGATCTGGCGACGATGTGTGACCCAGAGCGTGCGGAAATAACTCAGGTCCTGTACCGGGACGGTGGCGATGGTACCGCGTTCCAGCTCTTCGGCGACGCACATGCGTGGTACAAAAGCGAGACCGATCTTGAGCTGAACAAAGCGCTTAATTGTTTCGATAGTGGCCAGTTCGAGCGTAATGTTCAGCGGAGTGTGGTGCTGGGCGAAAGCCTCGATGACCTTGTGCCGCGAGGCAGTTTTGACGTTGTGGGCCAGGAAGGGTTCCGTGCCAAGTTCTTCGATCTTCACCGACTCACGTTTCGCCAGCACGTGCTCGGGACTCATGATCAGCACGGTTTCGTCTTTCAGTATGGGGAAGGATTCAAGATCACTGTCAACGGGCTCGAAGGCCAGTAAAGCGAAATCCACATTGCGATCCAGCACCTCGCGCGGCAAACGCTCCGACACGTGCCGGTAAATTTCAAGCTTTACATTTGGATGTTGTTCTCGGTACTGAAGAATAAGATGAGGCAGGATATAGAGCGACGTGCTTTCGTTGGCGCCAATCCGGACGCGACCACGTTCCAGGGAACGGAGTTCAGAGACTACGTTCTGCGCGTGGTCGCGCAATGACAGGATTCGCTTGGCGTAATCGTAGACAAGCTCGCCGGCGTCCGTGAGAGTTGGTGTTTTCTGCGAGCGGTCAAAGAGTGGCGCGCCAATCTCTTCCTCAAGGCGCCTGATGGCGATGCTTACGGCCGGCTGAGTGCGGAATACCCGCACAGCCGCTTTCGAGAAGCTGCCCTCCTCAACAACCATTAGGAAAAACTCGAGCTGGGTGAGTTCCATTGCTGGCAGTCAACCTTCCGGAAGCGGATCCTAACATAGCCGCTATGATCGCTTCACTCCAACGGGTTGCCATAAAAAAGAGAGACCGCGCTTTTGAACCGCGCGGTCTCTTTGGGATAGTCTGGCCCCATTAATTGATTACACCGTTGGCTCAATTGCGCTAAAGTGGACCGGAGCTTCTATGCTGGGTTTGTCCATCTCCCTCTGGACCAGTCCCGCTGGTCTACCCATCGCAGAGATAACGTATTCCGGATAAGCCGAAATTCCGTGTTCGTGCAAATCCAGACCATATGCCTCACCCTCGGCCGAGACGCGGAGAACACCGAACGCTTTAATCACGTACATGACCGCCATTGCTACGGCGAAGGTCGCCACCGTTATGATCAAACTGCCGATCACCTGTGCCTTTAGCACGGTGGCGCCGCCTCCGTACAAGAGACCCGTTAGCGGCACAGTGTTGTCTGGGGCGATTGGTCCGGTCGCACCATATTTGCCGCACGCAAAAAAGCCGAGCGAAAGTGTGCCCCAGATCCCACAGAAACCGTGTACAGGCACGGCCCCAATCGGATCATCAATGCGCAACCATTCCAGCAACTCCACACCCAGAACAACCAACACTCCAGCAACTCCACCCAGCATGATCGCGCCAGCGGGACTGACCCAGTAGCACGGACAGGTGATGGCAACCAGTCCGGCGAGGAATCCGTTGACCGTGAAACTAACATCCCATTTCTTGGTAGCGATATAGGTGTAAACCAGGGCCGTTAGACCCGCGGCGCATGCTGCGAGTGTGGTATTGGTGGCAACGCGACCAATGCCTTCGAAATCCATCGCGGAGAGCGTGCTGCCGGGATTGAATCCATACCAACCGAACCAGAGAAGCAGTCCGCCGGCCGCAGCGATCGTTAAATCATGCGGCATCATCGGCCCGCCGCCATCGCGCTTGAATTTGCGACCTAGACG
>JALYSR010000007.1 GCA_030854715.1 Acidobacteriota bacterium
GCCATGAGGGGCCTCATTCAGACGTGTTTTCGACGAGTCCTCGGGGTCATAGCGATCAACCTGTTGCTCACCGCTTCAGGTCTCGCCCAATCAAACGAAAGGACGCACCCCATGCCTGACAATTCATCCGCGGCGGAATGCACAACTAAGACCGGACTCTACTGCGAGACGTACGGCAGCGGGGAACCGATTCTTGCTTTGCACGGTCTGGGAGCGAGCATCTACACGTGGCGAAAACTAGTCGAGCCGCTGGCAAAGAATCACAAGCTAATCCTGATTGATCTAAAAGGCGCCGGTAAGTCACCCAAACCACACGACAATCGTTATTCCATTCAGGAACAGGCAGACCTAATTTTCCAGTTTATTCAAGAACACGATCTCAAGAATCTAACGTTGATGGGAAACTCATATGGCGGAGCCGTCTCTCTGCTGGTTACCCTCAAACTCAATAAAGAGAAAGCCAATCGCCTTTCGAAACTCATCTTGATCGACAGCGGCGGATACAATGAGTCGCTGCCCTGGTACCTGAAGTTAATGAGGACGCCAATCCTGGGATGGTTGGCGATTCACATAATGTCGGCGACGAGCTCCGCTCGAACAGTCCTTCGATATTCCTATTACAACAAGAGTCTGATTACCCAGGAACAGATCGCCGCCTACGCCGGGCCCATAGGTTCGCCCGGAGGAAAGTATGCGCTCCTGAAAACGGCCCAGCAGGCCATTCCCAAAAATATCGATGAGTTCACCTCACAGTACCCCACGATAACTGTTCCCACACTAATCTTATGGGGGCGAGAAGATAAAGTTATTCCTTTAAGAATAGGTAGGAAGTTGGACGAGGCCATTCCGGATTCAACGTTGATAATTTTGGAAAAGGCCGGACACGTGCCGCAGGAAGAAATACCGGAAGAGACGATTCCGCCTATGTTGAAGTTTTTGCAGGATCCTCACAGCCTTCCGTGATTCGGCCCCTCATTAACACCGTGGCTTTAGCCCGGTGATAAAGGAGTGTTCCATCTTGACCGTTCATGATCACCGGCCGTGGTCACCGGGCTAAAGCCACGGTGTTAATGAGAATCCTCCGGCTCGACCTATGATCGGACTTCTTGTGCAAAGCTGAGTTCTCATTTCACCACTAAATATCTGCGGATGTCTGGTACTTCTGCAATCATGCCTCGCAGTTTTTCTGTTGCGTCCTTAAGATGCTCGCTGGCTGCATGGTTATCCAGGAAACTCCCGCTCTGCCACTCCTCTACGAACGTAAAGTCTGTCGGGTCTGTCTTGTTTTGCAGCAACTCATAAACAATACAGCCTTCTTCCCTGCGCGTAGGTCCAATCAATTCCAGAAGAATTTCGCGGACCGTATCAACTTTGTCGGGCAGCGCTTTGATTCGCGCAACAACTCTCAATGAATCTTCGGGCATTGCTTTCTTCAGCTTAGGCCAACTCCATCCAGCTCACCCACGCACGCGTTAGAAAGAATTGTCTGACATGCGTTCTCGCCTAAGAAAGAGTTGATAAGAAATCCGCGACGTTTGGCCTTCGTTTGTGATGCGTTGCGTTTGCCGCAGTTACCAGCTGCCACCCGGCGCGCTCGGCTTGGGCCAGGTAGTCCCACACCTGTAGGCACGAATTAAGCGCGGCCTGCGAATCACCGGAGTTAATCGCCACAGTCCCCTGCCATTCACGGTTAACAAAAGTCACCCGGCTAGACTGAGTTTGACAGACCTGATACTCGAATTGCACGGAGAGTTTTCTTAGCGAAGCGCTTGATCCAGAGACGACGAATCGTCTAGCATTATCCACTCAACGATTGAAAGGGGCAGACTGCCGTTTTTGATCAAGTCGTCGTGAAACTGGCCCAGGCGATAGTTGGCGCCCTGCTTGTCGCGATATTTTCCCAGCAGGCGCATGATCTGCCACTTGCCGACCATGTAAGTAATCTTCTGCGTTGGACTCGCGGCAGCGCCGGCTGCTTCACCGGTTGCAGCTTCGCGATCAAGTCCTCCCGCCTCCATGAAGTAGTTAACTGCCTGATCGAAGGTCCACTTGCCAGTGTGGAGGTTGACGTCAACGCCGATGCGCGCGGCCCGATAGCGCGCGAGTCGCAGCACCTGGCCCTGCGATGCTGAGTTGACGGGGTAAAGACCGGTGCGCATCAGCATCTCCTCGCCGTAAAGCGCCCAGCCTTCGACGAAGATGCCATCGCCATGCTGCCGGCGAATCTCGTCCGGCAAGTGATTGGCGATTGAGAGTTGCAGGAAGTGGCCCGGAATGCCTTCGTGGCCAAGAATTGGCCGCGGATCTTCGATGGCCGCGCGAATATAAAAGTTTTTCGACTGCGGATTGTAAGTGGGAATGAAATAGAAGCCGCTCGAGTCCTTGTCATAAACGCCGGGCGGATTCATGAAGCCACCGGGACTGGTTGGCTTAAATGCTTCGGGGAGTTGGCGGATTTCAAAACGGCCGAGGTAAGGAGGCAGCGACAGTAGGTGATTGGTCTTTAGAAAGTCGATCATCTCGGCTTCCCGACTTTCGTAAGCTTTCAGGAAAGCCTCCTGATCTTTCGGAATGTTTGTGCTGCGTGCTGGATTTGGATCGGCCAACGACGGATCAGGCAACAGCGATTCCAGTGCGCGATAACGCGCCAGCTCAGCCTGCCCCAACATCTCAACCTGCTTTGCGTCGAGCGGAAGCAGGTAAATATTTCTCAGGATGTAGTTGTAATTGTCTTCACCCATTGGCTTGAAGGGGACCATTCCGGGAAGACGTTTTTCAAGCCAGTCGGCATAACCATGAATTGACACCAGCGCCGCATCGCGTGCTTTCACCAGTTCATTTTTCTCAGCAGCCGATAGATCTTTTGCCAGCGTCATCATGCTGTCGGTGAAGAGGCTGTCAATTGAGCGGGCAGAGTCTATGGCGAGCTGCGCATAAAGCCGGACGGGCTTGTTCAAGTTTCCTTTGCCTTGTTCGATGAGGAACGGCATCTGTTTCAGACGGGCCGTTGCTGAGAGGGCGCGGTTGCGGGGTGTGTCGTATTCCTTCTTCAGCAGCGAGAATATGCCGTTGCTGCATTCATTGACGTAGGTTTGTGGATCAGTTTCCTCAAAGTCCATCACCCGATTAAAGAAATCGGTGCCATCGACCTGCGAACGAAACAGCAGCCAATCAATGCGATCGTCTTTGCTCCAATTCGCGGTGGGCATCGCTCTAACCTGGGCCAGTACCTCCTTGACGTGAAGCCGTCGCATCAGCACCGCCGAAAGAGAATAATCAGTCAGCTTGCTGTCCCAGGTGTGCAGCCCGGAATCACTCGACGAGACCGGATAATTTTGATTGCGCCAGTTGTAGTAGTCCTGGGCCAGGCGCTCGAGATCGGCGGGAGTCTTGGGTTGCTGGGCCTCTATCGGACTGAAGGAAACAGCCGTTAGGGCACATGCAATAAAACATAGAGTAAATAGCTTCATTTAATCAGCCTCTCGGTTCTGTAACAATGTGTGCGCATTGCGTTTTAGACCATTAAGTTTTGCTCTCTTCATGGCACTCTGGCGATAACGATCGGCATAGCTTTCAGGAGTCAACTCAAGTACTTCGGCAAGCACGGGGTTGACGTTTCCCTCGCGCGGTGCGAAGCGAGGTTCGTCGGTCACTTGCTCAAAGCGGTTCCAGGGACAGACATCCTGGCAAATGTCGCAGCCATATAGCCAGCCCTCCACATTCTCAGCTATCTGCTGCGGAATCTGCGGCTCGCGCAATTCAATCGTTGCATAGGAAATGCACTTGTTCGAATCCACCACATAGGGTTCGATGATGGCCGCGGTCGGACACGCTTCGATGCAAAGCGTGCAACTGCCACAGTGGTCTTCGCTGGTGTCGTTGTCGTACTCCAGATCAAAGTTCAGGAGCAGCTCGCCAATAAAGACCCACGAGCCATATTCAGTTGTAATGACATTTGTGTGTTTGCCAAGCCAGCCAAGTCCTGCGCGCACGGCCCAGGCCTTGTCCATCATGGGTTGAATATCAACGCAAACCTTTCCTTCCGCGGACGGCACAGTCTGCTTGATCCACAATAGCAACGAACGGAGTTTCGCGCCGACAACTTCGTGGTAGTCATCACCCCACGCATAGCGCGAGACCTTACCCGTTGCCGGATCGTCAGAATGTTTTGCGGGCGTATAATAGTTTTTAGCTACTACCACAACCGAGCGGCTGCCCGGGAAAAACCGCCGCGGATCGGTGCGCATCTCCGGTTCGCGCGCCATCCAGGCCATCTGTCCGTGGAACCCACGGCCGAGCCAGGCCTTAAGTTGATTGTGCTCATCATCGAGAGGTGCGGCTGGAACAATACCGATTTTCTCAAAACCTTCGGCCAGAGCTCTCTGCTTTATCAATTGGGAGAGTTCGCGCGGGTTTATTTCGGCCTCTGCCAGGGGCGGGCGAACGGATGTAACGCTGGCTTGCATTCAGCCGTAGCATACGTGCGGGATTATGGGCTCGTCTAGCTGTGAGGAGTGTAGTCTAAGTTTTGCATTCCTTTAAGCCCTTTGCGGTTAGAACAGACAAACTGAAACCGCAAAGAAGATAAAGAGTTCTGGCGAGACTGGCGCGCAGTAAAATTTCAGAAGGAGTCAGCGAGGCCTACTGAATCTTCTGCAGAGTGATAGTAGTTAAAGGGGAAGCACCGCTCGTACGATTATACGAAATCCAGTAGCCCGCTTTCGGATAGCGTACCATTTTATAAACGGAGCCATCGGACTTGGCTTCAAGTTCAGCCCCGAACACGTCTTTCGCAGTGAGAACCTTGGTACTGGGATTCATGAAGTCTGCTGAAATCGTCACTACTTTATGCATCTTGTCATAAACGATCTGCGCGGTTTCAGTCTCGTTAAAGATAAAGAAGTCCTGCTCGTCACCCTTGTCCTTTGGCTCACCAAGTTTTTTCCGCACGTCATCCGCGATCATGCCCAGCTGTACGCCGCGATACTCATGGAACAAAGGGGATTCGTTCTGAGCCGCCGCCTGAGTTGCTCGCCGCTGCGCCTGAACGCTGGAACTATAGAGCGCAATAAACACGACAGCTGCGGCAATAAGGAACATGAAGATACGGGACGGCAAGGAGGGTTTGAAAAACGACCTATTCATCGGGATACTCCTTTCGAGAAACTGGGTCGGTTGGCGCCGCTACTTCGCAGGATTCGGTGAATGGATGCCGGGGCTTCGGCGCCAGGCCCGCCAGTCGGTCCACACTTATGCGGACAATATCGCCAAACAATTCGCAATGTCAATATGCTTCCGGGTTCTTCCGGGAAGGGCATCCAGTATTGAAGCGGGCATCGCTCCTGCCCCGGACGCCCGCGAAAACACTCTCGCCCCCCCCAACTATTGACTCAGATGGCGTTTTGGCATAGAAGCAGCATGCTCTTTCAAACAATTTGCTCGATTTAAGGGTTGCCCAAACAAAGGAGTGGATCAATGAAACAAAAAGGGTTTTTGGCCGGGTTCTGCCTTGCATTTTCTTTACTAATTTTGAGTGGTTGCCAACAGGCTCCCGATACAAACAGCTCTGCGGTACCGAACACCAATACTGGAAGGGAAACTGTCGATACGGCTTCAATCCAAGCTGAACTAATGCGAATCGAGAATGATTGGCCGCGCGTAGTCAAGGAGAAAGACGTTGCAGCCGTGCAGCGCGTCGAGGCTGATGACGCAGTTTTTGTTTATCCTGATGGATCCATGGGAGACAAAGCTCAGGACGTAAAAGACATGGAGACCGGAGCGCTGACTGCGGACTCCTGGGAAATAGCGGATCTAAAAGTTAACGTGCTCGATAATGATTCTGCAGTTGCTAGCGGGCGCAGCATTGTCAAGAATGGCAAGTACAAAGGATCGGATGGCAAGTCGATTGATATCAGTGGTCAATACCGGTTCATCGATACTTTTGCCCGGCGCAATGGAGAGTGGAAGCTTGTTGCTGGAGCTTCGGTCCCGGTAAGGGCACCCGTGGCGTCCGCGTCGCCGGCAGCGAGTGCCTCGCCGGCAGCCAAGGCTTCGCCGGCAGTGGGGACTTCGCCAGCGGCAAAGGCATCGCCCACGGCGAAGGCATCACCGGCGATGAAAGCTACACCGACGCCCTAACAAAAAGTCTTCCGAGTTACTTTCGAAACAGGCTGTGATGGCCGCAGACTCGTTGTCGGTTCATCACAGCTTGCATTCGGCGCGGCTGAAGATCCAGGCTGACAAAACCACCACTGCCGCCAACTCCTTGACTAATCCTTTGTTTTGGAATAGAACCCACGCGTTCTGCAAATAAACTCAGGAGTCAGATCATGAAAAAAATTCTCTTACTCGTGTCTGTATTAGTTGTTGCCGCTGCCTGCGCTGCGCCGCCAACTAATCGAGAAGCCACAACCGCAAACACAAACCTTGCGGAAACCAAATCTGCTGCAATGACGGAGGCTGGCGCGATCGCCAACGAAAAAGCAGTGTGGGATGCAATCAAGAACAAAAACTACGACGCGTTTGCCAGCATGCTGGCTCCGGACCAGTTGGAAGTTACTTCCGATGGAGTCAATGACAAGGCGGCGTCAGTCGCTTCTGTAAGAGAATTCGAGCCTAGCGAAGTCAACCTCAGCGATTGGAAGTTCTTGTCGATTGATAAAGATGCATTTCTAATCATTTACACAGCCAACACCAAGGGCAAGTATAAGGGTAAAGAGTTCCCGCCAATTACGGCGCGCTCCAGTTCTGCCTGGGTGAATCGCGACGGCAAGTGGCTCGCAATTTATCACCAGGAATGCGCGGTGAAGCCCGCAATGACACCAGCGGCGGCTAAGAGTTCAGCAAAGGCTGCGTCATCACCCGCGGCTTCGCCCGCGATGGCCGTTGCCAGCGCGGATGCAATAGCTGATGAAAAGTTAGTCTGGGACTTGTTCAAGACCAAGAACTATGACGGCTTTGCATCGTTGCTGGCTTCCGACTTTGTCGAAGTTGAACCTGACAAGGTTTATGACAAAGCGGGAAGCGTTGAAGGTATCAAAGGCTTCGATGCCTCTAAAGCGACTCTAAGCGACTGGAAATCGTTAAAGCTGGATGACGATGCGGCGCTCGTCACCTACACAGTAAAATTGACAGGCACTCCTGGAGCTGGAGAACGTCATTCATCAATCTGGGCTAATCGTAATGGAAAGTGGCTGGCGGTTTTCCATCATGGGGGAACTGAGATTACGGCGCCCGGAGCCGCCGCGTCCCCAACAGCCACGCCTAAGGCCTCCGCGTCGCCGGCGATGAAAGCTACGCCATCACCAGCCACGAAAGCTTCTCCCGCAGCCAAACCGTCCGCGACGAGGTAAACAAAGCAGAGGTAAAAAGAAGAAGGGCAGAGGTTCATCGCCTCTGCCCTTTTGCATTAGCTGGTTTGAGGTACTTTGGCTCAAGCCCAGATTCCCGGAATGCTTGCCGCGCACGATGGGCATTTTCCCTCAGGCGTAACCGTCATTTGCCGAATAAAATAACCGTGACGTTCGACGAGCAATGCCTCACACGAGGGACAGTAAGTATTTTCCCAACGTCCCACCTTACCTGGAAGATTGCCGGCATAGATGTAACGGAGTCCTGCCTCGCGCCCAACTTCGCAAGCCCGAATTAATTGCTCGGCGGTAGTGTTTGCGTTCTCGGTCATGCGATAGTCCTGGTGAAACGCAGTGACGTGCCAGGGAATGTCGGGCGAAACCGAAGCGATGAAATCCGCCGCGCGCTTCAATTCATCTTCACCAGCATTAAAGCCGGGGATGACAAGCGTCACGATCTCTTCCCAAAAGCCGCGTTCATGGACCATCTGGACAGTGTCGAGAATGTTATCGACGACTCCACCAAGCTGGCGATAGTTTTTGTCGCTCATCGATTTGAGATCGATTTTGTAACAGTCGGTCCAGGGACGAAGATAGTCCAGCACCTGAGGAGTCGCGTTGCCGTTTGAGATGAACGCAGTCCGAAACCCTTCAGGTCTCGCCTGCTTAAAAACATCTACCGCCCACTCAGCAGTGATCAGCGGTTCGTTGTAGCTGCTGCCTACCATCGACGCACCGTAAGCCTTGGCCATGGCGACCAGACGTTCCGGCGTTACCTGCTGCGGCTGCGTGCCCGCGGAATCATCACGCAGGGCCTGGGAAGTTAACCAGTTTTGGCAGTAAGCACAGTGAAGATCGCAGCCGAGCATGCCGAAGGTTAGAGTGTCGGAGCCAGGCAGCACGTGAAAGAAGGGTTTCTTCTCAGTGGGGTCGCAGGCAAGCGCAGCCACGTAATTTACAGGCACCCGAAGTCGACCGGCTTCATTGAAACGGACCTTGCAAATGCCACGCTTACCTTCCTTGATGAGACAACGGTGACCGCAGGCGTAACACTTCAACGCCCCACCTTCAAGGTACTCAATCAATTCCGGCGCGCCTTCGGCGGTCAACGAGTCGAGCAGGTCGGCTAATGGCGCTGATTTGGTACTAATGGGCATAGTTACTTTCCAAACCTCGTTCAATAGCGGAATCGTCCTTCGGGAATTATACTCTTTAGATGTCAGTAGTCAGTTGTCAGTAGCACTTTTAGAGTCCAAGCAGCTGACTACGGACAACTGACCTTATCCAGCCATGATCATCGAAGAAATCACCGTCACAGCTTTTCAGCAACACACACGTATCCTCGGCTGCGAAAAGACGAAGCGCGCCATATGCATCGATCCCGGCGACGCCTCTGAAGAAATTGTGCGCGCGATCGATAAACACGGGTTTGAGCTCCAGGGGATTGCGGTCACGCACGCGCACCTCGATCACATCGGCGGCGTCTCAGCCTTGAAGAAACTGAAGCCGGCCGCTGAAATCCTTATTCATAAAGAGGACGAGTTTATCTACGACGCGCTTCCCAGTCAGGCAGCCTGGATTGGAATTCCACGCGACCAGTGGGCTGCACTGGGATTGGATTTCGAGGCACCGCCAGGGGCCGACGGCTATTGGACGGACGGCCAGACCTACGAAGTTGGTGAGCTTACATTCCAGATTATCCATTGTCCCGGCCACACGCCCGGCCACGTTGTATTGTTTGAACCAAAGGAACGAAAAGTTTTTGTTGGGGATGTTTTGTTTGCAGGTTCAGTCGGTAGAACCGATTTACCAGGCGGGTCCACTGAACAACTGCTGGACTCGATCATGAACAAACTCATGCCGCTGGGTGATGACGTCGAAGTTTATTCCGGACATGGGCCAGTTACGACAATTGGCCAGGAAAGACTGACCAATCCATTTCTGACCGGTGTTTACAAACTGGGAGCGGGAAGGCTGTAGGAAGTTGGCTAATCTGCGGACTATTTCTGTCGCGGCCCACGCAATCTACTCGCCTTGAGTTCTTCCCATTTATCCTTCAGTTCGCCATCGAGTTGGCTCGGCAGCGTTTCCACTGAAATGTTGTTCTGCTGACAGAAGTGTCGCCAGAGGATAAAGCGCAGATCAAATGCTCCGGTTTCATCGGAGATGATGTTGTCGACGGGGGGCGGATCTTTCTTCTTTTCCTGGACCATGTTTGATTCCCACCTTGTATTTGGTGAGTAGAGTGTAGCAGTTTTTGCGGATTAGTTGGCAACAGCGTAGGCAAGGCGCTTCGGGAACTCGGAAACTGTTAGAGAATGGGGACACACCTGAGTGCGCACGTGCGGAAAGTTACGGTGGCCACGCAGGTCCACCTCAATAGTTGGTTCGGGGATTGTAGATGCCAGTCTCAAGCCACTGTGATCTCTGGCGAGAGATAGACATCCTGAATCGCGTTGAGCAGCTCCGCGCCCTCGCTCATCGGACGTTGGAAAGCCTTGCGACCGGAGATGAGGCCCATGCCGCCGCCGCGCTTGTTGATAACCGCCGTGCGTACTGCTTCGGCCAGATCGCTCGCGCCTTTGGATTCGCCGCCGGAATTGATCAAACCGCAGCGGCCCATGTAGCAATTAGCCACCTGATAGCGAACCAGATCGATGGGATTGTCTGACGTCAGTTTCTCATAGACGATTTTGCTCGTTTTGCCGTACGACTTGCCGAGCGCCTTTTCCACCGCTGGGTAGCCGCCATTCCGCTCCGGAAGTTTTTGTTTGATGATGTCTGCCTGAATCGTCACACCCAGGTGATTTGCCTGACCTGTTAGATCGGCTGACGTGTGCATGTCGCCTTCGGGTGTTTTGAATGCTGAGTTGCGAATATAACACCAGAGAATGGTGGCCATGCCGAGTTCATGAGCTTGAGCGAAAGCTTGGCTGATTTCGGTTATCTGCCGCGTCGATTCTTCGGAGCCAAAATAGATGGTTGCACCTATCGCAACCGCTCCCATGTTGTGGGCCTCTCTCACGGTACCAAACAAAACCTGGTCAAACTTGTTCGGCGCCGTTAGTAATTCGTTGTGATTAATCTTCACCACAAAGGGGATCTTGTGCGCATACTTGCGTGCCACAATGCCCAACACGCCAAACGTGGAGGCCACAGCATTGCAACCGCCTTCAATCGCCAGCTTCACGATGTTGTCAGGATCGAAATACTGCGGGTTCGGAGCAAACGACGCGCCGGCAGAATGCTCAATGCCCTGGTCCACCGGCAGAATTGAAAGGTATCCCGTGCCCGCAAGACGGCCGTTCGAGAAAAGCGATTGCAGGGAACGCAAGACGGCTGGCGAACGATCTGAATGGATCCAAACGCGATCGATGAAATCCGGGCCCGGCAGGCTAATCAGATCTTTAGAGATCGTTTGCGATTTGTGATCCAGCAGCGAGCGTGCGTTTTCGCCCAGCAACTCTTCAATTCGATCAAGTGAAGTTGTTGCTCGTTTGAGTTCGGTAGCCATTATCCTTCATCCTCCTCCTGCTTTGAACGGGCGGGTGAGACCGTCAGTATTTGGCGCACATTTCGTGAATCCATTAGGAATCAATGCGAAATTATAGCATAGCGGCTGGGCTTCGGCCCCGAGACCGCTGACGGTCAGTTTACCTGAACGGCTGCGACCACTGCCGCCAGCGAATCCCTTGCGAATCTTTTTTGCAGCATGCGAGCCAAAGGAAAGCTAAGCCGCACCAGGGGATGTCGCGGACGCGAGAAGGCGTATATGTCATACCAGACTGAACCGTCTT
>JALYSR010000089.1 GCA_030854715.1 Acidobacteriota bacterium
GGCCAAAGATGTGTGCCGTTCCAGACGAAGGCGGATGGAAACCGAGCAGAGTGTGAATCAGCGTAGTCTTGCCGGCCCCGTTTGGGCCAAGCAAGCCAATCGCGCGTCCACGCAGTTCGCCTTGCAGGCTTTGGAGAATTGGACGCCCGCCAAATTTGACGCTTAAGTTGTTGAGATCGATGACAGGGGCGAAGTTCGCGGGATCGCGAAGCCTTGCTTGTTCCTGAACTGTTGCGGCTACAGCCATCGTGCAGACTTTATATCCCTGTTGTGGTAATTCCAAACAAAACCGAGCCCAAACGCCGTGCCCATTAGTACGAATGCTCCGATGAATGCAAACGCTTCCGCGGGCGCTAAAGTTCTACCGATTGCCAAAATTCCGATCAAAAAAACCGGAATATTCAGAACGACGGCAGACGCCAGCGGAAAGAGCGCGGCCGGCTGGCAACCGCCGAGCCGTTTACGTAACCAAAACAGGGATGGTGCGTAGGCGAGCGAGAATAGCAGCGCCGCCATTACCAGTGAAATGATCATCGCACCCTTGAGGTCAGAGGTGCTCAACTGCTCGCCTTCGACAACAACGAAAGCGAGCAGCAGCACTGAGAGTCCAATAAGCCATGAGCCAAGAGAGATAGAGATGAGTTTCATTTGAAGAATAAGTATGCGTTTTGGAATGCGCTGACCAGGCAGCGCTTTGGGCTGCTGCGACGTGTCGCAGCCTTCGGTAAATTGAGTGTGCCGTGACGCGGCGACAGGTCGCCGCACTCCCAGGAGTTGATCTAGTTTGTAACAGTCGCGTCCGACGTTGAGCCATTAGCGCGAAGATATTTTTCCGACTCGCCATAGTCCAGCGAGTTGACTCCGACACCGGTGTCACCGATGAGAACGGAATCTCCAGGACGGAGTTTGCCTACGTTGCTGCCATTAACCTTGACCTTATCTCCGACGATCGAAACCTTAAGGCCTTTGCCGTCCGTGCTAACTCCTGCGTATTCAAACGTGCCCGTCTGCTGATCGACGTCAAGCTTCTTTTGAAAACCATGGCGGGATATCGTCACCTTGTGTGAACCGACTTGATGAACTGTCTGATGAGTGCAGGCAGGAAGAGCGATTAGCAGCCCGATTAGCAAGAAGCCTATCATGTAGAATTTTTTAGTAGGACTAAGCATGATCGAGTTCCTTTCTATTCTCTTCTTGCGCTTCTTTGCGACGCCCGTTGCGTTCTTTAGGGTTCAGTCTTGGGCAGGACAGACATTCTTGTCTGTCCCACCGTCATAGACAGGCAGGAATTCCTGTCCTACTTTTTCATCCCCTGCTGCAGAATGTGTTGGATTTCCAAAGAGTTTGGTGCGCCCAGCAAAGTTGCCGGACTCAATCCAAACGGTCCACCTTCAGTATTGGCTGCGAAGGTTATGCTGTCGCCTTGCGCATAAGCATAGGCGAGTGTCGGAGGCATGTCCGCCGCCATGGACTTGATTGCCTGTTGCTGCTCTTGCGGCAGGTTTGCGCCGGAGTTGGCCAGGCGTTCAGCAAACGGCTGCACCAGCGGCGCCAGGTTGTGATAGAAGATCGCCGAAAAGTTTGCGTTGCCATCAGCCGGCAGGCCGGCAGTGAAACGCGCTGAACGCAACAGGGTGTAGCCTGCTTCCTGCGAACGCACCGAGCGCTCGACCATCGCCCGGCTTGGGCCTATCACTACGTAACCATTCACGTAGGTGTAATTCACTTCCACACCGAAATCTGCCGACTTCAATGTGTAATAACTGCGCCCGGCAATGTCGGCGCGATCCCAGACCAGTCCGGCCTTGCCAAACTTTGCGGCTTCTTTGTTTACTTCACCCACGACGCGCTCCAGAGTCTGTTGGAGATGATCTGGATCATTGACTTCAAACACCATCTTCCATGACGGCGTCGGCAGAATTGGACCATCTATCGCGAAGGCAAATTCTCCACCCAGCGGAGCAGCAATGTCTTTGCGAATATCCAGCCCACGATCAGCCTGCTGCTTATCCAGGGTTTTCCGCAGGTCAGGCGAAACAGTCTCAATAACTCCGAGTAGATCATCGACCAACTTCACCGGGTCTTTGACAACGAAACCGGCGACGACATTGGCATCCGGCGAAATATATTCGAGCGAACCCATCGGGCCCGGAGCTGCCAGCCAGGAAGGAATCCCACGCTGGGCCTCGTTGAAGGAAACAGTCGCCTGCGTGTGGGTCTTGCCGGCATTATTCTTCTGGTCCAGCACAAAGTACTTGAGATTCAGAATTCCCAGTTGCTGCAGTGCGCTTTCACGCTGCTCGGAATTTTCCCCTTTGGTTCGTACCGCCTGAGTTTTTTCAATGAGCCGCTCAAGATTCGCAGCTACCACCAGACCCGCACCCTCCTGATACAACTGGGCCACGCGATTGTGAAACGCCGTAGTTGTGAAGCTGTTTGTTCCACCCTTCTGGACCAACGTCGCCAGATCCTGAAGCTGATTGAGTTTAGGACTGGCTGCAAACAGACCATCCTGGATCCAGATGTAAAGCTCGTCGGATCTCTTGCCCGGCTCCGTTGCGCTGGCTGTTGCGGTCAGCGGATTCTCGACGAAGCGAATGGCCGGGTGACCCTGCTGATTACCTCCGTACTTCGCAATTTGCTGTTCGAGAAACTGCTGGAAGCCGGCCGAGTTCTTGAGTTCCGCAAGCACGAGCGGTGCAACCGGTTCGCCTTTTTCATCCATCGCGACTGACACGGCAATCTCGTCTCCGAGGTAATCGCCGAATTCACGAATCGAGTCAATAACCTGGTCTACGTTTGGACCCTTATGGCCCGACTGTTCCTTGTCCCACCACTCGCGCAGCGCTGCATTCTGATTAATGCGCTCCTGCATAATCCGGTGCGACTCCACGATGGTCGAGGTTAGATTAGGAAGTGCCGCGTAGACCACTGTGTTTTCAGGCATCAGGTCGAGCAGGTGAGTTGAAGTACGAACTCCGGGCTGCTGAACCTTCCCCAACTCTTTATTCAGCGAGCCAAAAGCCGTCAGGGTTTCGGCATAGTGCGCGGCCTTTCGGCTCCACGCCACTTCATCCTTGATCGGAATCATCTCAATCGCAGCACTGGAAGTAGCTTGTTCTCCGCCGCGCAATACACGTTCGTTGCCGGCGTGGTCCAAATGGACTTCGCCTTCGATCACCGATACGCGCGAGCCTTTTGTGCCACTGTTAACTGAGAAGACTGTGCCCGTCACCGAAACGCGTGAGTCACCAGTATCAACGAACAGATGTTGCTTGTTCTGCCTGGCGGCCTCGACAACAATCGCGCCACGGTTGAGATGAATCGTAGTGCCCTGAGAGTTTTTGGTTAGCGACAATTCGGATCGGTCTTTCATCTCGATCAGCGAACCATCGCCCAGCCGAACGAATGCGTGGCCGTCCTTCGCCGTGCGAATACTCTCGCCTTTTTGTAGTTTCTCCCCGGAACTAGCCGGCGTGCTGCGAGTGTCAGCAATGTGATAAACCTGACCTTCGGCAGCCTGCACTGTTGCTTCCAAGTCGCCGCCGATCGGCGCATAACGCTGAATGAAAGGAAGTGCCAGCAGACCAACGCCTATGACTAGCGCTGCGGCAATCCCCCAACGCAAGACAACCGGTTGAAGGCTGTAGCGGCGCTTGACGGCGGCCTTTTTCACAGGCGCCATAGGACTCTGATAGCGCGATCGGACATCCTTCAGTGCTTTGCGACAGGGAATGCACTCATGCGTGTGATCTATCAGCAGCAGTGAACGAGCTTCAGACAAGCTGCCATTCAAGTAAGCTGGAATCAGCGACTGAAAATCCACACAGCTTCCAATTCGTTCGCTGGCCGGAGACTCAGTCGTCATTTGCTCTGCTGTTTCAATGGTCGAACTGACGCGCGCCCAAACACGCTCCGCCGCTTGATTTACCACCGACGGATCGACGGACTCGTTTCGCATTTCGGTGGTTGTATTGTCGAGGATAGCGTCCAAGTCATTGCTTTTCATTATGTTTCTCCAGATAGTGCCCAATTTCTTTTCTTAGTTTTGTACGAGCGCGATGCAGGACTACGCCCACGACCATTTGCGACGTGTCGAGCAGTTCCGCGATTTCCTGATTGTCGCAGCCTTCGTAGTAGCGGAGCACAAACATTTCCCCTGCCGTTTTCCCCAGCCCGGCGACCGCCTGCCGGATCAAGGTTTGCAATTCGCGGTCAGCATGCAGTGCTTCAGGGCTTTGAAACCTGCTTTCAAGCTCTTCCGTGCCCACATCACTGAGCCCGATCGACTTCGCGCGGCTGCGGCTGCGCATCAGGTCGAGCGACGCATTAATCGCCGCTCGAGAGAGGTAAGCTTCCGGATTGTCCGAAAGGTCGTAACTCTCTTTGCCTTTGACGAGTCGGAGGAAAACTGTTTGCAGTACATCCTCGGCATCGGCCGGACTGCCGGTGATGCGATGTGCAGTGCGAAAGACGCGGTCGTGATGCGTGCGGAAGAGCGTTTCCAGCTCCGTTTTAGGATGTCCTGGAGGTTCTGTCACTAGTCTCAAGGTTTTAGCGGCTGCCTGCACTGTGCCCTCCTGAAGTCGTTTCCACTATCAGAAACGAACGGCAGGAAGGTTTATTAACAATCGGGGCAAAGATTAGCAGAAATTACTAGCTGTCTTTCCTCAGGCGAGGTCTAAACCGGCGGGCCTTCGCTGGCGTCAAACTCTTCCATTTCCTTGCTCCAGTCGGAACTAATACGGCTCTGCAAAAGCCGTACACAGCGATTCCAACGCAGAATCGCGTCGTCATTGTCGGCTGGACGGATCTTTTCCGCTTGCTCAAAGAGTCCCATTGCCACTTCGAAAACTGGCAGCACTGTGTGAGGCGATCGGCCGGCACATAGCTGGGCCTTCCCTTTTCGCTCCTGAAGAATGCCCAAATGATAGATGCGTTCATATTCACTGGTCAGACCACGAAACACACGCTCGGCTTCGGAATACCGATCAGACATCTCTCCGGTAAATTGATCCGTGATTGCAAGGCCCAGAAGACGCAGTGCTGGTTGATTGTCAGGGTCGATAGCAAGTATGTCACGACAGATCGACTCAGCCTCGCCCGGCTCATTCAGATAACGATAGACTTCCGTCTTAGAGATCGCTTCAGCAATCCCAGCTCTTGAGATGGGCTTAAGTTTTAGCTCCATATGTGCCTACTCCCGTTTCTTCCTCATCTTTCGCAGAAACCAGCGAACCGGATCGTAGTAATCATCAACCACCCGCTCTTTGAGCGGAATGATAGCGTTATCAGTGATATGAATATCTTCAGGGCAGACTTCCGAACAACACTTGGTGATATTGCACAAACCAATGCTGAGATCACTCTTCAGCAACTCAGTTCGAGACAAACCGTCGAGCGGATGCATGTCCAACCCGGCTATGCGAACGAAGAAGCGCGGACCGCCAAACTGTTCTTTCTTGTCATGGTCGCGCAGTACATGGCAAACATTCTGACAGAGAAAACATTCGATACATTTGCGAAACTCCTGCACGCGGTCGACATCGCGCTGGTCCATCTTCCATTCGACGTTCGGGCGCGGGCTGAATGGCGGGATCTTTCTGTTGACTTGGTAGTTCCACGATACGTCAGTTACCAAATCCCTGATCACTGGAAAACTCTTCATCGGCTGGACAGTAATGGGTTCCTCCAGCGGTAAAGCATCCATGCGGGTCTTGCAGGTCAGTCGGGGACGGCCATTGACTTCTGCCGAACACGAGCCGCATTTGCCGGCTTTACAGTTCCACCGAACCGCAAGGTCCGGTGCCAGATGTCCCTGAATGTAATGGAGCGCATCAAGCACAACCATCCCCGGCGCGATAGGAACTTTATACTCGACTAGTTCGCCGCCTTCTCGATCGCCGCGAAAGATTTTGAACGTTGCATCAGGCATTGTCAGCCAGTAGTCCGTGGTCAGTTGTCCGAGGTTAGTTGTCCATACTCAGGTGTTCGTTTGGAGAAAGCGGGGCCACGGACAACTGACGACTAACGACTGACAACGGACAACCATTCACTTTCCTTCGTCAAGAATCTGCTTCAGCTCGAACGGCATTTCCCCGATCGGCAACTGCTTCAGTTTCATGTGGTCGCCGTCACGCAAAGTGATGTTGTTTTGTTTTCCCAGGCTTTCATCATAGTTTGGAAAGTCGATTCTACTGTGCGCTCCGCGACTCTCCTTGCGTTCCAGTGCACTTAACGCTACAGCCTCGGAAACTGTCAACATCGATTTCAGATCGCGCGCAAGGTGCCATCCCGGATTGAATAAACGCGACCCTTCCACCTTCACTCGTGCGGCGCGTTCATTGAGCGTCTGAAGCTCTGAAAGTCCTTTCTTCAAGTCGTCTTCATTGCGAAAGATGCCGACGTAGTTTTGCATTGTCTCCTGCAAACCGCGATGAATATCGTAGGGACCATCCCCGGCCGCGCGTTCAAAGGGCGCAAGCATTTCGCGCGCGCCTTCATCGATCTGCTGGGAATCTACCACTCCCGGACCAACATGATTGGCATGGTCCGCGGCGCTTAGTCCTGCGCGCCGGCCGAAGACAAGTAGATCGGAAAGCGAATTAC
>JALYSR010000010.1 GCA_030854715.1 Acidobacteriota bacterium
CCGGAGATCGTCATAGCGATAACAATCTGCTTGCGAACCGAGATGCCACCATACTCGGCTGCACTGGGATTTGTGCCGGTGGCTCGCAGCTCATAGCCCCATTTTGTGCGCCACAGAAAAATATAAACCAGCCCGCAACAGATTATCGCCAGGACAAATGAGAGATTGAGAGGAATCCATTGAGGGAAACCCGGAATAAACTTTCCCAACCGTGCGATGTGCGCCCCTTGTCCGATTGGAACGCTTTGCATGATCGGATCGCCCGGCACCTTGTAGTGATATTGAGTGAAATAACTCAGTAGGGCCACCGCCAGAAAGTTCAACATGATGGTGTTGATAACTTCGTGGGATCCAAAACGCGCTTTTAATATCCCCGGAATCGCTCCCCAAAGGCCGCCACCTACGATTGCGCCTGCGAAGCACATGGGAATCAAAAGCCACGGCGACAAATTCACAAAGGTAATTCCCACCCATGCCGTTGCAAACGCGGCGATGTAAAGCTGGCCTTCAGCGCCAATGTTGAGCAGACCGCAGCGAAAAGCTACCATCACGGCAAGGCCCGTAAAAATCAGCGGTGTGGCGTAAAAGAGCGTGTAGCCAATACCCACGGGCCACGACAAGGCGCTACCGAAAAGCAGACGATATGTCTCCAGCGGATTGTCGCCAATAATGACAATCAGGATTCCGCCAACAATAAACGCGGCCACGACAGCGATAAGCGGAAACAAAAGTTCGCGTAGGAGTTTCATCTATTTTTCGGCTTAAGTCTGAGATCTCAAAATTTGAAAAACTGAGATCTCAGATTAGTGTCCGCGCGTCATCAAGAGTCCAATCTCTTCGATGGTTGCAACCTTTGGATCGACTTCGCCCACAATTCGTCCTTCATGAATGATTAGTAAACGGTCTGACAGCGACGTAACTTCCTCGAGCTCGGCTGACACCAGCAACACTGCACAACCGGAGTCGCGCAGGCTAACCAACTTGCGATGGATAAACTCAATTGCACCGATGTCAACGCCTCGCGTCGGCTGCGAGACCAGCAAAAGCTTTGGATCAACTTTAAACTCTCTGCCAATAATTAATTTTTGCTGGTTGCCGCCGGATAGCGAACGCGCGGGAAGATCAGGGTTGGCCGGCCTTACATCAAACCCTTCGAGGATTTCCTTTGCTCGCCCGCGAATTGCTGCCTGGTCCAAAAGCACGCCAGCGTAACTGACAATCGGTTTGCGGTAATGCACCCCGAGAATCGAATTTTCGGCGAGATCGAATTCGAGAAACAGGCCGCGGCGGTGTCGATCTTCGGGGATGTGGGCGATTCGCAACTCTCGCCGCAACCGCGCGCCTTCGCGGGTGATGTCTCTATCTTCAAACAGGATCTTGCCTGAGAGCTGAGATGGGTTTATCAGGCCGGCAAGGGCTTCGATCAATTCTGTTTGGCCGTTGCCCTCGACGCCTGCGATTCCAAGGATTTCTCCCTTGCGAACTTCAAACGAAACATTGTCGACGCGCTTCGCGCCGCCCTTGGCTGTAACTGAAAGGTCGCGCACGCTCAACTCCCCACCCCCCGGTTTGGCGTCCGGTTTTTCGACGCGCAAAAGCACTTCACGACCTACCATCAGTCGAGCCAATTCGGCAGCATTCGTTTCCTTTGTCTGCAAACGACCGACAACGCGGCCGTCGCGCATCACCGTCACTTCATCGGAGATTGCAAGCACCTCAGTCAGTTTGTGAGTGATTATGACAATGGTCTTCCCCTGCTCACGCATTCCGCGGAGGATGGAAAAAAATTCGTCAACTTCCTGCGGTGTCAAAACCGCGGTGGGTTCGTCGAGGATCAACAGCCGTGCGTGACGGTAAAGCGCCTTCAGGAGTTCAACCCGCTGTTGCTGGCCCACAGACAAATGCTCGATGACTGCATCCGGGTTAACGGCCAGCTTGAATTCTTCAGAGACCTTGCGAATTTCCACACTGGCTTTGGCAAGATCGAGAGCAACGGCACTGCCTGGCTCAGCGCCGAGCACGATGTTCTCAGCGACGGTCATTGTGTCCACCAGCATGAAATGTTGGTGGACCATGCCTATCCCTATAGCAATCGCATCGTGAGGCGACTCAATTTTTTGGACATGGCCATCAATGAGAATCTCTCCGCTGTCGGCCTCATAAAATCCATAGGCGATCCGCATTGCCGTGGATTTGCCGGCTCCGTTCTCGCCAACGATTGCGTGAATCGTACCCGGCTTCACGACAATATTGACATTGTCGTTAGCGAGTACGTCACCGAAACGCTTGGTAATGTTTCGAAGTTCTAACATGCTCCGTCAAGCGAAGGGGTTGGGGGGTTCCAAAGTACTAAAGAACAAAGAACCTTGTACAAAGCGGTTTATTTACCCATCAAATCCGGAACCTTTATTTCGCCGCCGATAATTTTCTTCTTTGCTTGTTCGACTTGTTGAACCATTTCCGGAGTTACCAAATCCTTGTTGTTTTCGTCCATCGCATAACCCACGCCATCCTCATTCAGGCCATACACGTGAAAACCAGCCTTGAACTGGCCGCTGACTACGTCCTGGATGATTGAATAGACAGCGTTGTCCACACGTTTGACCATACTGGTAAGAACAAACCCGGGCTTGACCATGTTTTGATTAGCATCCACGCCAATAACAAAATGCGTGGCGCGTCCATCTTTCTTGCCCGCCTGCTCAACCGCATCAAAGGCGCCCAGGCCTGAGTTACCCGCAGCAGTGAAAATTACGTCAGCGCCCTTGCTGATTTGCGCCAGTGCAATTTCTTTGCCCTTGCCGGGATTGTTCCATGCGGCATCAGTGACGCCGACGTAGTTGGGTATCACACGAATGTTGGGATTGACGGCGCGCGCGCCTTCCTCATAGCCGCCTTTGAAGCGGTGAATCAAACCAATGTCCATGCCGCCAAGAAAACCGATGGTGCCCGTTTTGCTGGTCTTGGCCGCGAGCATACCCACCAGGTACGAACCTTCATGTTCCTTGAAGACTAATGACGCCACGTTTGGAAGATCGCTAACACCATCGACTATCGCGAAGCGAATGTTGGGATAATCCTTTGCCACGAGTTCGATGATTGGCGTTTGCGCGAAACCGATGCCGATGATCAGGTCGTAATTACGTTCGGCGAAAGCGCGCATCGCCGGTTCGATAGAGGTCGGATTGCCAGGTTCAATATCGCGGAGCACGATGGGCAGCGGTGGCTTGCCACAACTCGAGCCGTCCGACCACTTACCCGTTTGTGCACACTTTGCGCCAGCCCATGCCGCCGCATTGAATGAACGGTCATCCTTCCCGCCGATGTCGAAAACAATACCTACGCGAATCTTCGACTTGTCGTCAGCACCGTAACTTGAACGATTGCAGGCAGAGCCGAAAACCGCCAGCAGACACAAACCAAGGAGCGTCAACCAGAAAAAGTACTTCATTCGTTAATCACCTCCTTCATTAGTTGCGGCATTTCAGTCAAAGGTTGATCGCCGATACTGTAAGCCGCCTGAATACGCTTGACCGCTTCCCCCGCACTCGACTCGTCACGACAATAGACCGTCCCCAGCACTTCACCGACGGCGATGCGGTCCCCAAGCTTAACTTCAGTTATGAGTCCAACTGACGGATCAATGCTGTCGTCGATGCGCACACGTCCCCCGCCGATGGCAGCAATCGCATGTCCGACTTCCGCCGTATTAATTCTTACAACAAAACCTGAACGCAGCGATTCTACCCTAAACGTTTCCGTCACCAAAGGAAGAAACTTTGAGGGATCATCACAAACTCGCGGCTCTCCGCCTTGCTCCTCGATATTCCGGCGGAAACAATCCAGTGCCTCGCCTGCAGCCAGGACCTTCTCCAAACGCGCCCGCGCGGCTTCAATAGAATCATCAATGCGCGACAGAACGAGCATGTGGGCAGAAAGCTCAGCCGACAGATCCAGCACCGGTTGCGCGCCCGCTGCTGCCTCACCACGCAACAGCTCAATACACTCTTTTACTTCCAGTGAATTCCCCACTGCCTGGCCGAGCGGTTGATTCATGTCAGTAAGCAGAGCGCGCGTGCGAATACCGCATGAGTTGCCGGTTCTAACCAGAGCATGGGCCAACGCTTTGGCCCTCTCTTCTTCACGCATGAAGGCGCCTGAGCCAACTTTCACATCGATAACCATTGCATCAAGACCCGCAGCTCCCTTTTTCGAGATGATAGAAGCAACAATTAATGGAATCGCTTCCACGGTGGCAGTGGCGTCGCGAAGGGCGTACATCTTTTTGTCGGCAGGCGCTAATTCAGCTGTTTGCCCTGACATCGCATAGCCAACAGTTTTCAAAACTCGTTCGAATTCCGAAGCACTAAGATCAACTCGATAACCCGGAATTGATTCAAGTTTGTCGAGCGTGCCACCGGTATGGCCCAGGCCACGTCCGGAAATCATCGGCACGCAAACTCCGCAAGCGGCAACCATGGGCGCGATCAGAAGCGACGTCTTATCACCCACGCCGCCGGTTGAATGTTTGTCTGCTTTTGGTTTCGCAATGTCCGAGAAATCCAGGGTGTTTCCCGAGTGCAGCATTGCGTCCGTGAGGATCGCCTGCTCCGAATCGTTCATGCCATTCAAGTAGATGGCCATGAGCAAGGCGCTGATTTGATAGTCGGCAACCGTCCCCCGGGTCACGCCTTCGATGAAGAAAGTGATCTCATCGCGAGAGAGAGCCTGGCCGTCGCGTTTCTTGCGAATTACGTCCTGCGGTCTCAATCTTTTCCCTTACCTGATGTAAGGCAAACTGTTAGTTTGCGACTGATGGTGCCACTCAGTTGAGAGCTTGCGCTCCTTCGCAAACTAACAGTTTGCGTTACTTAGACTAACTGGTTTGCGTTACGATTGGATCAGGACAACTGCCTGAGCCGACACGGCCAGCCCCTGTCCAACAGCGTCGAGCCCCTCTGCCGTCTTTGCTTTCACACTCACGCATGACGGATCAACTCCCAGCACTTCCGCAATGTTTTCTCGCATAGAAAGTATGTAGGGCCGAAGTTGTGGCGCTTCGAGCATAACCGTGGCATCGACATTCACTACTTGAAGATTACGCTCGTGCGCCAACCAAACTACGCGCGAAAGCAACTGTAGACTATCCGCATCTTTCCATTGTGGATCGCTATCGGGAAAATGCAGGCCCAGGTCGCCTTCGCAAAGGGCGCCGAGGAGAGCATCGGCGATAGCGTGCAATAGCGAGTCGGCATCAGAGTGGCCTTCGCCGCCTCTGTCGGCAGCGATGTGCACACCACCCAACATCAAGGGGCGGCCCTCGACCAACTTGTGCGTATCGTTTCCGATTCCAATTCTAAACATTCGAAGAGCGGCCTTTGGTCTTGGGTCTTTGGTCTTGGTTGACTGTCACGCTAAGGCAAAGGCCCAAGACCAAGACCTAAGACCAGTCTCTTAGTATTGCTTCCCCAACCGCAATATCTTCCTGCTGAGTAATCTTGATATTGCGCGCACTTCCTTCGACAGTGGCAACACGAACCCCTAACCGTTCAACCAGCGAGCTTTCGTCAGTTAGATCCGGATCGGTAACATCCGCTTCATCGTAAGCACGTCGAAGTAGTTTATATTGAAAGCACTGCGGCGTCAGTGCATTGCGCAGGTCGGCGCGCTTTAGCGTCTTCACTACCAGGCCATCTCTGACTTCTTTCATTGTATCGACAGGCGAAGAGACCAGGATAGCCGCCCCTTCAAGTTTGGCGGCCTTCACAGTGCGGGCAATTTCATCAGGCGTTATGAATGGCCGCACACCATCGTGAACCGCCACGATTTCGGCAGTGGCCTCGCCCACGGCTTGCAAACCATGCAGCACAGACTCGGCTCGGGTTGCACCTCCAGTCACCACCTTTGCTAGTTTTCTCAAACTGTATTTATTAGCGTGGGAGAGAAAGGTGGAGGTCTCCAGTGCGGGCAAGACTACGATGATCTCGTGAATGACGTCACACTGTTCGAAGGCTCTCAAGGTGTGGAAAAGGATAGGGACGCCGGCCAACTCGATGAACTGCTTGGGCCGCTCGCCAGCCATCCGCGTGCCCTGCCCTGCGGCGGCTATGATTGCGACGTTCATAAGGAAGTGACAAGTAAACAGTGACAAGCGACAAGAAGGACTAAAGTACTTCCGTCACTATCACTTGTCACTTGTCACTGTTTACGATTCTGTTATCGGCTCACTGTCGGTGATGCGTACCGGCATCGGCCCGCCCCGAGAGTCGCGCGACTGGCGTCGCGCTCCGTTGATGCGATGTTCGCCGCTGTTTCCGCCATTCTCAGGTTCTTCCCAAAGGCGCCCGAAGATCATCTTTCCCGCGGTTGTCTGAAGTACGCTGGTAACCGCTATGTCGGCATTTTTGCCGATCAGGCGTCGCGCGTTATCCACCACGACCATCGTGCCGTCATCGAGATAAGCAACACCCTGATTGTATTCCTTGCCTTCTTTCAGGATGAACACTCGCATCGCTTCGCCGGGAAGCACTACGGGTTTCAGAGCGTTTGCCAGCTCGTTGATGTTGAGCACGCTGACACCGCGTAGCTGTGAAACCTTGTTGAGGTTGAAATCGTTGGTCACGATTACCGCGTCGAGTTGTTTGCCCAGTTCAATCAATTTCAGATCAACTTCACGGACCGAAGGAAAATCCGTCTCAACAATTTGGATATCAAGCGAACTGTTGTTTTGCAGCCGATTGAGCATGTCGAGGCCGCGGCGACCACGCTGGCGTTTTGAAGAATCGGGCGAGTCAGCCACTTGTTGCAGCTCACGAAGAATGAATTGCGGAATGATTAACGAACCCGTAAGGAAACCCGTCTCGGCAACGTCGGCGATGCGGCCGTCAATAATCACAGACGTGTCGAGAATCTTAAGATCGCGCCGTGATGCTTTGTCGGTAAGTATCCCCCCCAAAGCTGACAGCTCCAGATAGTCGCCCTTCGCCGCTCCCACCATCAGGCCGACGTAGGCCATGAAGAACGTGAGGGAAAGCGTCAGAAAAGTTTTGACTTCGGCAGCCACCGCCGGCGATTCTTGCCGGCTGATCAGGGACCCAATAAGAAAGGCTCCAACAATTCCCATGATGGAGCCAACAGCAGCACCAATCAGCGTCTTCAAGCTGGCCCGGCGAATTCTTCGTTCAAAAAGAATGATGCAGACGGCAATAAGCGCGCCGACACCGGCAGAAATCCACGGATCGCCGGCTACGGGTTTGAGAACGTATCCAGACGCGATGAGAATCCCAGCAAAAATTAATCGGATAATGACTACATCCGCATGCATGACGGCGGAATCTTAGCATGCCCTACCCTGCCCGTCACCAAAAACCGCTTTTAGGTTGTATTTCAGAGCTTGAGTCAGGACAGGCATTCCTACCTGTCCTCGGTTTATATCAGAACCGGGAGCCCTAGCGACCGGGTCCCGGGCAACATCGTGATAGCTACCCAATACCTGGTCGCTGGCTCCCGGTTCTGATTGAGAAGGGACAGACAGCAATGTCTGTCCTACTATCGATGATCCGGATAAACAATCCGGGCACTGAAGCTACCGGTGTTATCGCTGTAGTTGTCGTCATTAACCAGTAGAAACAATCTGCCGTCCACGGGACTAGTGAAAGTTAACTGGCTCCCGACGTAGAAAGGTTGCGTCTGTTGGCCGTTGGTTCCAACCATGTACCCAATCAGCGCACCGACGCCGGCAGTTGGGACCGGATAGGTAGTAGCGCCGAAAACTGCTCCCGCACTTTGGCGGCCACCTTCGGGTGAAACAACTCCAGCTCGCCGGCCTGCCGTGACATTTCCACTGGCGCTGATTGTGACCTGATCACCGGCGCGTAGATCAATGCCTGTATCCGCTCCCCGCGATTGGTTACCCTGCACTGCGATAATCCGCTCGAGCGTTCCACCAGTGTTGCGGTTCGTATCCCTATTTGGGTAGTAGCCACCAGTCTGTCTCGAACGAGTCGGAGCTGGTCCGGTTTCGGATGAATCAGGCAATCCAAACGGGTCGTAATTATTGTCGTTAGGATTTCGATTGTCATCGGCAGTCCGCGACATTGCTGTCAGGTCAACCTCTTTCCTGATTCTGACATTGAAGGCGCCACGGGCATCCGTGTAGGAGCTGCGGTTAGCTGTCAGATAGAGACGACCATCGCGATCTGCGACAAATTCGCGGCCGGCGCCAATCTCGATGATGGGCGAGTCAGCATCGTTACCGATCACGCCGATCAGTGCTCCTTCCGCAGCTCGAGGCAACGGAGCGTACTGGTCTGTGGTGCTCAACCCTACGGGAGTAATGCGCGAGCGGCCCGCATAGATTGTTCCTGACGCATCAATTCTCACCCGCTCGGCTCGTCTGATATCTACGCCAGTGTCAATCCAATTTGGACCAAGTGACACGTCAACCGTGCGCGTTTGATAGCGCGCATCGTCCAGCGATCGGCCATCAATTTCGATCCGGTCAATATCGCGCGGTCGCAGGAAAATTACTTCGCCGGCGTTGACTGTGCGTGTAGTGCTGTTGTTGGGATAGGTGGAAGACTGATTGCGATTATTCGCAGGATTTACCGGCACGGTTGCTGGGGAAGTTAACTGGATGGCAAAACGGCCATTGATGTAGCCAAGCACGTTGCCTCTTATAGTTGTGCCACCACGCAGATAGATCGTATCGGCTGCAGCGACGGAAACAGCCGCGAGTGTAATCAGTAAAGCCAAAATAATCTTTTTCATAATCTTCTCCTCAAGCGTTAATCAGGATTTCCGACTCCTCAGATCAATCCATGAACCTCCCGCTTGGTTCGGTTCATGAAAGATCTGGGTGTAGTGCTGCTGCTCGTCGGGAGCAGGTAAATTAGAGGGGGCGTCGAAACTGCGGGAGAGTTTATCAGGCTAGAAAACTGTCTGCCTGGGGGAACGATTTAAAGGTTACACCGCCAGAGTGACGGTGACAAGAGAGCGTCCATTGTGCGGGACCAGACCATACAAAAGAGCGGGGGGCAAGCCCGCCTTCCCGACCTAAAAGACTTTCTTGAAACTTGGTCGGCTGGTCGCTGAAAGCCCTTCAGGCAAAAGTCTATTGTGGACTTCTGTTCAGCCCGCAGTCGAAAAGGCCGGCTTGCCCCCACTCCTGTTTCCAGCCATAAACGGTTGTGTCCTTCTTAGGGCGCCGTTGTTCCGCCAGCCGTTGTCGTGGGTTTCACCGTTACCGCCGGAACATTCTGATCGCGTACTAATTGATTAAATGCCGGCACCTCCGTCTTCATGATCTGGGCCAGCTTCGCTAACTGCGCGTCAATCTGGACCCCGATTTCATCGTAAACCGCGTACGACTGATCAGTCGGTGCTGAATCGGCGCGGGACACTACTCCGGCGAGCGCCGCAAGTTTGTTGTTGAGACGAATCGGATAGTTCAAAGGATCCTGGCTGCTCTGGTTTTTAGTTTGATACAAGCTCTCCTCTACGCCGGTCAGATTTTTCTTCAACGCTGAGGCGGCATCATTGATCACTTTGAAGCTGGGCTGTCCGGCCACGCGTTTCAAGAGATCGTCAACCTGTTTGCGCAGATCGCGAATCTGAATGATCGCGTTATGCGTCTCGGTAACTTTATCGCGAATCTTCAGACCAAATTCCAGCTGCTTTGCGTAATCGCTCGCTGAAGTTGTCAAGCGCGGATCCGGCTTCACCTCGAAACCCTCAGTCATAGTATTGCCGTCAACCGTGAGCCTGACTTGATACTTGCCCGGCGCCACGCGTGGACCGCGCATGTTGCCGGCCCACAAAATCATTCCTGGAAAACGAACGGAATCGGCATACCTCAAGTCCCAGACAAAGCGATTCAACCCCACGTCAGTCGTGACGCGGGCCGCGCGTCCGCCACCGAAAGATTCCGACTCCTCGCCTGAAGGAGCTTGTGGTTCTTCCGGCGGGTTTTGCACTTGCGCTGTCCCGGGCACCGGCGAAGGAGAAGGTTGCGCAGCAGTGCCAGGTGAAGCAGCTGGCGTGGCATCTGGAGCCTGCGCAGAAGATTGCCCGGGCGATGCTTGCGTCGCAGGTGGCGAGGAACCTCCGGCCTTCGGCGCTTTAGCGGTGAACTTTTGAATAGACTTGCCGGAAGAATCGAGAAACTCCAACACCACATCAGTGGTTGGTTTGGATTTTAGCGAATAATAAACCACTGCTCCGTTTGGCGGGTTCGCGCCAATAGTTGCCGTAGGCGGCAGCTGAAAACCACCACCGTCCATGCGGTAGGTATTCTCCGGTTGAAAGAGTTTCGTAGTCTTCACCGCATTAAATCCACCGGCGTCCATCAGCGAGTGAATCAGCGGCAGGTCGTCAAGGATATAGAATGAGCGTCCTTGCGTTGCAGCCACCAAATCTTTTTCGCGCTTGTGAATGGCAAGGTCGGCGATAGGAACCACCGGCAGATTTAACTGTATCGGCACCCAACTACTGCCATCGTCGAAGGAAACATACATGCCGGTTTCCGTGCCGGCGTAAAGCAGGCCACGCTTGTTTGGATCTTCGCGGATGACCCGCGTGAAAGCCGAGTTTGGAATCCCAGTTGTAATCTTCTTCCAGGTCTTGCCGTAATCGTTTGTCTTATACAAATACGGCCGATAGTCGTCCCACTTATACATGGTTGCGGCGACATAAGCGGTTGCCGGATCGTTGGGCGAGGCGTCGAGGGAATTAATCTGAATCCATTCCGGCATTATACTGGCGGGCGGCGTTACATTGGTCCACGTTTTGCCGCCGTCGCGAGTGAGCTGGACCAGCCCATCGTCTGAGCCTGTCCAGATCACACCTTTCTGAAGCGGCGATTCCATTACGGTAAAAATAGTGCTGTAGTATTCAACGCTGGTGTTGTCTTTGGTGATTGGACCCCCTGATGAACCTTGTTTCCCTTTGTCGTTTCGCGTCAGATCCGGACTAATTACTTCCCAGCTTTGACCCTCGTTGAGCGACCTGAAGAGCACGTTCCCCGCCGTATACAAAGTGTTTTGATCATGAGGCGAAAAGAGGATGGGGAAGTTCCACTGAAACCTATACTTCAGGACGTCTGCGCCGGCGCCCATGGGATTATTCGGATAGGGCGATACATCGCGCAGTTGGCCAGTACGGTGATCGTAACGAGTGATCAAGCCGCCATAGGAACCAGCGTAAACTATTTGCGAATCCTTCGGCGACGGAGCAATCCAGCCAGACTCGCCGCCTCCGACGTCGTACCAATCTTCTCGCCGTATGCCGGCGTCGGTGGTGCGGCTGACAATGCGCACTGTCGAATTGTCCTGCTGCGCGCCATAGATGTTGTAGGGGAAATCATTATCTAGCGCGACCCGATAAAACTGTGCGGTAGCTTGATCTTGCTCCGTCCAGCTCTTACCACCGTTAAATGAAACGTTGGCACCGCCATCATTGCTATTGATCATTCGATTGGGATCGTCGGGCGCGATCCAAAGGTCGTGATTGTCGCCGTGGGGCACAGAAATCGAGCTGAAGGTTTTGCCGGCATCGTTTGATTTATAGAAGCCGGTGTTCAGGACATAAACCGTGTCAGGGTTTTTGGGGTCAGCGTAAATCCGCGAGTAGTACCAGGCGCGCTGGCGTAGATTGCGCTGCTCGTTAGTCTTCGTCCACGTCTTCCCCGCATTGTCTGAGCGAAAGACACCGCCATCTTCGGCCTCCACTATGGCCCAGAGTCGATCCGGATTTGCCGCCGAAACGGTGATACCGACAATGCCAACCATGCTCTTCGGTAGACCGGGGTTGCGCGTAATTTCGGTCCAGGTGTCGCCGCCATCAGTTGATTTAAAAATCCCGCTGCCGGCGCCACCGCTCTCGAGTGTCCATGGTTTTCGGTAAACCTCCCAAAATCCGGCGTAGAGAATGTTTGCATTGGTAGGATCGATTATGAGATCAGACGCTCCAGCCTTGTCGCTGCGATAAAAAACTTTCTGCCAGGTCTTGCCGCCATCCTTCGAACGAAATATTCCGCGCTGTTCATTCGGCGCCCAAACGTGTCCCTGTGCCGCAACGTAAACGATGTCCGAATTTTTTGAGTGGACACGAATACGCGAAATTTGCCGCGTATCTTCAAGTCCAACTTTTTTCCACGTCTTGCCCGCGTCGGTAGATTTATAGACGCCATCGCCGTGCGAAACATTGCCGCGAATTGGCGACTCGCCCATGCCCACATAAATTGTGTTGGGGTCAGAATCCGAGAGGCCAATAGCGCCGACTGAGCCAGTGCCGAACACGGAGTTATCGCTGATCGGTTCCCAGTTGATGCCGCCATCCGTTGTTTTCCAAACTCCCCCTCCCGTGCCGCCAAAATAATAGACCAACGGTTGCGAGGCCACTCCGGAGACGGCAGTGACGCGACCACCCCGAAACGGACCAATCAACCGCCATTGCAACGCCTTGAGCGGATCCGACTCGCCACTGGCAGCAGCGCCGGTTGTCGATTCATTCTGCTGGGCCTGGGTAGGATTAGAAACTACCAAGACTGCGAGCAACGCGATGAGAAGTAGGCAGACCGAGGCGCAACTCTTACTGACCGACGTCTTGAACATTCGGGTGGACTCCTTTACTTTTGGGACGTACTCCGGCAACGGGCTGTCGAACGGTTTGCGAATAATATCAATTCGAGCAGTCTTCTGTCGCCTCGGATCGGTTCGTCCCGAGAGGCTTTGCGGTACTTTGCGTCGGACTTTGCGTTCTTTGCGGTTATTGATTTTCTCCAGTAACCAAACACTCGACTAAGAGGGATCAACATGTCTCGCATTGCGCGAATCTTTTGTTTACTAGCGGCATTCAGCTGGGTCTTTTATTCCCTTTCGGCGCAAACCCGAAACCAGGCGACAGCTATCCCTGAGAATTTCTACTCCAGCCTTCAATGGCGTTGCATAGGTCCACATCGCGGCGGCCGGGTGCTTGCGGTGTCGGGCGTTCGCGGAGAGCCGGGTACCTTCTATTTCGGCGCGGTTGGTGGCGGCGTTTGGAAAACGACGGACGCGGGGCAAACCTGGGAGCCAATATTCGACAGCCAACCCATCGCGTCCATTGGCGCGCTTGCTGTTTCGATTTCCAATCCAAGCGTGATCTATGTTGGCTCAGGCGAGGCTGACATGCGCTCCGATATCTCTTTTGGCAACGGCGTGTACAAGTCAACCGACGCGGGTAAAAACTGGACCTACCTTGGACTGAGTGATACGCGGCAAATTGGCCGCATCCTGGTCGATCCAAGGGATTCCGACGTCGTTCTAGTTGCAGCCCTCGGTCACGGCTATGGGCCAAACCCTGAACGCGGCGTGTATCGCTCGACCGATGGAGGTAAGAGTTGGACCAGGGTTCTGTACAAAGACGAAAACACCGGCGCCATTGATCTCGCCTACGATCCCGACAACTCGCGAACCGTTTACGCCTCGCTTTGGAACGTTCACCGTCCGGCGTGGAGCGCATATGCGCCAATCACAGGACCCGGAGGCGGCCTTTACAAATCTACCGACGGCGGTGCGACGTGGCGCGAGTTAACGGGCCACGGTTTGCCCACCGGCAAACTTGGCCGCATCGGTATTGATGTAGTTGCAGGCCAACACGGCAAACGTGTCTATGCGTTGATCGATGCGGAGCGCAGCAGTGGTCTCTATCGTTCCGACGATGCCGGCGAGAGTTGGAATTTAGTGAGCACTGAACCCCGTATCCTCGGCCGCGGTTGGTATTTCGGCGAAGTGAAAAGCGACCCAAAGAACCCTGACGTCGTCTATGCCTCGAACGTATCGCTCTATCGTTCGACTGACGGCGGGAAAACGTTCAAAGCAATCAGGGGCGCACCGGGCGGCGACGACTATCACTCACTCTGGATTGATCCGGAAAATCCACAACGAATGATCTCGGGAGTGGACCAGGGGACAATTATCACTGTGAACGGTGGTAAAACCTGGAGCAGCTGGTACAACCAGCCGACCGCGCAGTTCTATCACGTGGCGGTCGACAATCAGTTTCCCTATTGGATCTATGGCGCGCAGCAGGACAGCGGCACGGCAGGGGTTATCAGTCGCAGCGACTATGGACAGATAACGTTTCGCGATTGGCATCCAATTGGTGCCGGCGAAAGCGGTTACATAGTGCCCGATCCGGTGAACCCGCAGATTGTCTACGGAGGGAGCACGGGCGGAGAGCTTTACCGGTTCGATACGAAGACCGGACAGGTTCAGGACGTTTCGCCAACACCCGCAGAAGTGGGAATGAAAGTGCGACACCGCTATCAATGGACCACGCCCGTAGCGTTCTCTCCGCAAGCACCGTATGCACTCTACCAGGCGTCGCAGTTTCTGATGAGGACTTCGGATGGAGGCAAGACCTGGAAATCTATTAGTCCCGACCTCACGTTACATAAGGGCGAAAAAGAGGAAGGCGCGCAGGGTGTTATTTACACCATTGCTCCATCACGCGTTGAAGCCGGCACAATTTGGGTTGGCAGCGATAATGGTTTGGTCCAACTCACTCGCGATGACGGCAAGACCTGGAATGAAGTTTCACCGCCGGGTCTGGCGCCGTGGAGCATGATCAGTATTATCGACGCCTCGCCGCACGATGTCTCCTCGGCGTATGCGGCCGTTGATCGACATCAGATGGATGACGTTCGTCCTTACATCTATCGCACCCACGATTTTGGGAAGACATGGACGAAGGTCACGAACGGAATTTCAAAGACTGCTTATGTTCACGCCGTGCGTGAGGACCCTGTACGAAGTGGCTTGCTGTTTGCGGGCACTGAAACCGGAGTCTATGTTTCTTTCAATGATGGCGAAGACTGGCAACCGCTGAAAAACAATCTTCCGGTAACCCCTATTCGCGATCTCGTTATCAAGGACAACGACCTCGTCGTCGCCACGCATGGCCGTTCTTTTTGGATACTTGATGACGTCACTCCGCTGCGGCAACTGAATGCACAGACTATGTCCGCCGCGTTCCAACTGTTTCGTCCGGCGACGGCAATTCGAGTTCGGAAGAATGAAAACCGCGACACACCACTTCAACCGGAAACACCCGCAGGCAAAAACCCTCCTGCCGGAGCGATCATTGACTACATCCTGAAGACAGTGCCGGGTGAAGTCACTTTGGAGATACTCGACAGCGGTGGCAAGCCTGTCAGGAAGTATTCGAGCAACGATCAGCAGCGAAAATTTGATGAGTCGCAATCGTTTCCGACTTACTGGTTCAATCCGCCGTTGCCGCTGCCGAAGAAAGTAGGATTGAATCGTTTTGTCTGGGACCTGCGTTACGAGCGGCCACAGGCTTTGAGCTACGGATACAGCATTGCTGTCGCCTATGGGGAAGATGCGATTATGGTTCCGGAAGGACCATTGGTGCCGCCTGGAACTTACCAGGTGAAGTTGACTGTGGATGGTCGCAGCGTGACTGCGCCGCTGGAAGTGAAGATGGATCCCCGCCTGACAGTGGCCCAGCTTGCGTTAAGCCAGCAGCTCACCCTGGAGATGAAGATCATAGAAGGAATGAAAGAAAGCTACACCGCCGTTCAACAGATAAAGGATCTGCGGAGTCAGTTGAAGGCCCTGCAAACAACGCTCAATGGTGATGCGAGCGGGCAAGCGATCCTCGACGCCATCAATTCTCTCGACAAGAAAGCAGCGGAACTGATCGCGGTGGAACAGCAATGGCCGCCGGTAGGTGTTATCTCGGTAGCCTCGCTGAATGGCGCACTCGGTTCATTATTGCTCCTGGTGGAAGGGGCAGACTCGGCGCCGACCAGCCAGGCTGTAAGCGCGTTCGGCGTCTACAAGGAGTTGCTCGACACGCAACTGGCCAAGTGGGCAGCGTTGAAAGCCAAAGACCTTCCGCCGCTGAACGTGCTTCTGCAACAACGACAGATGCCGATCATCAAAACTAAAGACGAAAGAAATTTTTGAAGCGAGTCCATATATGCTGATAGGAACAGTTCAACAAATCTGGCGTTACCCTGTTAAATCGATGGCTGGTGAGCAGCTGGCCAGCTGCACTGTCGGATCGCTGGGTCTGCCCGGCGATCGTGGCTGGGCGCTCAGAGATGAAATAAAGAGCGAGATCAAAACCGGCACCCGCCTCCCGCTGTTGATGCAATGTGCTTCCGAGTATCGCGAAGAACCGAGCAACGAAAACATTCCACACGTAAGAATCAAGTTTCCAGACGGCTCCAGCGTCGCGAGTGACGACGCTGAGATCGATGCCAGGCTCTCCGCTGTCCTGGGACGACAGGTCAAGTTGTGGCCGCGACAACCGGCGAGCGACAAGAACCACTATCGTCGGCCTGGTGCTGCCGCGCGTATCATTGCACCCCTGGCTGACATCCCCGGCTTTCGCGCGCTGCTTCCGACGCTGACAAAACTTCCGAATATTGACGCTACTCTACGCGCTGCATTCAGTCGTACTTCGGAGGAGCCTGTTCCCGACATCTCAAAACTGCCGAAGGAGCTCTTCGAGTTTACTTCTCCGCCCGGCACGTATTTCGACGCATTTCCTATCCATGTGTTGACTACTGCCTCGCTGGCGGTAATGTCGCAATCGAACCCCGCAGCAGACTGGGACGTGCGCAGGTTTCGCCCAAACTTCTTCGTCAAAACAGTCAAAGGTATTGAAGGACTGGTCGAATCAGAATGGGCGGGGAAGACTCTGCGAATTGGCACGGTCGAGGTCAAATGCGAAATGCCCGCGGTGCGCTGCGGCATGACCACGAACGCGCAAAGCGGATTGTCAAAAGATAATTCTGTTCTCCGCACAATCGTAAAAGACGCCGGCCAAAACCTTGGTGTCTATGCCAGCGTGATAACTGGGGGAGAAGTTTTTGCAGGTGATCGAGTGGAGCTAATCTGATAGGCGGAATAGGTCCTATAGGACGTATAGGACCTATAGGGCCCTCTTCAGAACAACTCAGTCAACGCTTCTTCCACCGATTTCACGCCTACGACTCTCACTCCCAGCATTCGCTCCAAGCCTGCCGTGTTCGAGCCCGGCATAACAATCTTTTTGAAACCGAGCGCCTGCGCCTCCCGCGCTCGAACAGCTGCCTGAGTTGTGCCGCGCACCTCGCCTGTCAAACCGACTTCACCAAAGACGGCCGTATGAGGATCGATGGGAAGACTTCTAAAGCTTGATGCGATCGCTGCTACCACGCCGAGATCGACAGCAGGCTCATCCACTTCCAGACCGCCGGCAATATTAACGAAAACGTCGTCGCCGAGCATTTGCAAGCCAACCCGCTTTTCGAGCATGGCCATCAGCAGTGAGACGCGGTTTTGATCCACGCCCTGGGCCATACGCCGGCCGGTACCGTATTTTGTTTCAGAGACCAGGGCCTGGATCTCCACGAGCAGTGGTCGGGTTCCTTCCATGCATGCGGTAACCACCGATCCGGCGACGTTCTGTGGCCGCTCCTGGAGAAACATTTTTGAAGGATTCGCAACCGGCACAAGTCCGGCAGCGGTCATTTCAAAGACTCCAATTTCATTCGCGGCGCCGAAGCGGTTCTTGACGGCGCGCACAATGCGATGGTTGTGATGGCGCTCGCCTTCGAAATACAGAACCGTATCAACCACGTGCTCGAGTGCCTTGGGCCCGGCAATGGAACCGTCCTTGGTGATGTGACCGATCAGGAAAATCGGTATCGTGCGATTCTTGGCGAGCAGGAGAAACTGGTGCGCCGCTTCCCTCACCTGCGACACCGAGCCGGGCGCCGATTCGATCAGTGCAGAGAAAACGGTCTGGATGGAATCGACTACGATGGCGGTCGGCTTAAGTCGCTCGACCTCATGAAAGATGTTTTCGAGATTTGTCTCCGGAAGCAGGAAAAGATTCCGGGCCTCGATTCCCAGCCGTTCGCCACGCAGTTTTATTTGCCGTTCGGATTCCTCACCTGAAACGTAAAGGACTGCGCCGTCTTTCGCGCTTAAACGATCAGCAACCTGAAGCAGCAGCGTGCTTTTTCCGATGCCCGGGTCGCCGCCAATCAGCACCAGCGTTCCCGGAACAATGCCGCCTCCAAGCACCCGATCGAATTCCGTCACTCCTGATGAAATCCGAGTCTCGTCCTGTGACTCAATCTCGGAGTAAGCGACAGCCGCGACTTCACGTAGTTTGAAACTGTTGGGAGCTGCCCCTTTCTTATTGGTGCGCGCGCGCTCCTCAACGAGGGAATTCCATTCGCCGCATTCCGGACATTTTCCCAGCCACTTACGGGACTGATGTCCGCAAGCCTGGCAAACAAAAATCGTTTCGGATTTTTTCAAGACCACCTCGTCATAAGCGGCTCTACTCTCTTACTGGGACCGCGGGCGTCTCGCCGGCCTTCGTTGAATACCACTCCGCCAGAATTCCAGATCAACCGAACCTTGAGTGAACCTGCCGCTTGAAGCGGGCGAGACGCCCGCGGTCCCAGTAAGAGCAGTTTCATAATAAAGACTTCACATTTTCGGTGGGTCGGCCCAGCACTGCGCGATTGCCGCGCTCGACGATTGGACGTTGAATGAGATCCGGATGTTTGACCATTAACGAAATGATTTCATCGTCCGTAAATTCACCGCCACGCAAATCAAGTTCTTTATATACCGCTTCGCTGGTGCGCAAGAGTTCGCGCGGCTTGATCTTCATCTTGGCGATCAAATCAGTCAGCCTCTTCTTCGTGAGTGGCTGAGTGTAGTAGTTCACCTTCTCAAACGAAACGCCGCTCTCCCGGAGCAGCCGGTCCAGTTCTCGACACTTCGTTCAAGTCGGCTTTTCGTAGACTGTAATGTTGTCTTTCATTGCTTCCGTCTTAGTATTGGTCTTTGGTCTTTGGTCTTCGGACATGGGATCGTGAATGAAACTGAGGCGCTTTACAAACTGAATTACAAAGACCAAAGACCCAAGACCTAAGACCCCTTTATGGAAATATTCCGCGCACTCTCGTCGCTTCGGCCACACGATCAACCGCCAGGATGTAAGCGCCGGTTCGCATGTCCGTGTCATAGCGTTGCGCTGTTTCGTGCACCGACTTGAACGCCGCCCGCATGGTCTGCTCGAGCGTTTCGTTGATCTGCTTCTCCGACCAGAAAAAGGAATACTGATCCTGCACCCATTCGTAGTAGCTCACGGTAACTCCGCCGGCATTTGCCAGAATGTCCGGCACCAGGAAAACGCCTCTATCAGCCAACACCCGATCAGAGCCCGGCGTAGTTGGTCCATTGGCGAGCTCAGCAATGATTTTCGCTTTGACCTGTCCGACGTTCGCAAGAGTAATTGCATTTTCCAGTGCTGCCGGCAAAAGGACGTCGCAGTCGACTGTTAACACGTCCTGGCAGCCAATCTCTCTAACGCCTGGGAAACCTTCTAACGAAGAAGTCTTCTTCTTGTAACGCAGCGCCTCCTGAATATCGATTCCGCTTTCGGAATAAAGGCCCACCTTGGAATCACAAATTGCCACGACGCGGGCACCGTCCGCAGCAACCATATGCGAAATGTTTGCGCCCGCATTTCCAAAACCGTGGATTGCCACCCGCGCACCTTTCAAGTCAGTCCCCTGAACGCGGCATGCTTCACGCAACGCATACAGGCAGCCGCGGGCGGTGG
>JALYSR010000107.1 GCA_030854715.1 Acidobacteriota bacterium
GTGCAAACGTCTCCGGGTTTTCGGCGTTGATTCGACACTCAATCGCGTGCCCGACAATCATGAGATCGTCCTGCGCATATCCCAGCCGCTCTCCTTCAGCAATTCTGATCTGGTTGCGCACAATGTCAGCCAGCGTAACCATCTCCGTTACTGCGTGCTCCACCTGAATGCGCGTGTTCATCTCCATGAAGTAGAACTTATTGTCGGTGTCCAGTAGAAACTCCACGGTGCCTGCACTCGCATATCCCAGCTTCTTGCAGGCCGCGACCGCAGCGTCACCCATTCGCTTGCGCATCTCGGGCGAAAGCACCGGCGAAGGCGCCTCTTCCAACAACTTTTGATGCCGGCGTTGAATTGAACACTCGCGTTCGCCCAGATGAATGCAGTCGCCATACTCGTCGGCTAAAACCTGAATTTCGATGTGGCGTGGATTCTGTACATAGCGCTCGATGTAGACGCTACCATCCTTAAAGGCCGCTGCTGCCTCAGTCGATGCCGTTTCCAGAGCTTTGCCTAGTTCGTCTTCCTTGTGAACTATTCGCATGCCCCGGCCGCCGCCGCCCGCCGAAGCTTTCACGATTACGGGAAAGCCGATTTCGCGTGCCAACCTCAAACCTTCCTCTTCGGAGGTGATGGGTTCAGGGCTGCCAGGAAGCACCGGGAGGCCAGCCTCCGCCATCGCGCGTCGAGCCTCAACCTTGTCTCCCATCAAGCGAATTATGTCTGCGGGCGGACCGATGAACTTGATATTGCAGGCCGCACAAATCTCGGCAAAGTAGGACGACTCAGCCAGGAAACCATAACCGGGATGAATTGCGTCGACGTTGAAAATCTCAGCGGTGCTAATGATCGCGGGAATGTTCAGATAACTCTGAGCGGAAGGCGCCGGGCCAATGCATGCTGCTTCGTCAGCGAAGCGCACATGAAGCGAATCGCGGTCGACGTCGCTATGGACCGCAACCGTGCGGATGCCCATCTCTTTGCACGTCCAGATAATACGACAGGCAATCTCTCCGCGATTGGCAATCAGTATTTTCTTAAACTTTCTAATTTCCGGCGTCATCTTTTGTCCACCGTCCAAAAGTCTAACGTCCAAGGTCCTTTAGTCCGACTGGACTTTGGACATTGGACGTTGGACTTTGGAACGTTACTTTTTGATTCCAAACAGCGGCTGTCCATACTCAACCGGCTGTCCATTCTCAACATAAATCTTGGCGACCTCGCCGCTTGTTTCGGCCTGAATTTCATTCATCAACTTCATGGCCTCGATGATACAAACAACCGTATCAGGCTCTACGGGGCTGCCGATTTTCACAAACGAATCTGAGTTTGGAGAAGCGGCGCGATAAAAGGTGCCAACTATTGGAGAAACAATCATGTGAAGGTTTTGATCTTCAGATGCTGCTGTCTCGGCCTTAGCTCCCGGATGCGAAGGCGCCGACGCTTTACCAATTGCCTCGCTCCTTTGTTGACTACCTGGCGCAGATCCTGCTGATTCCTGAGATGAGTCGAAGGCGCCGGACCTGACCTCATTGCTGCCGGCATTCCCACCGCGGCGAAAACGAACTCGAAACGCTTCGCGCTCGAGTTCAAACTCTGTAAAGTCGTTCTCGCGAATCAACTGAATGAGCTCGCGCAACTCATCCATGTTTACAGAAGCTTCTGTTCCAGCTGATCGAGTGCGCCGCCAGCGACGCCCGCGCCCGCTTCCAATCGATCCGGGCTCAATCGAGATCTCGTCATCAGTCTGTGATTCGACCGCTGCCTTTTGGCCTTCTTGATCGTTCATCTTTTCAGTTTACTATGCCGCCGAACTGGAACCCCATCAAAGTGTTGAGCCCCAAAAGACTCGGGTTGGCGTTGCCGATGGTCGATTGGGGCACTTCTGACCGAGCCTGCGTCCAGCACTCGGGTCGATACACGTTTGAAGCCTAGTTCTCGTCTGCGCCCGATTCCGACTCTGTCGGGCCGCTCTCGTCCGAACTCGCCTCTGGTGCTTCGGCAGCGGCCTTATCTGATTCGGACGCCTTGTCGGCAGCTTTCACAGTGTCAGTTGCTTCCTTCTTTGCGACGCTGCTGCCACCTGCTGAAGTTCCCTTCGACTCACCCTTTTTCTTCTTTGGACCCGCAGCCTTTCTCTTCTTGGCCGCTTCGAGGGCTTCGCGCTCGCTGCGATTATCAACCAACTCAATTATAGCGAGCTCGGCATTATCTCCCACGCGCTGACCAAGCTTGAATATTCGCGTGTAGCCGCCGGGTCGATCTTTGTAGCGTTCGCCCAGCTCATCAAACAAGCGCTTCAGCGCCGCGATACCGGCAGTTCGAGGCGAGCGCACCTGCCCGCGCTTTCCGGTAAGCGCTGCGGCCTGCATGTTTCCCGCATGAAAGAAGCCCGCAGCCTGCCGGCGCAGATGCAGCGCCCGCGGACCGGAATCATCACCCTGGAGATTATTCGCTTTGCGAGAAAGTGTGATAGCGCGCTCCACAAAGGGCCTTAGCTCTTTTGCTTTCGGCAGCGTAGTGACAATGCGCTCCTCGCGAGAATTGATCAACGAGACGGCGAGGTTGCGCAGCATCGACATTCGATGTTCGCTTGTTCGGCCAAGTTTGCGATGTGCTTTTTGGTGCCGCATGACTCTAAACCCGTGGTTGTATGTTTGCGCCAGCTAGCGCTGTAATCTTTATTACTCTTCGTCGTTGTCGAAATCGCTGAGATCGGCGCCGTCTCGGCCACCTGTCCCTGGAATTGGATTTCCCTGCTCGTCAAACTCCATTCCAAAATCGAGACCCATACTGTTCAGAATATCCTTGATCTCGTTTAGCGATTTCTTGCCGAAATTCTTCGTCGCCAGCATTTCGCGTTCGCTGCGTTGCACCAAATCACGAATTGTTCTGATATCCGCATTCTTCAAACAGTTGTAGGAGCGAACCGACAACTCGAGTTCGTCAACCGAACGATCCAATTGATCGTTACGAGGCAGCGGTGGCCGTTCAATCTTCGAATAAGCGAAATCGTCGGTGTCCTCTTCGAAGTTGATGAAGATCGACATGTGGTCCTTAATCAACTTTGCCGCGAGACCAATCGAATCTTCCGGCTTCACAGATCCATCGGTCCACACCTCAATGGTGAGCTTGTCAAACTCGGTGTTCTGTCCGAGACGCGCAGCTTCTACAGTGTAGTTCACTTTCTTAACGGGAGTGTGCACGGAATCAATTGGGATATAACCGAGCGACAAGTCCTCGTCGAAGTTTCGATCGGCCGAAACGTAGCCCCGGCCACGCTTCAGGCGCATTTCGATTTTCAGCGAGCCGCCCTCACTCACGGTGGCGATGTGCACTGTGTCGTCAAGCACCTCGACATCCGCATCGGCCTCAATGTCGGCCGCCGTGACTTCTCCCGCGGATTCCTTGGTAATCCTGAGGGTCTTCGAATCGTTGCCGTGAAGCTTAAACGGCACTTGCTTCAGATTCAGAATTACGTCCGTGGCGTCTTCCACCACTCCCTTAATCGAAGAAAACTCGTGCTCAACACCTTCAATCTTCACGGCAGTAACTGCGGCCCCTTCGATCGAAGAAAGTAAGGCGCGGCGAAGCGAATTTCCAACGGTGGTGCCGAAACCCCGCTCGAAGGGCTGCGCTGAAAAGCGACCGTAGCGTTCGGTGAGTGTTTCAGAGTCTGCCGCTAAACGGCGCGGCATTTGAAAGCCGGTCCAGAGATTGTTTTGGTCCATAGCCATAGCGTTTTAAGTTCCCGATCTTAGAGTGCGTTATCCGCTGAGCTGTAATCTACTCACAGCCCGCGGGTCTGCGAATTACTTACTATAAAGCTCAACTATAAGCTGCTCGTTAATTGAGCGGTCAATGTCCTCACGCGCAGGCAAGCCGCTAATGCGTGCTGACATGTCGCCGCCGTCCTGGGAAATCCAGGATGGGCGTCCGCGCCCGGATGCGGTTTGCCAGGCGCCTTCAATGTGCGGATTCTTCTGGCTTCCCTCTTTAATGCTGATTGCCTCGCCGGCCCTGACTTGATACGAAGGAATATCGACCTTGCGTCCGTTGACCAGGACGTGGCCGTGATTAACCAACTGACGGGCTTGACGGCGGGAAGTTGAAAAGCCAGCGCGGTAAACCGCGTTGTCCAGGCGCCGCTCAAGCAGGAACAGCAGGTTTTCGCCTGTGATTCCCTTCATGCGGGCAGCGCGCTCGAAGTAGTTACGGAACTGTCCTTCAAGGATGAAGTAGATACGCTTAACCTTCTGCTTTTCGCGCAACTGCTGGCCATAGCCGACCAGCGCCTTGCCGCGACGCATTGAGTTGCCATGTTGTCCGGGCGGTTGCGTACCACGCTTCTCAATCGGACAAGACGGCTTGTAACACCTGTCACCTTTTAGAAAAAGCTTTGCACCTTCACGGCGGCACAAACGGCACACCGCATCTCTATACCTAGCCAACTGTTTTCTGCCTCCAGTCTATGCGACGGAAAAGTTTACAGGCTGCGTCTTCTTAATTTGAGATCTTAAGATCTCAAAATCTGGGGCTGGCCCTTCGTCCTTTAGGTTAATTCCAAATTTCAAATCCACGATCTCAAATCCGAGATCACAGATCTCAAAACCAACTAAACTCTGCGACGTTTCGGCGGCCGACAACCATTATGTGGAATCGGCGTCGTATCGCGGATCGTCACCACTCTGATCCCGGCATTGGCAATGGCGCGAATCGCAGATTCGCGGCCGCCACCCGGTCCCTTGACTCTAACCTCGCACTGCTGCATACCCGCCTCGTGCGCTTTCTTCGCGGCTTCGTACGCGGCCTGCTGCGCTGCAAAAGGGGTCCCTTTGCGCGACCCGCGGAACCCACGCGCGCCGGCCGACGACTGCGCGATGAGATTGCCTTCCAGGTCAGTAATCGAGATCATGGTGTTATTGAAAGAGGCGGCAACGTGGGCGATGCCAACGGGCACGTTCTTCTTCTCTTTCTTACGAAAAACTTTTTTCTTACCAGTAGTCGCTTTTGCCATAACTTTGTCAGTGGTCAGTGGGTCAGTGGTCGTTTACAACGGGCCACGTCTCAAAGGACAATTGACTAATTCTATTTCTTCCCCGGAGCCTTCTTCTTTGCAATAGTTGCGCGCCGTGGACCCTTACGGGTGCGGGCGTTTGTGTGGGTACGCTGACCGCGAACCGGAAGCGAGCGGCGATGACGCAAACCGCGATAGCAGCCGATGTCCATCAAACGCTTGATGTCCATCTGGATTCGCTTACGCAGGTCGCCTTCGATTTCGCCCTGCGCTTCCAGGATTGCCCGGATGCGGCTCAGCTCGTCTTCGTTCAAATCCTTGACGCGAGTATCGAGGTTTACCGCGGCTTCGTTAAGAATCGAGCTCGCGCGCGAACGACCGATACCGTAGATGTATGTCAGCCCGACTTCGGCTCGTTTGTTCGGTGGAAGATCGACGCCAGCTACACGTGCCATTTTTAGTAAATACTCTCCAGTTGATGCTTGAGTCGCGAGTTCTTTAAATCAGGATCTCAAATCGAAAATCGTTATCCCTGCCGCTGTTTATGTTTTGGGTTGACACAAATCACACGCACCACACCTTTGCGGTGAATGACCTTGCATTTATCGCACATCTTTTTTACCGAAGCCCGGACTTTCATTTACACAACCCCTCAAATCTTTCGGCTGAAAATAGGTATGGCCTTATTTATAGCGGTAAGTAATTCGGCCGCGATTTAAATCGTAGGGCGATAGCTCCACCAACACCCGGTCACCCGGAAGAATTCGAATAAAATGCTTCCGCATCTTTCCGGAAATGTGCGCAAGCACTTGATGTTGGTTGTCTTCCAACTCTACCCGAAACATAGCGTTAGGCAGGGTCTCCAGGACCTTAGCCATAACCTCTATAGCTTCTTCCTTCGCCATATCCTCTCAGAACAAATTTTGCCTATGCCGACAAACTGCAAATAGTAACACGCCCCAATCCCTTTGCCAAGCCGCGCTGGGAGTTAGGGTTACGGTTCTAGCCGGGCGTGACCACGCTGCCTTCTTCGATGGCCCTGGAGATGTCCAACCGGCCCCGTTGAGCGATTTTTGTGAACACCTCCGGCCCTTTGTCGGTTATGGCAATAGTATGCTCGGCGTGGGCACTGGGTTTTCCATCCAAAGTCACGACCGTCCAACCATCCGCCAGAACCTTCGTGTGATGCGTGCCCAGGTTGATCATCGGCTCGACGGCAAAGACGTAACCGGATCTTATTTTAGGACCCTGCCCAGGCTTGCCGTAATTGGGTATCTGCGGATCTTCGTGCATTCGACGGCCAATTCCGTGTCCCACGTAATCACGCACCACTGAATAACCATGTGCCTCCGCGTGCTGCTGGACGGCCGCGCCTATGTCACCAAGATGCTTACCGGGCCGGCATTCCTCAATCGCGCGTTCGAGACATTCCTCAGTTACCCTAACCAACTTCAGCCATTCCTCATCAACTAGTCCAACCGGAACGGTAATAGCACTGTCGCCAACAAACCCTTCGAGGGTGGCGCCGCAATCGATCGAAAAGATGTCACCTTCCTTCAGCTTGTAGTCTGAAGGAAACCCGTGAACGACCTGCTCGTTAACGGAAGCACAGATAGAATAGGGAAAGCCGTGATAACCCTTGAAAGTTGGCAGTGCGCCGGCGTCGCGGATCATCTTCTCCGCGGCTCGATCGACTTCAATAGTAGCGACACCCGGTCCGACCATGTCCCGAAGCTCCTGGAGAACCAGCCCCACAAGCTGTCCGGCGGCTCGCATTTTTTCGAGCTCTTTTTTTGACTTTCCAATAATCATGCGAACGTTGACAACAAACCGACGAGCTAGGAACGGGCCTCTTTCTACTAGTCACTCACTATCTTCACGATGTCGTTATAGATAACTTCGGGCTCCCTGGTCCCGTCTACAACATGCAGGAGATTCGCAGCTTTGTAGTAATCGAGTAGAGGCCGAGTCTGCTCTTCATAGGTAGCAAGACGTGCCTGCACTGTGCCCTCATTGTCATCCGACCGATGGATCAGCTGAGTCTCAGGATGCAGATCGCAAACGTTATCGGCCTTCGGCGGCTTAAAATAAATGTTATAGATTTCACCGCAGATGGGACAGCTTCGGCGTCCTACCATGCGCTTCGTCAGCAACTCGCGCGGCACCTCGATTTCAATGGCTTGAATCTTCTTGGACTGCTCAGCCGCCAGTTTCTCGAGCATGGTCGCTTGTGCGGGTGTGCGCGGAAAGCCATCGAGGATGTAGCCGTTCCTGCAATCGTCTTGCGCGGTTCGCTCGCGGACAACTCGGATAGTCACATCATCCGGCACCAGTCGCCCCGCCTCCATCAACGCGCGAACTTCATCCGCGAGGGGCGTGTGCGCTTCCTTCAGCGCGCGAAACATGTCGCCGGTTGAAATCTGGGGCAGTTTCAAGCGCTCTTGAAGCAAGCGCGCCTGCGTGCCTTTTCCGGCACCAGGCGCTCCCATCAAGACTATGATTTTCGACATTACTTCCATTCGATTGCCGATTGCCAATTTCCCATTGGTCCATCGCTCTCAACACGAGTTTTGTACAAATCGGCAATTGAAATTTGGCAATCGAAAAGGGCGTTAGGCCCTTCGGCCCCGGAGACGTCCGCCACCCCCGAGAAATCCTTCGTAATTCCTCATTACCAGCTGGGCCTCAATCTGGGCCACCGTATCCATGGCGACGCCCACCAGAATCAGCAGTGATGTGCCACCAAAATAAAACTGATAGCCCATGCCGGTTGGGATCCAGGAAAAACCCGGCGTACTGCTGACAAAGGCATCAAGCCAGGTGCCGATCAAAGGCAGCCGCGCAACTTTGAATCCGCTCAACATAAACTGAGGGACAAAGGCCACCAGGGCAAGGTAAACGGCGCCCACTGCGGTCAATCGCGTCAGAATACTGTTGAGATACTCAGCGGTGGCCCGTCCAGGCCGAATGCCTGGCATGAAGCCACCATGTTTGCGCAGGTTGTCGGCAACTTCTTCAACGTTGAATACAATCGAAACGTAAAAGAAGGTGAAGAAAACTATTAACGAGAGAAAAATCAACTCGTAGTAAGGATCGCTGGCATGGAACGTTTGGAAAAAGGTCCATACCTTGGACCAGGTTGAACCCGCCTTGCTTGGATCCGGGGGAAACGCAGCGAAAAGGCTTTGCGGCATCGAAAGAACTGACGAGGCAAAGATAACCGGAATTACGCCGCCCATATTGATCTTCAGCGGCATTGTTGTTTGCTGGCCACCTACAAGCTGCCGGCCCACGTGGCGCTTGGCATAACTTACGGGCACCTTGCGTCTGGCAGCTTCGACAAAAACGATGAAGGCGATGATCCCAACCAGGGCGACAATCAGACCAATAACTCCGAGCGTTTCCAGGGTATCGCCGCCACGCACACGCTCGAACACCTGCTGCACGCCACGAGGCAAGCCGATAACAATGCCCGCAAAGATCAAGAGTGAAATTCCGTTGCCGACGCCTCGCTCCGTAATCTGCTCGCCCAGCCACATAACAAATATCGTTCCGGTCGTTAGCGTTAGAACAGTGGTAAAAAGGAAACCCCAGGTCGGGGCGCCAACTCCATTAACCTGCAACCAGTGCGCGACGAACGAAGTCTGAATACCCGCCAGGCCCACTGTTAAGTATCTGGTCCACTGGTTGATTTTTTGTCGCCCCATCTCGCCTTCTTCCTGCAGTTTCTTTAACTGCGGCGAGACGACCGTCATCAATTGCAGAATTATTGAGGCGGTAATGTAGGGCGTAACACCGAGAGCAAAAATTGAGATGGTGCGAAAGTTGCCGCCGGAAAACAGATCGAGGACGCCAAGCAGTGTGCCCGCAACGTCATGCCATACCTGGTCCAGACGGTCCCTGTTTATGCCCGGCGCGCCAACGTGAGCACCTAGACGATAAATGGCGAGTATGCCGAGCGTAAACAAAATGCGCCGGCGAAGATCCGGCACATTAAACATATTGCGAACTGCGGCAAAAAACTTATCCATTGGGTTTCCTGTATGGCAGACGCTAGCTCTGCGCTACTTGCCAATTTCCGTAACCGCTCCGCCCGCTTTCTCGATTTTCGCGCGAGCGCTTTTTGTGAAACGGTGCGCCGAGATGCGCAAAGGCTTCGACAACTCGCCGTTGCCAAGCACCACCACATCGTGCTTCGCCTTTTTGATAATCCCGCGAGAATGGAGAAGCTCCGGCGTTACTTCTTCATCAGCCTGGAAGCCTCGGTCGAGGGCCGCCAAACTAACTTCCAGCCAGTGCTTCTTAAAAATATTAGTGAAACCACGCTTAGGCAGGCGACGATGCAAGGGCATCTGTCCGCCTTCGAAACCGATCTTGGCGGAGTAACCAGAACGAGACTTTTGCCCCTTCTCACCACGCCCGGCGGTCTTGCCGAGGCCCGAGCCCGGCCCCCTGCCCACGCGCTTCTTCTTATGCACGGAACCTTTAGCAGGTTTCAGATTATTTAGACTTAACGCCATGATGTTTTTTGAACTCTGGTTTTTTGAACTTCGTTCTTATTCGACAATTCTCAACAGATGCGGAATCCTGGCCACAGCGCCGCGCATCGAATCGTTATCGGGCCGTTCAACGATCTGATTGAGCTTCGTCAGGCCCAAACTGCGCACCATCTGCTTGTGAGTTTTCGGCGTGGCAATAAAACTTCGGTAGTACTGAATGCGAATCTTGCCTTTGTTCGCCGGCTCACTTTTCTTTGTTCGTTTCTCCGCCATAGAACCTCTGTCTGGTAAATGGTAAATAGTGAATGGTAAATGGTGGGAAAACTTTGAGGTATTGCGAATCGCGTTTTTATCTACGATTTACCATTTACCATTTACCCGCCTAGATTTCTTCGACTTGCTTACCGCGCAACCGCGCCAGCTCCATCGGATCCTTCATTCTCAGAAGCGCATCGAAAGTAGCACGCACCACATTGTGCGGGTTGGTTGAGCCGAGCACTTTTGTACGCACATCACGTACGCCGACGGCATGCATCACTGCACGCACAGCGCCACCGGCGATTACCCCGGTACCTTCCGAAGCGGGTTTGACCAAAACTCTGCCGGCGCCAAATTTTCCAATCAACTGATGCGGCAGCGTGTTCTTGATCAAGGGAACACGAATCAGGTTCTTCTTGGCGGCCTCGATCGCTTTCTTAATCGCGAGGGGCACTTCACGCGCCTTACCTGTTCCAAAGCCTACGTGGCCGCCTTCGTCACCGACCACGACCAGCGCGGCAAATGACATATTTTTGCCGCCCTTCACCACTTTGGTCACGCGATTGATGGAGATAACTTGATCTTTTAGATCCAGGCCCTGGGCCAGGATGCGCTGCTTGGGTTGTCTCATTGATTCTCTTGGGCTTTCTTACGTGGCTTTTTGTCGGCCTTGCCTTCAGGTTTCTCTTCCAGGTCTGCGGGCGCCGCCTCGGCCTGCGCCGCCAATTCGTCCTTATTCAAGCCCGCTTGACGGGCCGCGTCAGTCAGGGCCTTGATTCGTCCGTGGTAGAGATAGCCGCCGCGGTCGAAGACCACGCTGCTGATCCCTTTCTCGAGCGCGCGTTCGGCAATGGCCTTGCCGATGCGTCGGGCAGCGTCAATATTGCCGCCAGTGGATCCACGCAAATCTTTTTCTGTGGTCGAAGCAGACACGAGGGTTTGACCGAGTTGGTCGTCAACTACCTGCGCGTATATATGATTCAAGCTGCGGTAAACGGCCAGCCGTGGGCGCTCGCCGCTGCCTCTCACTTTGCGGCGAATCCGCCTGTGAATCGCCTCCCGAACTGTTGCTCTACTCGTGTTTGCCATTTCTTTACCCGTGAATGGTAAATGGTGAGTGGTGAATAGGAGAACCCACCATTTACCATTTACGATTTACTATTTACCGTTACTTACCCGTCTTGCCCGGCTTCAATTTAATCGGCACATCGGCGTAGCGGATCCCCTTACCTTTATAGGCGTCCGGCTTGCGCAGTTTGTGCATCTCCGCAGCCACCTGCCCGAGCTTCTGCTTGTCGATGCTCGTCAGGGTCAGCGTTGTTTGATACTGCTGAATACTTCCCTTGGTCGTCATACGCTCGGCTTTGGCTTCTACCCCATCAGGCAAAGGAAACTCAATCGGATGCGAATAACCAAGCGAAAAAACGATTCTCTTACTCTGCACGTCCGCCTTGTAGCCGACGCCTACAACGTCCATTTGCTTTGAGAACCCTTCAGTGACACCAACAATGGCATTGTTAGCGAGCGCGCGAGCCAGACCGTGCAAAGGCGCCAGATCATCAGACGTGCGCTCGGCGCGCAACTCGTCGCCTTCGAGTTTGAAACTAATCCCTTCAGGAATCGGCGTCTTCAAGTTACCTTTCGGCCCCTTCACTTCGAGCGCCTGCTCGTGAATGGTTACTGAAACGCCCTTTGGTAACGTGATTGCTTTCTTGCCTATGCGCGACATAATTAGAACCTCAGGGATGAAGGCGGAAGGATGAAGGATGAAACATTATTTCATCGCTGCTCAATCGCATTTCATCCTTCATCCGTCATCCTTCATCCTTTAATAAATCTGCGCCAACAACTCTCCACCCATGTTTTCACGGCGCGCTGTTTTTCCGCTCATCAAGCCTTTGGAAGTTGAAACGATATTCACGCCGTAGCCACCGAGCACTTTCGGAATCTCGCTCGAGCCGACATAAACACGCCGCCCTGGGCGCGACACTCTTTCCAGGTGGGTAATCGAAGACGTTCCACGCGCGTCGTAACGCAGGAAAATACGAATGGTGCGCTTCAGGCCCTCGCCCTTCAGAACGAAATTATTGATATAGCCTTCTTCTTTTAGAATTCGGGCAATCTCAAGCTTCAGTTTCGAGGCCGGGATATCCGCGCGCGAATGCTTTGCCGCAATCGCATTGCGGATTCGCGTCAACATATCTGCGATAGGATCAGTCATTCTTAACTCCGTAACGGGTGACTAGTAACAAGTGACGAGTAGGAACAAGTTTTTCTTGTTACTTGTCACGTGTTACTCGTCACGGCTTTACCAACTAGACTTAACGACGCCGGGAATTTGTCCCTCAAGCGCCAACTGACGAAAACAGATGCGGCACAAATTGAATTTCCGCAGATAGCCGCGGGCCCTGCCACACCGCTTGCAACGCGTGTAAGCACGCACCGCAAACTTCGGTTTCCGCTCCGATTTCGCAATCAATGATTTCTTTGCCATATAACCTCGTGAACTATGAACCGTAAATTGTGAATCGACGTTTCTGTTTACGATTCACGGTTTCCGGTTCACGCCCTAAAGGGCATTCCCAGTCCTTTTAAAAGTGCGCGCGCCTGCTCATCGTTTCGAGCTGTCGTAATAATCGTAATGTTCATTCCCCGCAGCTTGTCGACTTTGTTGAAGTCAATTTCCGGAAAGATCAATTGCTCGCGCACGCCGATTGTGTAGTTGCCGCGGCCATCAAAAGCCTTCGGTGAAACTCCCCGGAAGTCTCTGACGCGTGGCAGCGCGATGGACACGAACCGGTCCAGGAATTCATACATGCGATCTCCACGCAGCGTAACCATTACCCCAATCGGCATTCCCTGACGCAACTTGAACGACGCGATCGATTTTTTGGCTTTGGTGACGACCGGCTTCTGACCGGTGATGGTGCGCAGCTCCTCGGTGGCCGTGTCGAGGATTTTGGCG
>JALYSR010000109.1 GCA_030854715.1 Acidobacteriota bacterium
GCATCGGACACAAGTTGATTCCAGCATCCGGCGCTTTCGCGCTCGGTTCTGTAAACAGGTTGGTTTCTTGACACTCTTCAAACGCATTCGCATAATGAATTCACACGTGCGGATGTGGCGGAACTGGCAGACGCGCAGGTCTCAGAAGCCTGTGATGGTGACATCGTGGAGGTTCAAGTCCTCTCATCCGCACCAGCTTCATCAAAACAGCGCGAGCGCGAATATGGCGCTCGCCTTTGTTTTGTCCTTTAATTAATTGCCTGGGAAGCGCTGTCGGCTTGCGCCTCACGTCCATCGGAAACGGTGAGCTGTTGCTCGTCGAAGAGGGTGGAGTTGACCAGGGTCTGAACCCAATACTGGCCCGCCGAAGGAAAGGTTACGTTTACAAAGAAACTGATGTTGTCAGCAAAACCGCCCGGCGTAATTTCGAAGCTGGTTGGCTGGGAAACGACCACCGGATGCTGGCGGTCGGGCGTCAGGATCCTGACTTCGGAAAGATGCGTGCCCTCGCCTCGCCAATGATTCACGACCGCAAACTTGATCAGCGAAATAGGCACTTGTTGCACCATGATATTTTGAAAAACTCCCATGAATGAAAGCTTGTTGCCCGCCTCAAGGCGAACGTCGTCGCAGAAAAGTGTGTAGAGTAACTCGAGCTTATCGTCTGTCTTTTGCGTGTCCGCCATTTAATCTCCTAACTAAGTAGGACAGAACATTCCTGTCTGTCACTTCATCCTTTAATCAAATATACATAAGGCCCCTAAAAGAGGACAGGCAGGAATGCCTGTCCTACCCGAGCAATTTCTTAAACTCTGTCTCATCGATGACGGTAACACCAAGCGACGTTGCTTTATCAAGTTTGGATCCCGCCTCATCCCCTGCGACTACATAGTCAGTCTTTTTGCTAACCGAGGAGGTAACACGACCACCACGGTTCTCAATTGCTGCTTTCGCTTCATCACGAGTATAGGCCGCCAGTGTACCCGTCAAAACAAACAGCTCGCCGGCAAACTTTTCATCGGTTATTGCGCGGTTCTTCTGAATTGTTGTCCGCACACCCGCGGCTGCCAATCTTCGGCACAACTCAAGATTACCTTTATCGTCAAACCAATCGTGTACGCTTTGCGCTACCGTCAGGCCTATCTCCGGAACAACGTCAAGTTCCTCGACGGTAGCTTTGCTGAGCGCATCAAGCGAACCAAAATGTCTCGACAGGGTAGCTGCGGTTCGGTCGCCCACGTGGCGTATACCGAGCGCATAAACCAGATTTGAAAGATCGCGCTCTTTACTCGCTTCTATTTGAGCCAGCAGATTGGACGCCGACTTGGTAGCCATCCGCTCGAGGCTGGCAATATCTTCCAGAGTCAAGCTGTAAAGATCGCCGGCATCGCGGACGTTTTCGGTTTTGACAAGCTGATCGACAAGCGACTCGCCCAAACCTTCGATACGCATCGCGCGTCGTGAAGCAAAGTGTAATAAACGGCCCATGAGTTGCGCTGGACAATCCGCAGCCACGCAACGCGAAACTACCTCCCCTTCCGGTCGCGAGATTTCACCCCCGCATACAGGACATTTTCTCGGCATCCGAAATGGCTTCTCTGCTCCCGTGCGCTTCGACTCGATGACTTTGAGCACCTTGGGAATGACGTCGCCGCCCTTTTCAATCAGTACCCAATCACCAATGCGAATCCCAAGTCGCTTGACCTCGTCCGGATTGTGCAAGGTAGCGCGCGCCACGGTTGTCCCGGCGAGACTTACGGGCTCCAGATTCGCAACCGGCGTCAACGCTCCTGTCCTACCCACTTGCACAGTGATCGCCAGTACCCGGGTGGTGGCCTGTCGCGCGGCATATTTGTAGGCGATGGCCCATCGCGGCGCTTTGTTCGTGGTGCCGAATTCATCCTGCAGTGCGGTTGAGTTGACTTTGACGACGAGTCCATCGATTTCATAATCGAGATCGTCGCGTTGCGCTTCCATCTCGCCGGCAAAGTCGATCACTTCCTCGATCGACTTGCAAAGTTTCCGGTTGGGATTTACGCGGAATCCCGCCTGCTTCATCCAATCGAGAGCTTCCCAATGCGTCGCGAACGGTTTGCGTTCCCCGGCGAGCAAATCATAAGCAAACATCTCCAGCTTGCGGCTGGCTACAATTTTCGAATCGAGTTGTCTGATAGTGCCGGCCGCGGCATTTCGCGGATTTGCAAAGCGTGGTTCGTCCTGTTCTTCGCGCTCGGCGTTGATGCGCTCGAACACTTTTCGCGGTATGAACGCCTCGCCGCGAACCTCGAGTTCTGAGATCTCAGATTTGAGATTCGAGATGCAAGAAGGCCGCAATTTGAGCGGGATGCTTCTGATGGTGCGCGCATTTTGCGTGACCTCCTCGCCTATCCGTCCGTCGCCGCGCGTGACTCCACGCACCAGCAATTGATTCTCGTAGTGAAGCGCCAATGAGAGGCCGTCTATCTTCAGCTCGGCCACGTAATCAAATCGGCGGCCTTCGGCCAGGCGTTGGCAGCGCTGGTCGAATGCGCGCAACTCATCGATGTTGTAGCTATTGTCGAGCGAAAGCATCGGCCGGCGATGGACCACTTCAGAAAAGCCTTCGGCCGGTCTGCCGCCAACGCGCTGGGTGGGACTGTCAGGTGTTACCTGTTCGGGGTCTTCGAGCTCCAGTTTTTGAAGCTTCTCGAGTAGCGCATCGTATTCGACGTCGGAGATTTCAGGGCTATCTCGGACGTAATAGAGTTCCTCGTGATGGCTAATCTCTTCCCGCAGTTTCTCGATTTTTTGTGCGACTGATTGGGCTTTAGCCAAACTCCACCCCTAACTGTATTAATAGTTCGTTTAGAGTAGGGACTTGTCCCCCCTTACGCCGCGGCACAAGTGCCGACTCTAAAGGAATTCAACAGAATGGTGCTCAAGCGTGTGAGGAAGTTGTCCGTCCTTCCCTGGTTCCGCTGACCTTTGTTATGCCGCTAGTCTTTGTCTTATGTTCTCCGGATTTACGCTCTCCGAGCTTATGAATTACCCGGCCGATGAATTTAATACTCTGGAGAAAATCGTCCACGCGAATGTTCTCGTCTGGTCCATGCGGGTTCGAACCAGCGTAACTAATGCCGAAGGATGCCACTGGCGTAGGCGGCGAAGACGCGCCGCAGACCGCGCCCACCGGACCGCTTGATGGATCCATCGGATAGACCAGCGGCGCCATGCCGTAAACTTCCGCGGCGGAGCCAATCACTGCCCGGGCAATGCCAGAACTCGCGGATGATTTCGCGAGCGGAGCATTACCCAGTTCGATGATCTCAATATCTTTGAAGCCACGCACGTCCAGGTGTTCTCTCAGTAGATTGAGAACGATTTCCGGGGTCAGATCAGGCACTAAGCGAAAATCAAGCCGGGCCAACGCCGTGCTTGGCAGCACAGTTTTTATTCCAGCCTCGGTATGTCCCGTTTGAATCCCGCAGATTGTGCAGGTCGCACCGAAGATGTGCTCCTTCACCAGCGCCGGGCCCTTCATCGAACGCAGCCAGCCACCGATACGGAACTCGCGTTTCAAGCCAGCTTCATCAAGCTCGATCGTTTTCAGGGCTTCTGCGTCCTCTTCACTGATCGGCGCGATGAGCGACGAAAAACCGTCAATTGTGATCACACCCTTCGGCGAAGTTATTGTCGCCAGCGCTTGCACCAATCGCCACGCCGGATTTGGAACAATCGCGCCCAACTTCGAGTGTAGATCCGTGCGAGCTCCGTG
>JALYSR010000198.1 GCA_030854715.1 Acidobacteriota bacterium
CATTAATATACGGTACCGCTTTCGACGAGCTACCTGCACTTGCCATAAATTAACTCCTTTACAAACGCGCTGAAACCGTTGCCCTACCCGCCCTAGGCTGTCTTAGGAGGTGTAGCGGGCGTTGGCGGTCCACCCTTTTTCTTGTCGGCGACGAGGCCAATCTTATCTACTCCCAGCGCCCTTACCTCGTTGATGATATTAACTACCTCACCGTAGCTCACGCCCACGCCACTCTTGATGTAAACAATCTTGTCGTCTTCCTTCTTGATGTTTGACAACATCTTCTCGACCTTATCCTTAACCTGATCCTTGGCGATCTTTTCCTTGCCAAGGTAGTACTCACCATCATTAGGGATGGCGATTACGATCGCGTCATCTTTGATGATCCTTTGATCTTCCTCAGGGTTATTTAGATCCTTTGGCAGGTTTACCGTGACGCCATGCTGCAACAAAGGGGTAACCACCATGAAGATGATCAAGAGCACCAACATGATGTCGACCATTGGGGTGACATTTATTTCCGACTGAAGGCCACCGCCCCCACCTGCTGCCATTCCCATAAGTAAATCTCCTTCTCCGCGAACTTTCAGCGGTCAACACGAACGAGGACGCCGCCGTACCCTCCAGTACGCCGGCCTTACTGCATTTAAGGCTGTTACGGTTTCAACTGCTTCGTGCGGTTCTTAATAAAGTAGTCAACCAGCTCCGACGCCGAGTTATCCATCTCGACTATGAAGCCATCGACTTTGCCAGTGAAGTAGTTGAAAAGCCACACAGCGGGCACTGCCACCAACAGACCCAGAGCTGTGGTAAAGAGCGCTTCGGAAATACCACCGGCGACCGCGCCGATTCCGGCTTGGCCCGCGTTACCCATCATGCGGAAAGCGTTAATAATTCCGAACACGGTGCCGAACAGGCCTACGAAGGGAGCTGTTGATCCGATCGTCGCCAGACCTGAAAGGCCGCGCTTAAACTCTGCGGTCTTAATGGCGATAGCTCGCTGCAGGGCACGTTTCGAAGCTTCGATTTCATCACCCGAAATATCCGACGATTGTTCGTGGGCTCGAAACTCCTGCAATCCGCTGCTCACAACCATCGCGAGGTGCGACTTGCGATGCTTGTCACTGATGTTGATCGCTTCTTCGATGCGATCATTTTTCAGCGCCTGGGCAACGCGCGGAGCAAACTCTCGCGACTGTTTCTTGGCTGCCGTATAAGTCAAATAGCGCTCAACCATGATCGCGATCGAATACACCGACATGATTAGCAGGACGATAACAACGCCGATAGCGACGGCCCCCATGCTCTTAACCATGGACATTAAAGAGAAGTGGTCTACTTCAGGCGTAGCAGCCGGGGCCGCTTCCTGCCACATGAAGACGATCAGGCTTAGCACTTTCGTTCCTAGAAGACTGGTTAGAATAGTCACGGTAAACCCTCCAAAGGTTTTTTGTTACATTGATAGCTCGCAGGGAACCCGCAGAATGAGCCCACAGAGGCTCGCACGGCGCTGGACCTCCACAGTTTATTGAGCCACGAAATTGTACGTGATGACCCCTGTCACCTTAACGGGCTGACCAGATAACTTCGTGGGCGAAAATCTCGCCCCGCGCGCAGCCGCAACCGCAACCGCCCGCAATAATGGATGGCCCGACACTGCTGACGCGGAGATGACGCTCCCGTTTTCATCGATTACTACTTGAACAACGACAGTTCCGGAGGCATGAGCTTGCCTGGCGATCGGCGGATAGGCCGGTTTTGGCAGACTGATCGCCTTTCCGTTGAGCACGCCGCCCGAAATAGGCGCCCTTGGCGGAGTCGGTTTGGGTGGAGGCGGAGGCGGTTCCTCGGATATGTTTACCTTAGTTGGTCCCGCTACTAACCCAGTGCCGGTACCCGGGCCTGCTGCCATGGGAGCGGCTGCATTGGAATCGCTGCTGCCAACCACGGTAGTAACCCCTCGCCTTACGGGCGGAATATTACTGGCTTTGGCTGAAACCTCTTTAGGCACCAGCTCGGTTCGCGAAACGTCCGCAATTAGCTCCTTCCGGACGTCCACGTTCTGCTCAATCTTTTGAGGCTTAACTTCGGCTGGTTTGTCTGGCTGGGCCTGTTGAGGTACCGGCACAGGCGCGACCAGAGTGGTCAGTTCCAAATCCTGGCTATCCAGGTTAGCAACTGTGAACCATATGCTGCCCACTACGAGTGCCAGGCCAAGGACTCCGTAAATTAGCACGGTGCCCAAAAGAAAAGAGCCCTTTCGCGACAGATCGTCTTTGTGCGAACCAGACTCTACTAAGTTATCGAACATTTTTATCCTCCCTATTCCGGTGCCAAATGGATCAGGGGTGCAAAATTCTCTCGATGAATTCTTGCTGCTCTTCTTGCTGCTCTTATATTGCTTCTCAAACGCCGATCTCACCGCTTGAGGGTCATTACAATGAAGGGGAAAACCGCGGCCCAGTGGTCTGAGCTGAATCAAATTGAAAAGCCGCTGTGCGAGAAAAAACATCGCCGGCCTTCTCAACAGACTGCCACGCGCCCAACCTTCGCTTCCACAACGCGGGTCGACTCTTGAGTATTTAATTGGCCAGCAACGGCAGCAGTCTATGCCGCATCACGCGCCAAAGTCAAGAGCAAATTTGAAGTATATCAAGGCGAAAGATACTTACGCCGCTGTGGTCGCGAAGCCCAATCTCAAGCACGCCCGGCACCGCGAGAGCGCTTTCGGTTACCGCTCGGTAGCAATTCTGGCCTCGCTGTATTTGCCACCCGCGCCACCTTTTGCGCCGGGCGGTTAGTTGCCGTCAAAGCACTTCGCTTTGCGCTATCGAGACGCTGCTCCCACCAGACCATGATCGGACTTGCTATAGCAACGGATGAATACGTGCCGAAGACCACTCCTATCAATAGTGCTAACGAAAAACCTCGCAACACTTCGCCGCCAAATAACACCATAGACAGAACCGAAAGAAAGACCAAACCTGAGGTAATAACAGTACGAGAGAGGGTCTGGTTGATCGAGTCGTTGGTGACCTTGTAAAGGGAATCCCGACGGTGCAACCGGCGGTTTTCCCGGATGCGGTCGAAAATGACGATGGTGTCGTTGACTGAAAATCCAACGAGGGTGAGTAGCGCGGCAATCACAGTCAAGCTCACTTCCCACTGAAAGATTGAAAAGAAACCCAGCGTTACCAGCACATCGTGAAACACTGCAATGACGGCCGCCGCGCCATAGGTCCATTCAAAACGGAAGGCGATGTACAGCAGGATGCCTACCAGGGCCGCCAGGGTAACGGCAATCGCCTTGTTGCGAAGCTGTGCACCCGCGACAGCACCAACAGCATCCGTACCTATGATCTCGTAAGCGTCTCCTTCGGGGCCAAACTGATTCAGCGCGTTTTTTACCCTTGTGCGACCTTGCTCCACTTGCGCCTGCGACTCCTCGCTCCCCCCGCCTTCCAGGGGAAGTTTTATTAACGCGACATCAGGTTTATCAGTCACGGGTTGAATGACTGCCTCCGGAGCTCCGCTTTTTACGAGCGCATCGCGAATCGCTTCGGCGGACGGCCGCTGCTTAAATCTTGCGGTAACCACCGTTCCACCCTTGAAGTCTACGCCGAGGTGAAAGGCTTCGGTGCCGCCGGGATGTTTCCATTGACGGAAAATGGCCGAGCTGAGACCGGCAAGCATGAGCAGAATGGAGATCGCAATGAAGATACGGCGATTAGCCAGCCAGTCAACTTTAACGTCTTTAAAAACTTGAATCATATTAAATCAGTCGCGCTTTCAGGTCTGTTTAGCCACACGCTCTAAATACTTAGCGACTCCAACTTTCGTTTGCGACTTAACTCCCACATAAAAATCGTGCGCGAAACATAGACTGCGGAGAACAGATTGATTACCAGACCCAAAACCAGGGTGACTGCAAAACCACGTAAAGGTCCGGTGCCGAAAACAAACAGGAATAGCGACGAAATGATGGTGGTGACGTGGGTGTCAATGATAGTTACAAAAGCCCGGGCGAAACCCTGCTCAATGGCTGAGGCGACTGTTTTGCCGGTTCTCAATTCCTCGCGGACGCGTTCGAAGATAAGCACATTGGAGTCTACCGCCATACCTATCGTCAGGATGATGCCGGCGATTCCCGGCAGGGTGAGGGTCGCCTGGAAAATAATCAGGCCGGCAAGCATCAGAATCATGTTCAGAATCAGGGCCACCACGGCATTCACACCTGCGCCACGGTAGTAGAAAAGCATAAAAGCGACGACGAACAACAATCCAAACAATGATGCCCTCACGCCCGATCTAATCGAGTCAGCGCCCAGGCTGGGTCCAACCGTGCGCTCTTCCTGATATTCAATCGGGGCAGGCAGCGCGCCTGATCTTAAGGTCAAAGCCAGGTCCTCGGCCGATTGCTTCGTAAACCTTCCGGAGATTTCACCTTGATCGAAAATCTGCGACTTGATGTAGGCAACGGATTTGACTTCGTCGTTCAGTACGACTCCCATGTAGTCGTTGATATGGGCGCCCGTCCAGGCGCCGAATTTCTCAGCACCGGTGGGCTTGAAAGCAAAGGCGATTTGATACTCATCCGCGCCGGCTCGGGACTGAGTTGCTGAAGCGTTGCGCAGTTCACTTCCGTCAACTACTGCCGGAGTTTCAACCACCACCCATTTTTTCGGCGCCTGGTTCTGGTCCGTGGCTGTCTGGCCCGCCGTAGTGGGCTCATTGCGATCCGCATATGGCAGTACGCGCCGATTTGTCGGGACAGTGCCGCCCAGCGAAGCCTTTGCTTCTTCCTCAGTGTTATAAGTTTGTACCGGCGAAGGACTGGGCGGGCTGACTACATGAACCAGCTCAAGCTTCGATTCCGCCTTTAGCAACTGTTTTACGCGCTCCGGGTCTTGTATGCCGGGCATCTGGATCAGTATCTGGTGAGAACTTTGCGAGCCGTGGCGTTGCACCAATGGTTCCGCCACGCCTACGGCATCCAGCCTGCTCCGAATGATGCGATCGGCCTGGTCCGTTGCCTGTTCCGCAAGGGTTCTCTGCGCGGTCGGCGTTAACGTCCAGGTGATGATGTTGCCACTGACTGAAACCGACCAATCCGAAAGATCCACCTTCTTCTTGACTGCTTCCTGTATGCCCGCGACCTGCGACGCGTCAGCGGCCTCAAGCGTGATGCTATAGTTACCTGGGGCAGCTTCAGTCTTCACCCCCTTGACGGCAAATCCGGCGGCTTGAGCAGCAGACTCGATCGCGCTCCCGTTAGTCTGCGTAAGACTTTTCAGAAACGCCTCAGTCTTTACTCGCAAGACAAGGTGGGAACCACCTTTAAGATCGAGGCCCAACTTTATGTTCGTAGCCAGCGTTGTTTTGATTCCGGACCAGGTGAAATCGTGGAGAGCAGGACGGCGGCGTGGGCCGATGACGATATAAATACCGATCAGCGTTACGAGCACGATAATGATAGTTCGCTGTAGAAGGTTCTTCTGTTTCATCGCAAATAAATCTTCACTGCTGTGAAGTCAGTGCTATTTCTTTTCTTCCCCTTCAATACCTGCCACGGCAGATCGGGCGACTTCTAGAATAGACTTATCGGCACTCCTGATGAAAAAACTAGTGTCGCGCACGGTGGTGATAGTTCCGATTATTCCGCCTGTGGTCACTACGCGGTCCCCGATCTTCAATTGAGAGATTGTCTGCTGCAATTCGCGCTGCCGTTTCTGTTGTGGTCGGACCATTAAAACGTAAAAGACGGCGATGATCAGAAGCATCGGGACTAAGCCGCCGAGTGCACCCAATCCGCCTTGAAACATAATAAATAAAATTGTCATTTATATAATTTACTCACCTTTGAGTGGCTTGAGTTCACCTGCCCACAGCTAAGGAATACTGAGCGCGTTTGCTGGTCCGTGTGCGTTCAAC
>JALYSR010000207.1 GCA_030854715.1 Acidobacteriota bacterium
GATGTTGTGGCAGCCGTGGTAGCGATCATTTCGTTTCAGGAAGTTTTCACCGCAGTCCATCAGCCCAACTCGATGAGTGAGCGGGAATTACTCGACGCCGGTTTACCTGTTGTCTTCGTAGTGGATCAAAACGGCCGCGCTGTTGCTCATCCGGAAGCCGGCGTTGCGTTTTCAGAGAAGCCAATGACCGATCTCAAGGTGGTTCAGGATTGGCAGCAGTCGGGTGCGCAAGTACAGTCTGCGCTGGAACCTTTTACGCTTGTGCGCGACGGGCGCAAAGTGGCAATGCTTGGAGCATACGCCACTGCCGAATTGGATAAGAATTGCAGGTTGGGAGTAATTGCGATTCAGGATGAATCGGCAGCGCTTGCTTCGGTTACTGAAATGCGCCAGCAGACCATTTTGATCAGTGTGGTTGCAGGATTGTTGACCATAGTGATCGGCTTCTTCTTCGCGAAGAAGTTGACTCAGCCGGTGCAAGAGTTGGCCATCGGTGCCCAGCGCATTGCCTTAGGTGATTTTTCGCAACGGATCAACGTACGCAGTAGAACCGAGTTAGGTAACCTGGGCGACTCGTTTAACCTGATGACGGATCAGCTTGAAAATTACATCAAAGACCTGCAGCGTTCGGCTGATGAAAATCGAGAGTTGTTCCTGGGAACCGTGAAAGGCCTGGCAGCGGCGATAGATGGCAAGGACCCTTATACGCGCGGTCATTCAGAGCGAGTGTCGAGAATATCCGTAGCAATCGCCCAACATTTAGGACTTTCGGATGATGAATGTGAAAAGATTCGAATCAGTGCGCTGCTTCACGACGTCGGCAAGATTGCAATCGACGACAAAATTCTGAAAAAGCCGGCAGCCCTCACCGACGATGAGTTCGTGATAATGAAGCAGCACCCGCAAAAGGGCTACAAGATCATGTCGCAGATAGCGGCGATGAAGGAATTCCTACCGGGCATGTACATGCACCACGAGATGGTCAATGGCCAGGGTTATCCGCAGGGTTTGAAAGGTGACGAAATTCCGTTGATGGCAAAAATCGTCGCGGTCGCGGATACCTTCGATGCTATGACGACCGATCGCCCTTACCAACAAGCAATGAAGTTTGAAGACGCCGTGAAGCGAATAATTAGCTTTATTGGCACTCGTTACGATCCAATTGTGGTCTCAGCTTTCGTGCAAGCATGTGATGAAGGCCAAATCCGTCCGGGATCAGTGAAACTCAAGAAGCGCAACGTGTCCGAAACTAAGTTGCCGGTACCATCGTTTCAAAAAGCCGCCGAGGGTGAGCCGCTGCCGGTTTCGTAATCTGGACATATATCATACTGAACCTGTAATCGCAGCCGCGCCTTTTTGTTAGGACGCGGCTGTTGCCCTTATAATCATCATTTCCGTTATTAGCACTAATATCTGTGGACCAATTCTATGGGGCTTTTCTGGAAGCGTAAGAGTGGCGATCAGTTTGTATCGCTCAAACTAAACGAACCCTTGCCTGAAAAGGTAGGGCGTGCGAATGAGTCTGAAGCGCCGGCGAATAATCGCGAAGAAGTATCAACTTCATCTGTTTCACCTGCGTCGGCAGCGGCTCTTGAACCCGTGCCAACCGGAGGTGCTCCAACCGCGGTTCCCGTTGAAACGTTCTCACAGAAAGCTCCGGTGTCTTCTCCACTCACGCGACCACCATCGCCCGCGCCAGAGCCAATTAGATCGGAACCCGTTCCGCAAAAGCCCGCTCCCTCGCGTTCGCCTTTTGCTACGTCTGTTCTGGGTCTGAATCTTTCGATAGAAGAGTTGCAGGCCCAGGAAGCCGCGCTCGAGCAGGAATTCTCAGCGCGCTTTCGCAGGGCGGTGTCGGCTACGCGCGAATCGCTTTCGGAACGACTCGACACGGTATTTCAGGGCCTCAAACAGATCGACGAGAATCTGCTGGATGAGCTTGAGGAAGCGCTTATCGCCGCAGACATCGGCGTGGCCACGACCCAACATATTCTTGAAACAGTTCGGCGCGGAGTCGCGCGCAAGCAGATTAATGATCTCGACGCGCTGAAGCAGGCGATCAAAGATGAACTTTTGACAATCCTACGCCAGTCAGAAAAGCAGGGGGTCTCCTCTGAAACGAGCATCGCCGAGAACGTGTCGCCTTACGTGATGATGGTTGTTGGCGTAAACGGCGTGGGAAAGACGACCACCATCGGTAAACTCGCCCAGCGAATCAAGGCTGAAGGGAATGATGTATTGATTTGTGCCGCCGATACGTTTCGTGCTGCGGCTTCAGACCAATTGGCGATTTGGGCTGAACGAACCGGCGTTCCCTTGATTCAACAAAAGCAGGGAACAGATCCGGCCGCCGTGCTATTCGATGCTCTAAAGTCGTCGAAGGCGCGCGGTTCGGACGTGCTGATCGTAGACACTGCCGGTCGTCTTCATAACAAATCAAATTTGATGTCTGAACTGGAAAAAATGAAGCGGGTTGCGGCGCGCGAAGTTGAGGGTGCACCGCATGAAACGTTGTTGGTGGTGGATGCCGTCACCGGTCAGAATGGTCTCGAACAGGCGCGGCAATTTCTAAAGGTAGCCGGCGTGACCGGCATCGTGCTGACAAAACTTGATGGCACGGCAAAGGGTGGAATTGCTGTAGCGATTGCTAAGGAGCTCAGCTTACCGATTCGTTACGCGGGCATTGGAGAAAAAATTGACGATCTCGTCGTCTTCGATCCAGAGCTTTATGTGAACGGTTTGTTTGAATAAGTAGTAGTATTTTTAAGAGAGAAAACTAGAATCGAGACTCCATCCATCAAGGATGTTGAGGAGTCTCATGGTCTAGTGTTCTGAGTAACTTCTTGCAAGAAATAATAGCAACACCTCCCGGCATGACAAGCGGATGGACCGAGGCGGATCGCCGTTTAATGGAGCGCGCTTTGGCGCTTGCTGCGAAAGGCGCTGGTCAGGTCAGTCCTGGTCCACTCGTCGGTTGCGTGATTGCAAGTCCGGGGGGAGAGATCGTTGGTGAAGGTTTTTATACTTACGAGAATCTGAAGCATGCGGAGACGTATGCTCTTGAACAAGCAGGAGCAAGGGGTAGGGGCGCGACTGCCTACGTTTCGCTGGAGCCCCATGCGCATCACGGTCGCACTCCTCCATGCACCGATTCGCTGATCAGGGCGGGCGTGAGCCGCGTCGTGGTGCCCATCGAAGATCCAAACCCGAAAGTATCGGGAAAGGGTTTTGAACATCTGCGATCCGCGAGTGTTGAAGTTTCCATTGGCTTGTTGGCTCGCGAAGCGGCGCAGGTTAACGAGAAGTATTTACATTTCATGCGCACCGGGCGGCCGTTTGTGCACCTGAAACTTGCTGCTTCTCTGGATGGCAAGATTGCCACGCGCACCGGAGACTCGCGCTGGATAACCGGGGGACAGTCGAGAGCGCGTGTACATGAATTACGGCATGAGTATGACGCGATATTGATCGGCGCGGGCACCGCGCTGGCGGACGATCCCTTGTTGACTGATCGCTCGGGCAAGTCAAGAAGAAGACCATTGGTTCGCATTGTGCTGGATGACACACTGAATGTTTCCCCTGAATCTCAGCTCGTAATGACTGCGAACGGTACGCCGGTCGTCATCTTCGCGGCCAAGTCAGCCGAAAAATCAAAGGTGGAGGCACTGGCATCGCGCGGAGTGGAGGTTGTGCGCGATCAGGCAAATGGTCGCGATCTCCTGGCGATTCTGGAAGAGCTTGGCCACCGCTCAATTCAAAGCGTACTGGTGGAAGGCGGGGCCGGTATCGCCGGAAAATTTCTGGATGCGGGGCTAGTGGACAAAGTTTCGATTTTCCTCGCGCCGGTAATTATCGGAGGCCGTGAAGCGCCGAATGCAGTTGGCGGCGAAGGCGCTGAGACTTTAACCGAGGCGCTGGAACTCCAGGATATGGAAGTCGCGCAACGAGGGCGAGACCTTGAAGTAACAGGATACCCGCGCAGACAAATGAAGGATGAAGGATGAAAAGCAAGGATGAAGGATGAAGGCGGAAGGATGAAAAAAGGAGCTGAGGCGAAACCGCTTCATCCTTCATCCTTCATCCCTCATCCTTCAAAACGCTTTGGCCAAAATTTCCTAACAGACCAAAGAATCATACAACGCATAGTTGAAGCGTTAGAGCCGAACGCTGAAGAGACAATCGTCGAGATTGGACCGGGAAGAGGAGCGCTAACGGCACCTCTCCTGGAGAAGGCGGGCCGTCTCATCGCTATAGAGTTTGATCGAAATCTCATCCCACTACTCACCGAACAATTCGAGGCTAAAACAAATTTTAAACTTCTCCAGAGCGATGCGTTGGTTATCCAAGTTTGCGATGTGATTCAGCCTGCGGCTCACGCGCGAGTAGTGGCCAATCTTCCCTACAACGTAGCCACGGCAATTGTCCAAAGATTGATCGAGCAGCGACATTGCCTTACTGAGATGGTGTTGATGTTGCAGAGGGAAGTAGTGGAGCGCATAACGGCTGCCCCGGGCACAGCGGATCGTGGTTACCTTTCCGTTTTTGTCCAGGCATATTGTGAAACAGACAAGCTATTTGACGTCGCGCCGCATTCGTTTCGTCCGGCGCCGAAGGTTTGGAGCAGCGTTGTTAGATTAACACTGAGGCCACAAATTGCGGCTGAAGTGAGAGACGAGAAATTATTGTGGCAGATTGTAAGTGCTGGATTTGCCCAAAGACGCAAGACGATTTTCAATAATTTGCGAAGCGCGCCGTTTCCTCTGCAAGAAAACATCAAGAATCACGGTGGCGCAAGCATCGTGCTTTGCCAGGCTGAGATTGATTTGCAGCGTCGGGCGGAGACACTGACGCTGGCGGAGTGGGCGGGCATTGCGCGAGCATTGGAATAACGGGCGCTTGTGCTTGCTAGTCGACAAGAGCCGCCAGCTTTCTAGGTGCAAGGTCTTGATAAGCTCGGCGCGCGAGTTCCCAGACGGTGTCCCAGTCAACTTCATCCAGGTCAAGACGAATCGCAACCCAACCTTTCGGCCCAACGTATGGCGGCACAAAGAAACTAACAGGATCTTCCTTGACCAGACGACGCTGGTCGTTCAGGCTCGACTTGCAACAAAAAGCGATCATGCCGTCGCCATGATGATCAAAGAGATAGTAGCCAAAAATTTTCTTGCGAATACGAAAGGCCAGGTGCTGCTCGCCGGAAACCTGTACCTCGATCTCGGGTAGCGCCTTGCAGATTTCGACGAGTCGAGTTCGTCGTTTTCCTGATGCGGAGAGTTGGTTCGATTTCATTAGTTTCTATTGACGGGGTCTTGCCCGTTACTTCTGACTAATCCGAGTTTCGTCGATCCTTAACCAGCACCGTGATTCCATCCTTTGGCCTTAGAGACATCGCTGGGAGCAAACTCACCGGATGGCCGGGCAGAAGTGAGAATTTAAAACGCGGGCCGATGCTCGCCAGCAACAGCACGACTTCCATCATCGCAAAATAATTTCCAATGCACAGACGCGGGCCGCCGCCAAAAGGGAAATAAGCGTACTTTGGCAGAGCATTGCTGAAGTCGTCGGTCCAGCGCTCCGGACAGAATCGGTGCGGTTCCTCAAAAAACCGCGCATCGCGTTGAGTGGCCCACTGGAACATGAAGACCTGAGATTTTGCGGGCACTCGATAGCCGCCAATCTCACATTCGTCGATTGTTTCCCGGCCCACCCCGTAAGCGGGTGGGTAAAGTCGCATCGACTCTTTCGCGATCATTTCGGTGTACTTGAGGTTGGGCATGTCGGCCATAGTGGGCTGACGACCCTGTAGCACTTCATCAAGCTCCGAGTGAAACTTCTTTTCGACTTCTGGATTTTGCGCCAGGAGATACCAGGCCCAGGAGAGAGTCAAAGCCGTCGTCTCGTGACCCGCGAGGAAAAGAGTCATGACTTCGTCACGCAATTGACGGTTGGTCATCTGACTTCCATCTTCATCGTGCGCGGCCAGGAGCATCGAAAGAAGATCACCCTGGTCATGTGAACTTGCCCGTCGCTCGGCAATGATTCGATAAACAATTTCATCGATCTCTCTTGCCGCCTGATTGAAGCGGCGGTGGGCGGGTGTGGGCAGTCGATTGTCGAGAATCCATTTCACGGTTGCTTGTGAGGCGAAGGGCTTTACCATTTGTGAGAGGACCTGTCCTACTTTGTCAGCATCTCCTGAGACATCCGCGTTGAAAAGAGTCTTAACTACGATCTCGAGCGTGAGTCGCATCATATCTCGATGGATGTCACGCTGTTCACCGTTCCGCCAGGAGGAGATCATGCGCGTCGCATATTCCACCATTACGTCGCCGTAGGCGCTGATTCGTTGTCGATGAAATGCAGGTTGGGCCAGTCGGCGCTGGCGTTTCCATTCCTCGCCTTCACTAGTCAGAAGCCCATTGCCAACTAGACGTCGAAAAAACGGCGAGCGCAGCGAACGCGACTTGATAAAGTTTTTAGCGTTGGTGGAAAGAACATATTCAATATCATCCGGGTTGTAGAGAAAATGGACCGTCAGATAAAGGAAACGCATGCGAACCACATCGCCGTAGTCACGGCAGCGCTCAATGAAGCCGAGCGTGTCGCGGTTGAATTCCGGCATGACGCCGAGGATGGGATGACCCGTGGGGCCCGGAGGCAGGGGAGCGCAACCGGATCGCGTGTGTATTGCTGGAAGGTAGGCGGCCTTTTTCATGGGTAGGTCAGGTAAACCAGACGCTGTTAATTCAAAAGGTTAGTATAAATTCCTGGTTCGCTGTCGGGAATCACAATAGCTCCCACAGCTTTCTCGTAAAACTCAACCGGCCCGGCTCCGCCGATGATTCCGTAGACGTAACCCAGCTCGCGCAAACCCCAGAGCGAAGCCAGCAGCAATGCCTTGCCAATACCGCGCTCCTGCATGTTTTCGAGGACGCCGATGGGGCCAGAGAACCCCCGGCGGGTGCATTCGTAAGCGGCAAAGCCCACAACTTCTTTGTCGGCGATAGCGACAAACAGCGAGACCGGCTTGCTTGCAAACCCGACGGAAATCTCGTCTGCCCAGGCAATAGAAAAATTGATCTCGACAAACGAACGCACGCGCGTGATTTCAAACGGCTGAGCGCGGCGTACAATGATCCCGCCACTTTCCAGATCGCTCAACAGCGTTTCAAGCGGCGGAAGTTTCAGAAGATTTACAAGTAAGTCAGGCATCGTTTGAGGAATCGTAACACAGGCTTTGCAGGGTCTATGGGTGCTTGTGCTCATTGCGGACTGTTGTCTTTGACCACTCGTCCTCCGATGAATCTCGATAAAATCGATAAGAGCAGGTAGGTGGCAAACGGATACAGGAGAATGCAAAAGAACACCAACAAGAGTCCCAACAATAAGTGAATGGGTGTTGCTTCGTAGAAAGGTTTTTCTGCAGTACCGATATTGTGTAGGGGAACTACTTCACCAACAGTTTTTGACACAACCTCAACGGGTTTCATGAGGACTCTGACAAATAGAGGTGGCTCAACATCCATGAGGTGCGGGCCAATCAGAGATAAAAGCAGAACAAAAACAAAGACCGCCGCAATGAAACGAACGACCCGATCATGAATGCTGAGGGCCATTCGTGTTTACACTTTGTGCGCCTGGCTATCTTCGGCAGCGCTGCTCATTTCATGTACAGCTTCCACCAGCGCAATTACATTCTCGACTGGCGTCTGCGGCAGAATTCCGTGACCGAGATTGAAAATATGTCCCGGCCTGCGGCCAGCCTGTTCGAGAATCTTTTTCGCCTGAGCACGAATGTGATCTTGTCCGGCAAAAAGCGCCACAGGATCGAGATTACCCATTACTCCAACATCATTACCGACGCGTCTCCAGCCTTCATCGAGCGCAATCCGCCAATCAAGTCCAATCACGTTTCCACCGGCTTCGCGCATCAACTCCAGGAGGGTTGATGTTCCGGTGCCAAAGTGAATGACCGGCGCCGCGGGATTGATGCCTTCGATCACGCTTTTTGTGTGTGGCAAAACGTATTTTTGATAATCGTCAGGAGCGAGAGCGCCCACCCACGAGTCGAACAACTGCACCGCTTGGGCGCCGGCGGCGACCTGAGCATTGAGATATCTGACCAGGGCGCGCGAGATCAATGACATCATCGCATGCCAGGCGCCACTGTCGTTGTACATCAGCGATTTCGTTCTTACGTAGTCTTTCGAGGCGCCGCCCTCCACCATATAAGAGGCAAGAGTAAACGGAGCTCCTGAGAATCCTATTAAAGGTAGGTTGCTTTTCAGCGCGGCGCGCGTCTGCCTGATGGCTTCGAAGACGAATTCGAGCGCGCCAACATCTTCGATTTCGCGAAGGCGTTTCACATCCGCTGCTGCCCGAATTGGATTATGAATAACCGGTCCCTCGCCCCTCGCAAACTCAAGCTGGAGCCCCATCGGCTCGAGGATTAGCAGGATATCCGCAAAAATTATGGCCGCATCTACGCCCAGGCGCTCGGCCGCAGTAACGGTCACTTCCGCCGCCAGAGATGGTGACTTGCACAGCTCTAGAAATCCCACCCGTGAGCGAATGTCGCGATAATCCTGCATGTACCGTCCAGCCTGGCGCATTAGCCAGATCGGCGTATAAGGCACGGGCTCGCGCCGGCACGCACGCATGAAATGGCTGTTATGCAGAGGGTCGGAAGGATTCGAAGTAGTCAAACAATTCTTTCCAATAATGCCCGACGCAACGGGAATCTACGGTGGAAGATTTTGAACTTTTGCGCCGCCGCCGGCGTTCAATCGACGCTTATGACCTCTGGTTGTCATGAATTAAAGCGCTTGGGATACCCGCTCGTTTTTGGCGTCGATCAGGATTCAGACTACAATAAACCACTGAAAATCGGTAGTGACTGAGTTTCGTATAAAGTTGTCACAAGTCAGCGGTTTGCGGTGTTTGTTTGTTGAGAACGGGGATAAATGAGCGGACAAGCTAGAGCCTTAATCGACTCCATGCCTAACGAAATCGCGACTGCGGCGGCTCCGCTCAGCTTCGACGAGGCGTTTACACTTCATCACCGCGTGGTCTTTCGGACCGCGTGCTCGGTGGTGAGGGACGCGGCGCTCGCCGAGGATGTGACGCAGGAAGTGTTTCTCAGGCTCTATCGCAATCTCGACTCGACGCCCGGCGAAGAGTTGTTGCGCGCCTGGCTTCTGCGTGTCACCTTGAATGTGGCCAGAAACACGTTGCGCGGGCAGACACGGTCGATGGCTCGCGACCACGAATATCAGAGAACTGCCACCAGCGATGGCTGGTTTGGGCCGGCGCCCGATGAGAGTTTTACGCGCCGCACGGAGATTGAAGAAGCGCGACGGGCGCTGGATAAGATCAAAGAGCCGATGCGCAGTTGCCTGCTACTAAAACAGCAGGGTCTATCGTACCGCGAGATTGCCACTACGTTGTCGGTAAAGGAAACGAACGTAGGCAGTCTCGTTGCGCGTGGGCGAAAAGAATTTGCAAGGGTGTACGGGAAAATCGGAGGTAAACGATGAGAGAGTGTCTGCGTGAAGAGGTTTTACAGAGCTACATCGACGGAGAGCTTGCGGGCGAAACCGTGGAAAGCGTTACGTCGCACCTGGCTGGTTGTGTAGCTTGCTCGGCGAGCGTGCGCGAGCTGGAAAGAGAGAACAACCTGGTTGCGGCCGCGCTTGCTTTGGAGTTTGAAGCGAGTGTGCCTACGGCACAGCTCCGCCAGCGCATCGACGCCGCGATAGCCGAAGATCGGTTTGTAAACTCCAGCATCTCAGGGAAAGCCGGGCTGGGAGAAGTTCGTGGCTGGTTTCAATCACTTTCAGATCTGTTTACGGTGACTCCTCAGCGAGCATTTGGTTACGCAAGCCTGGTTGCGATTCTGACTTTTGCAATCATCTTTGCTGTACAACGGAGTAATTTCCAAAAGACAATCGGTAGTCAGGAAATTGCGACAGCGAATCCGCAACCAGGTAGTTCAAGCGTTGCGACAAAGCCGGTAGACGGGTCATCGCCAACCGGAGTTGCGCCGGCGCGGGTTGCGATTACTGGCGCAAATAAGCCGGTCGCCGCTACCTTAAAATCACAGCCCCGACGAAACAGCCTTGTCGCCAGTGAAACGCCGTCACGCCGTGCTTCTGAGGCGAATCACGTAAAACTGTTGCCGGGCGAACGCAGTTATCTCCAGACTCTTGCCGACCTGGATTCAACGATGAAGTTGGACAAAGGTCGAATGAGACCAGCAATTCAAGCTGAGTATGAAAGGAACCTGGCCTTCGTCGATCGAGCGCTCGCCGCTGCGCGCACCGCAGCAAAGAATCATCCGAACGATCCGGACGCAGCTGAGTTCATGTTCTCGGCATATCAAAATAAAGTGGATTTGCTAAACACCGTGGCGGACGCCCGGGTATATAACAGGCAGCACTGAAAGGTTTAGGTTTCAAGTAATAATGAAGTTGAGAGTCATTCTTATCAGCCTTGTCGCAGCCCTCTTACCGTCTGCTGTGTTGGCCCATGGCGACCACAGTAAGGACAAGGGACGCTCGCAGCAGATCGAGCGCTCGGTTGCGGCTGATCCGGCGGTGACGGTTTCGGTCTGTGTGATGTCTGGAAACATCAACGTCCAGGGCTGGGACAAGCATGAGGTGCGTGCACGATCGAGCCAGATTGCCCAGGCTGAGTTGAAACGGGCTGATCGCCTGAAACTTTCCGGACCGGCTACTAAGCTCGAAGTAATAATGGTCGATAAGGGAGAAAGTGGAAGCGAGACCGGCAACTGTCAGGCTGCAGGCGATGTTGATCTGATGGTGCCACGCGGTGCGTCAGTCTATGTGCAAACAGGCGAGGGATCTATCAGCATTAGTGAAGTTGCTTCAATCTATGCGCGGTCTCAAATTGGAGACATAGAGATCGACAGGGCGACCCGATCGGTGGAGGCAGTAAGCTTTAGCGGTGATGTATCACTCAAAGATTCTCAAGGCCGCGTCTCGCTTCGATCCGTCGGTGGGGTTGTCGATGTAGCACACGTTGGTCCCAGTGAGGCCGGCGATTGCTTCGAAGCTATTACCATTAGCGGAGAAGTTGAGCTTGACCATGTAGCCCATACCCAAACGACCGTCAAGACAGGTAACGGCAATGTGCATTTTGCTGGTCCATTGGTTCATGGCGGGATCTATGCATTCAACACAACTTCGGGCGATGTAACGCTTTCGTTGCCGTCTGACGCATCGTTCCGGCTTAACGCCAGGGTAGCGGCGGATAAAGAAATTACAAGCGACTTTCCGTTGACCATGACGTCAGTAACATCAATGACGACTCTGCCTCGTACACCGGCGCCGGAGATAGCGGCCTCACCAAAAGCGCCGGAGTCACCAAAGAAGGCCGAGGCAATCCCGGAAACACCTGCTCCTGCTGCCGAGCCTACAGTTGTCACCATCGTTCAGCCGAAGGTGAAGGTGAAAGTCAATCCAGTCGTCGTCAAGCCGCACTACATGTCGCGTCGGGTCATTGCCGTACACGGGTCGGGCGACTCGATTATCAACGTCGCCTCATTCAGCGGCACACTCCATCTGGAAGAGAACTAGCGCATCAATCGAGGAAGAATTTCGGCGTTCGGGCGGGAGCTGACGGCAACGCCACCCCGTCAGGAGTTGAGCCACCCGTGTGCGCTGTGAGCAGGATAAAAAACATTGTGGTCCAGCCATTATTTTTCTGCCACAAACATTTTCCGCACGGTGTTCTGATATTAGAGCAACGCAAACGGGTCGGGATTAGTTAAGAAGCTGGATGCCGCTATTCTCGACCCGGACAACAGCAGGAAGAAAGCAATGAAGACAGTCACCAAAGAACAAAGCGCGAGACGGTTTGGCTACAAAGTAATTCTAACTCTGGTGATCGGTGCGGCTGCCTTATCGAACGCAGGAAACGATTTGAATCACCCGCAAGGTCTAGCCGACAACGTGTGGCACTTAGGCTCAAAGTTACTTTCTGTCGGTGTCAATACCGTCAATGCGAATAGCAGTTCAGCTGGTGGCAGCTCTAATAAAAACGTTACCAGCGCAGATCAGTCTGGCTGGAACGCGCAAATACGACGCGAAGCAATTGAGATTGACGGCGACATCGGTGTGAATCTGCCTTCTACCTTCAGCACCGAGTTCAAGGACAACGCATTCAACCGGGGTACTCCGTCGGATTTTCCCGGGAGCATGTCTCGCATTATTAAGCAACGACGCCTGAGTGGGACTTCCGCGAATGGCAGGCGTGAGCTCGTTCTGAAGACAGAAAGCATGAGCCTTCGTCCAGTCGGTTAAGACACGAGACGATAGATTGATTTGTAGAGAGTAGAAAAAATGAAAATGTTTAAGCGAACAATGATCACAGTAATGATTTTCGCGGTGGCGATTCTCGGCGCCGGAAACTGGTCCAGTTCAGCGAGAGTGGCCGCGATGGCGGTCGATGAGCTGAACGAGGCTGACGATCTGGATGAAGTGCAAGACTACTCCCCACGAACCGGCAATTCGACCGATGTTGAACAACGCGAAGAGCTGCGCGAAGAGTTTCATCAGACATACCCATTGGCGGCTAACGGCCGTGTAAGTTTGGAGAATCTGAATGGCGCCGCGCGCATAACCGTTTGGGACCGAAACGAAGTGCAGGTTAATGCCGTCAAGCGAGCGTATCGACAAGACCGGCTGAACGAAGCGAAGGTGGAAGTGAGCTCCACTCCCGACGCGATAAGAATCGAGACTACATATCCCCGTCACAACATGAATTTTACCAATGAGGAAAAAGGCCGTTATTACAACCCGGCTACTGTCGAATACTCAATAACGGTACCTCGCCAGGCACGGTTGGAGTCGATTGAGATGGTGAACGGATCGTTGGACATCGACGGTGTCGAAGGTGACGTGAACGCTTCCACTGTCAATGGCGCTATGACTGTCCGCGGACTAAAAGGGGAAGCAAAGCTCAACACCGTTAATGGAGAGTTGGAAGCAGTTTTTGCGCAGCTCGAACCGACGAAGACGCTTTCGCTCGGGTCCGTCAATGGAAGTGTCGTGATGATCATTCCGTCCGACTCAAACGCGGTAGTGAGAGCGGAAACGCTAAGCGGCTCCATTAGCAACGACTTTGGCCTGGACACGCAGGATGGCGAGTATGTGGGCCATTCGCTATATGGCCAGATTGGCTCGGGCGGGCCCCGAATCAAACTGGGGAATGTTAACGGCGGGATTAATGTCAAACATGCGCAGGATGGGCGCCGTGTGAGCGGGTCTACCACTCTCCTTCCGCAGAAGGATAAGGACAAGGAGAAGTACAAGAACAAAGGAATCTTATCGGAAGAAGAACAGAAAAAAATTCAGGAAGATGCCCGTGGCATCGCCGATGAAGTCCGGAAGGAGATCGACTCCGAGAAAATCCAACGGGACATACAGCTGCAGGTGCAACGTTCCCTGCATGACTCCCAGCGTGAGATTGAAAGAGCGCAGCGAGAAGTACAACGCGAAACGCAACGCCAGGTCCGCGAAGAGATGCGCCGTGAGGGCCGCGGGACAGGCCGGGGTCGCGGAGAGGGCAGTGGCAGACGCGTCACTGAGCAGGAATCGAAAACGTTTCCGGTTGCCAGCATCGCCCACGTAAATCTTGTCACTTACGACGGCAGTATTACTGTCCACGGCTGGGACAAAGCGGAAGTGAAATACACGGCCACCAAAAGCGGCCACGATGAACAGGAAGTCAAAGCAATACACATTGAGGCGGAGCAGCAAGGTTCGGAAATTTCGATAATTGCCAAATCTGAGGAAGATCAGGGTTCAACCAGTTTGGAGGCATTCGTGCCACGCAATGCAACTGTGCACGTATCTTCCGGCGACGGAAGCTTGAGCCTTCAAGGTGTATCAGGCGAGCTGACGTTGCGAACAGGCGATGGCAGCGTTGAAGTAAGTGACAGCAAGGGCCAACTCCAGGCCAACACCGGTGACGGTAGCATTCAAGTATCAAATTTTGACGGTCAGGCGGACGCGCGCACTGGCGACGGCTCGATCTCGCTCGACGGCAGATTCACGAGTCTCAACGCGAGGACCGGCGATGGCTCAATCTCGCTCTCAGTACCGCCGGATTCAAATTTCACTGTCGAAACCAATACTGAAGAGATTAGTAACGAGGGGCTGACAATTTCCGAAGACATCGCTCCATCTAAACGTGCGAAGCGTTGGAAGGTCGGTCGCGGTGGCAACATCTTTGTCCTGGGCACGGGTGATGGAAAAATTGTTCTCCGCCCAAGATAAAGCGACTTCGCCACCTCTTTAATGGAACGATTTGTTGCGCGTCTCGTCTAATAAACAAGGACTCCATGGGGACTCGTATCGGGCGCGACTGCGCCAGTTCAGTAACTGACATTCATTCATACCCTGCGTGGCTCACTGAACGATACTGAGGGGGATTTCATCAATGAAGACTGGTTTCTTTTGCGTTGCCATGTTTTTTCTGTGCCTGAGGACCGCTCATGCCCAGACATCCTCCACAACTGCGTTGCCCAGCTCAGCGTCACCGTCGCCATCAGCCTCGCCCTCTGCTGCCCCGGCGGAGACTGCCGGAGAGTCCAAGCCTGTCGGAACACCGGTCAATCCTTCCGGAACAGCAAAAGTAAGTAAGGGCGCTCCAGTTCTGCCTCCGGAAAAAGCTCAGCCTGTGAAGCTGCCGAGTTTTGCGAAACCACCGACGATCGATGGCAAATTGGACGATGAAGTTTGGAAGAGTGCGGTGGTGCTGAAAGATTTTTATCAGGTGCAGCCGGGCGACAACATCGCCCCGTCCAAGCCAACTGAAGTGATGCTTGGTTACGATTCGAGATTTCTTTACGTCGCCTTCCATTGCTTCGACGAACCGGACAAGGTGCGCGCCAACATACCGAAGCGCGACGACATCTTCAACGACG
>JALYSR010000209.1 GCA_030854715.1 Acidobacteriota bacterium
ACCTGCCACTGATCTCGGAACTGACCTCAGCCGAAAGTTCAACTGTTATAGTCGTCCCTTGCCCCTCGCGGCTGCGCACGTTAATTGTACCACCATGATCCCGAATGATTTGATAGACAATTGAAAGACCGAGTCCGGTCCCTCCAGTAGTAGAGGAAAAAGGCTCAAATAGGTGTTCTACCTGTTCGGGAGACATCCCACGGCCGGTGTCGGAAAAAACAATTCGCAAACGGTGGTTAGAATTCTTTTGTAGTGCCGCGCGTAGAGTCCCACCGGTAGGCATTGCCTGTAACGCGTTACGTGCGAGGTTCCAGAAGACCTGCTGCAGTTGTTCCGAATCAGCATTGACCAGGACAGGCGCAGGGGGAACTTCTTCCTTGATCACGTGATCTTCGTGAATCTCCGCGCTGTGACGCAGCAATGTGAATGTCTGCTTCAACAATTCACCCACATCTATCTTCGACTGAATGATTGAACGGGGTCGCGCATAACTAAGAAAATCGCTGATTATGCGGTTAAGCCGATCAGACTCACGAAGGATGATTTCCATTAGTTCAGTTTGTGAAGAATCTCCATCCATATCTGCGCGTAGCATCTGGATTGAACCACGCATTGCCGCCAGGGGATTGCGAATCTCATGGGCGATTGAAGCGGCCATACGGCCGATAGCCGCCAAACGGTCCTGACGTCGTGAGGTCTCTTCAAGCGCTCGGATCTGCGTGAGATCTTGGAATGTAATGACAGTGCCAGTGGTGTCGCCACTTTCTGAAAATAGCGGAGAGATACTGAAACCAAGACGCAGTCGCAGGCCATCCGCCGTCAGGCAGTCGGCTTCAAACCGCGGGCCCGACTCCCCCGCGCCGGGCGCGTCGAGTAAATGGGAGATTATGCCCTTAATTTCACCGAAGAAGATGGAGGCATCCTGACCGCGCACATCCTCTTCCTGGTAGCCGGTGATCTCTTCGGCCGCGGCATTGAACGTATAGATCCGCCCCAGGAGATCGGTCGTGACTAAGCCCGATCGGATCGATTCAACAATCCTTTCGTGCAGTGCACGCAGGCTCGCTAGAGACTGAGTGGCCGCAATCAGGCGAACGTCAGACCGCGATTGGCGTTCCGCCAAACGCGCTGATAGCAGACCGACGATAAAAAAGGCGACATCGAAAAGTCCGATGGACTGGAATGTTTGGGCTTTGCCAGCACCAAGTAAGTCCGACGTGGAAGCCTGGCCAAAGCCTGAAAGAACCGCTAACGCGCTGGCGGTAAATGCGATGGCGCACGCAAGGGAGGTGATCATGACATCCCGTGGGCTCAGGAAGAGACTGGAAGCGGAGATGATCACGATGTAGAGGGCGATATATGGCGAATGAATGACGTCAGTGGACCAGACGATCCAGGTCACTAAAATAATGTCTACTGCGAATTGAACTGTTGCCTGGAAGGGAAGCGTCTGGGAGAAACGATGAGCCAGGGCGTAGACTAAAGTGAGACCGCAGACGACGTAGAGCGGGGAAAGCACGTCCGACCAATGGCGCTGCACACCCGGGATCCAGAGAACACGCGCCCACAAAAGCAAGAATGCAGTAGCCAGACGGCCCAGGATCAGCCACCAAAGCTTCCTACTTAGAGAGAACCTTTTTTCCATCGCGAATGCGGCAGTCGCAGAGCCAAGCCTATCACAGAGCGCAAAGGCTAAGGGCACTGTTTGCCCGACTGCAATGGCTAATCATCAGGGAACTTTAGACAATCTTCAGGCCTCAAAATCAGGGTTCGCGGGCCAGTTCGTTGAGCTTATCTTTTGAAAGACGAAATACCGTCCACTCGCGCATCGGCTCGGCGCCCAGCTTCCGATAAAAAGCCATGGCCGGCTCATTCCAATTCAACACAGACCACTCCATCCGCCCGCAAGCATGCTCAATCGCTTTGCGTGCTAAAAACGCAAGCATCTGTCTTCCCACACCCGAGCTGCGCCAAGCTTCGCGCACCAGGATATCCTCGAGGTAGAGACCGGGTAGTCCTACAGAGCTTTGGTAAGTGAAATAGTAAATCGCGAAAGCCACCGGTAGGGTATCCGCGAAAGCGATTACGGCTTCTGCGTACGGTCGGGGCCCAAAAAGTGTGGCCCGCAAACGGCCTTCGTTAGTCAACACTCGCTCGGGAGCTTTTTCATGTTGAGCCAGCTCACGAATGAACGTCAGCAGTAGTGGAACATCTGCCTCAGTTGCCGGTTCAATGCGAATCGCGCGGCGCCGGGCATCTTCGATCATGCTTGATCCTCCTCAATCTTGTAAGCAGCATAGAAGTAAGGAAGGGAAGACGGCAAACCAGCGGGTGGCGTCACGAAAAGAAAAAGGGAGGCCGGTAAGGGCCTCCCTGCGTGAGTGAAGAAACACCCTGGTCGATCAATGTGTTTCCGAAAGTTTTCCGATTAGCGTGAACAAGGGCAGATACATCGCAATGACTATCGAACCTATTGTTACTCCAAGGAATCCGATCAGAGCAGGTTCCATGAGGGTCAGCAGGTTCGCAATCGCCGCGTCTACCTCTTGTTCGTAGAAATCGGCAATCTTGCCGAGCATCGCGTCGAGCGCGCCGGTTTGTTCGCCGATGCCGATCATCTGGGCGACCATGTGTGGGAAAACTTCGGTGGCCTTCAAGGGATCGACAAAGTTCTCGCCGCGTTCAACTCCCGTGCGGACACTGGTAATCGCCTCTTCAATGATCACGTTGCCGGCGGTGCGCGCGGTGATATCGAGCGATTGCAGAATCGGCACACCCGAGGAGAGCAGCGTTGAAAGCGTGCGCGAAAATCTCGCGACAGCAATCTTGCGCATGATGTCGCCCAGAACCGGAATCTTCAAAGTGAGCCGATCAATGTTCTTCCTACCCGCAGGCGTTTTGTAGTAGAAGCGACTTCCCACGACGAATCCAATTATTGAAACAAGAATGAGCAGTCCGCCCCAACCCGCGAGGAAACTGCTTATACCCACCACGATTCGTGTTGGCAGGGGAAGTTGTTCACCCGGCCCCAGCAAACCGAGGAATATCAGTTGAAACTGCGGAATCACTACAATCATGATTACCGCGACAGCAGCTACGGCGAGCACGATGACGGCTGCTGGATAAATCATCGCTGAGACTACATCCCGCTTTAGTTTTACGATTTTTTCAATGAAGGTTGAGAGGCGCTGGAGAATAATGTCCAGAATACCGCCCGTTTCACCGGCTTCAACCATATTAGAATAGAGCTGGTCGAAAACGCGTGGATGGCGGGCCATCGCCGCAGCCAGCGTCGAGCCTTCCTCAACATCCTGACGCACCTGCATCAGAATTTGCTGGAAGTATTTATTTTCCTGCTGCTGTGCCAAAATCTCCAGGCACTGGACCAGAGGCAGACCCGCATCAATCATCACTGAAAACTGGCGAGTGAATATCGAGAGATCCCTGGACTTAACCTTCTTTCGGCGGCCCAGTTTTGGGATTCCGATTTCACGCCCTTTTTCTTTGACTGATGTAAGGGTGACTTGCTCGCGACGAAGAATCTGTCGCAGGGCGTCGCGATTGTCGGCAACACGTTCGCCAACGACAATCTCATTCAGTCTGTTGCGGCCTTTGAATACGTATGTAGGCATAACTGGAAGCTCCGTGGTCTAGTTTTATCTGTTAGTTGCTGGTCGAGAACCGATAGGCCGCGCCTGGGCGTAAGGGCTCGGATGTTTACTGCCATTACCGGTGTTGAGTCCGGAACCGCGCTCGATCAATTCTCTTAATTCATCAACATTGGAGGACCGTTGCAAGGCGGTTTCCATGGTTATCTGGCGTTTGTGATAAAGCGTGGCGAGCGACTGATTGAAAGTTTGCATTCCATACTTGTCCTGACCGGTCTGCATCATGGAATAGATCTGGTGGACCTTGTCCTCACGAATCAAGTTTCTAATCGCGCCGTTAGGAATGAGAATCTCGAGAGCCATGGCGCGGCCTGTTGTTTCCGCGCGTGGCAGCAGCGCCTGACACAAAATGCCTTCCAAAACGAGCGAGAGCTGAGCGCGAATTTGGGACTGCTGATCGGAAGGAAAGACATCGATGATGCGATTGATAGTTGAGGCGGCTGAGTTGGTGTGCAGGGTGGCGAGAGTGAGGTGGCCCGTTTCTGCAATTCTTAGTGCTGATTCAATGGTTTCCAGGTCGCGCATTTCGCCGACCAGCACAATGTCAGGATCCTGGCGTAATGCTGTCCTCAATGCTTCGGCAAATCCGTGAGTGTCGGCGTTGACCTCTCTCTGGTTAACCAGACAGCTTTTATGGTTGTGCAGAAACTCAATTGGATCTTCGATTGTCAGGATGTGCTCGCGACGATCGCGATTGATCTTGTCCACCATCGCGGCGAGTGTCGTTGACTTACCAGAACCGGTAGGCCCGGTCACCAGAATGAGCCCCCTTGGTTTATCGCAAAGCTCTTTCACAATTGGAGGAAGTCCGAGTTCTTCGAAGGGTTTGATCTCGTAAGGTATCGCTCGGAAAACCGCTCCGACCGCGCCCCTCTGATTGAAAAGGTTGGCGCGAAACCGTGAAAGACCCTTCACGCCAAATGAGAAGTCCAGTTCGAGGTTCTCTTCAAAGCGATGCTTTTGAGCGTCTGTGAGCACTGAATAGGCCAGTTGCTTGGTGTCACCAGCGCTCATCTGGCGGTAGCCTTCGAGCGGTCGGAGATGTCCATCGACGCGCACTTGGGGTGCGGAGCCGGTGGAGATGTGAAGGTCGGAACCACCGAGATCCGTGAGCTTCCGCAGAAGCTCTGAGAGGGAAATTTGCTGGGCCGTTTCGGTTAGTGACATCGAGGGCTGCTCCTGAGACTTGAATGTTTGTGAGTAGCGAGTGCCCGCCGGGTAGGGAGCACTCGCAACCAAACTATCGATTTGCGGTTGGTCCGACAGGGTTAGCGCTTGTGCGGAGCGAATTGATGAACTTCTCGCCTTCCGGGGCTAATGTGTTTGCAAACTGTAACGGCGTGCTCAAAGTCAGGCTGTAGATTTTGCCGTCAACTTCTGCAAAGTAAAAGTTCCATGACTTCTCGGGCGAGCGACCGTCACTCGGAGTCTGAGCAATCACTACGAAAACACGCGCGCCATTAAGCTGGCGCTCGTAGTCATTGATTACCCAGCCGCCAGCCGTAATCATCTTTTCGATCACGATGCGTCTTAAGTCAGAAAAGGCGACACCTGAAAGCATTTGAGACTGCTCTCGATGCGTCAGATAAGCGGGGTTTGGCCGGCTTCGGGCAACTACTGCAAGAGTGGCCAGGCTTGGCGCGGCCGCACTATTCTCAGCGCGAAACTTGACTTCACCGTTGCTGGCTACTTTGGAACTAACCCAGCCCGCCAGCTTGGGAAGCGCGGCCGTCGGGATGTCAGCCTTAATAGCGTCTTTGGCCGGGTAGCCAAAAACTGACCCAAGCGGCGCGTTGCGATGGGCGAGGGCGGCCCGCCGTAATCTCATGCGGGCGCGATGGCGACGCCACCAGGCACGCGAATGACGGCGATAGTGTCGTTGCTGAGGCGATGCGGAACTCTGGCGAAGGCCGTGCGCCGTAGAGCTGGCGAAGGGCAGCATCACTACAACTGAAATCAACATTAAGAGGGAGAGAGTTACTGTTCGCAACATAGTATTCCTTCTTTCGGTTAGGCCACCGTCTCGCGGACTACTTCCTCGAGGGTGGTTAGTCCTGCGCGAATCTTTTGTAAGCCCGACTCGCGCAGTGTGATCATCCCGTCTTCAATTGCCTTCTTTCTCAACTCCAGAGAAGAGGCGCCAATCAAAATCAATTCACGAATGTCATCATTGACTTCCATTACCTCGTAAAGGCCGATACGTCCTTTGTAACCGGTATTGTTACAGGTGGCGCAGCCCTTACCTTTGAATGTCTTGAGCGACTCCACCTCCTCAGCGGAGAAACCAACCTCGACGAGCGCTTCCGGAGGCGTGGGGTGTTCGCGTTTGCAGTCCTTGCAGACCCGGCGAATGAGACGCTGAGCCTGAATGAGGTTGACGCTGGTGGCGACGAGAAACGGCTCGATACCCATGTTCATCAGCCTGGAAATCGTGGAGGGTGCGTCGTTGGTGTGTAGAGTGGAAAGAACGAGGTGGCCCGTTAAGGCTGCTTTGATCGCAATCTCGGCGGTTTCGAAGTCTCGAATTTCGCCGACCAGAATGATGTTGGGATCCTGACGCAGAAACGACCGCAGCGCAGCGGCAAAATTCAAACCAATCTGCTCTTTCATCTGGACCTGGTTGATTCCCATCAAATTAAACTCAACCGGATCTTCCGCTGTCATGATGTTTGTTTGGACTGTATTGAGAGACTGAAGCGCTGAATACAGGGTGTTTGTTTTACCGCTTCCGGTCGGGCCGGTGACCAGGACCATTCCGTAAGGTTTTGAAATATTTCGCTGAAACTTCACCAGCGATTCCGCTTCGAAACCAAGCTTTGTCATGTCAAGCATCAGGTTTTCTTTATCCAGCAGACGAAGCACGACCTTCTCGCCGAATAGAGTGGGCAAGGTAGACACGCGAAAGTCGAGCTCACGAGATCGCGCGTCAATCTTCACCTTGATCTTGATTCGCCCGTCCTGCGGCAGGCGCTTTTCTGAGATGTCGAGTTTCGACATAATCTTGACGCGTGAGATCAAAGCATCGCGCATCTTTAGTGGAGGACGCATCACGTCGTAGAGGACACCGTCGATGCGGAAGCGAATCCGAAGTTCCTTTTCGTAAGGTTCAATGTGAATGTCGGATGCTCCGCGGCGGAGGGCATCTACCAGAAGTACGTTCACCAGTCTGACGACGGGCGCGTCTTCGCTAATTCTGGAGAGTGTGGTGAGATCGATCTCTTCGTTGTCTTCAACTACTTCAACGTCTTCGGTGCGTTCTGTATCGAAGTCAATGGTGTCGAGCGAAACAAGATCTGCATGAGTGATGCCACCGTTGGAGCTCTTGGACCCCATCGATTCGAAAGCGACCTCATCCATCCCAATGCTCGATAACTCGATCTCTTTTGAGGACCCGTAATACTTGGCGATCGCCTGCTGAATACTTGCTTCGGCAACAACCACCGGTTCGACATTCAAGCCGGTCATGAACTTTATGTCGTCCATTGCGAAGACATTGGTCGGATCAACCATCGCGAGCGTAAGACTGGCGCCGACACGTGAGAGGGGTAGGACTGAATATTTCTGTGCAACTTCCTGAGGGATGAGATGGAGCACATGTTCGTCAACCTGGAAGAGCTCTAGATTAACTGAGGGAATACCGTATTGCCGTGAGAGGACGGCAGTGATCATGTCATCGGAGACGAGCCCCAATTTCACAAGGTTATAGCCCAACCGACCGCCGTGTTCACGCTGGTAATCCAACGCTTCACGGAGATTCTGTGGGCTGATGAGATTCTCCCGAACGAGAATTTCGCCTAATTTTGCCGACATTTATACCCCGATACTGAATTGTGCAAGTAATTATTCACGAGAAGGGGCCAGCGATTCCGCGAAACGCATCTGCAGAGCTGGTTTTGGACAGTGGAACGGTGCTAAACACCGTTGGGTAAGCATAGTACAAGTTGTTCAACGTCACTGTCAAGCCGAATTTTTCCAAGGAAACCGTGGTATTTCTATCATTTGCGGGAAACTGAGCCAGGCTCTACGGTCGGAGGATTCCTTGTTTTCGAGGCGGGAATGGAGGGCCTGTTGCGGGTGGCGCTCAGGCCGGTGAGGGAAAACTAAGGCCGTAACCGGGGTGTCCCGAGTCACGGCCTTCTCTGGTTTCGCTTGCCAACGGTCTTACGGCCGACGTCGAGTCCTGACCGGAGTTTTCTCCGGCACCACTTTTTCAGTGTTCTTCAACTCCGCCAAAATGGCTTTGGTGTCAGCCTTGAACTTGTGAGTGTCAGGAGCAACGTCCACGAAATGCTGTAGATAATTAGCAGCATCCTGATATTTTGCTTTGTCGCCCGAAGCATAAAGCGATAGACCCGCTCCCAGGTTTGCATCCGGGTTATCTGGTTCCGTTGCCAGGATTGACTTGTATTCAATAAATGCCTTGTCTACTGCGCCGGCATCGAGAAGCATCTGGCCCACATCAAGTTGGGCCTTCCCCTTCTTTACCGGGTCTGTTTCGAGCGCAATATAGTCCTTGAATGCCGCAAGGCCTGCATCTGCTTGGGACGGATCGCCCTTACTAACGAAAAGCCGCATCGCCTCAGCGTTGACTGTCGCAGCTGCCAGCTTATTGTTGTTAAACCTGGTCAACGCGTCTGCTTCGGTAGGAGGCGTGAGGCCTTTGATTAATTCAACGGCCTTCGCAGAGGAGGTAGCACCTGCCCGAAAGTCGGATTTCGCAGATTCTATTCCGGATGTTCTGGCAGCATCATCCGTCTGGGTAACCGCAGCATTATAACGGGCGACTCCGCGGCCGGTATAAGCACGAGACTCGTTTATCAAGAGTGCAGGCTGCGCCGGGTCAGCGGCGAGACCTTCTTCGTACTGCTTAATCGCCTCGTCAAAGTTTTTAGCTAGTAAAGCAGCGTTGCCAGTCGTAAACGCACGACTGACTATTTCATTCGAGTTCTTAACCTTCTCGTTCTTGGCCAGGATTTCGGCATTCTTCTTTTCAAGCTCTTCACGCTTGGCTTTATCTGACGAGCTCTCTTTTACTTCACCTGTGGCTGGACCTTTGCTTCCGGCCATTTGGGTTTTTATTTCTTCGTAAGTTAGACGCCGCCCGTCACCGGGCGTCACCTCAAGAGCATAGTCGACTTCTCTGCCAGCCTTAACATTCGGCAACCAGTCAGGCCTCACGGTTGGCTGGCTCACTGCGACCACGTACGTGCCGACATAGGGCAAGCCGGCAAAGACGAATTCGCCCTTCTTGTCTGTCTTCGTATTATATTTGCCCGCTACGTCAACGCGATAAACGTCTATGACAGCGTTGACGAGGGGTACTTTCGTCCCGTCGGGTTGCTTCAAATTTACGTGTCCGCGAAGCATTCCAGTTTGAGCGGAAACAAAAAGACTCGCTGAGACCATCACGACGGCGAAGGCGAGGACTGGGAAAAAGTATCGACGAAACATCTAAAATTCCTCCGGAAGATTTTAAAATTGAATTCTTAATTACGAGAGAGCCCATATGATGCATCGGCCCCTCTCGAGGTTGTAATTTGGTAACGAGGGAACGCCTTAAGTTAATAAGCAAACCTCTTACTGTCAAGCAGATATGGAATCGGATCTGAGACGCCCGCGTCTTGGAAAGCTCTAAGCCGAAGGGCGCAGGAATCACAGGCGCCGCAAGCTTGCTCCGACTCGCCATAGCACGACCAGGTCAGTTCGAGGGGAGCATTGAGTTTTTGGCCAAGCTTCACTATTTCCGACTTTCTCAACGCTATCACCGGTGTTCTGATCGCAACTCGGGTTTCAGGCTTGGTTCCCAATGTTATTACTTCCTGAAAGGCTTCATAAAACTCCGGACGGCAATCCGGGTAACCTGAAGAGTCTTCCGCGACGGCGCCGATATAGATGTACCGGGCCTGAATTACCTCGGCCCAGCTGGCCGCAATCGACAAGAAATGGGCATTGCGGAAGGGGACGTAACTTGTAGGAATGCCCGGGCTGCCGAGGTTTGCAGGAGTGACGGCTATATCTTTGTCAGTCAAAGATGAGCCGCCGATTTGGGCGAGGTGCTCCAGCGAAACGACCAGGCGTTCTTCGATGCCATAGTGGTTTGCGATATCCGCAAAAGCGCGGCGTTCACGCCGTTCGGTGCGTTGACCGTAAGAGACGTGAAGAAAAGCAAGCTTCCCAACTTCTGCATTAGCGATTGCAGCGGTGACGCAAGAGTCCATGCCGCCGGATACCAGGCAAATCGCCAGGTCCGAATCAGCGCCGCCAGCGTCAACTGACTCCGAAACCCTGTAAACTTCTTCATCTTGCCCACCCATCAAACTCCGCGCGCCTCCGGTCCCCAAACATACTTATGAAGTTGGAGCTGCATGCGAACCTCAAGCCCGCTGGTAGAGACCCAATCTGCCAGGTTCTTAAGATTTACTTGGCCCCAGGCTGGTGAAATCAGTACGGCCTTTGCACGTTTGTTTAATTCGTATTGTTCGATGACTTTTTTCGTGTAGTTCCAATCCTCAAGATCGGCAATCACAAACTTAACTTCGTCTTTATCCGGTCGGAGACGCTCGAGGTTTGGCCAATGGTTGCGTGCCGCCTCGCCCGAGGCCGGACACTTTACGTCCAGAATAATCTTTGCTCGTGGATCAACCTGCTCAGTTGAAAAAAAGCCCCCCGTTTCAACCAGCACCTCGTAACCTTCGGAACACAAGCTTTCGATAAAGGTAAACGCTTCGTGCTGTGCCAGTGGTTCGCCTCCAGTTACCTCCACCAACCTACAACCAAAGTTGCGCACCTGGTCCATCACGTCATCAAGCGAAAAATACTCCCCGCCGCTAAAGGTATATTCGCTATCACACCACACACAACGCATAGGGCAGCCTGTAAGCCGGACGAACGTGCAGGGTCGACCTGAATGCGTTGATTCACCCTGGATTGAGCGGAAGATTTCTGTAACTCTGAGCATACAAAAACTCGTTTTCAGTAGCGACTTCGAATCTAGCCCAGCCTACCGGACCTGTCAAAGCGAGTTGCGAGATCGACAATCTCCGGCAACGCGAAACGGGGATTAACATCAAAGCTGTGGAAAGAGCGGCGAAATGCCGCTGGCGGCGTGATAGCATAAAGAAGGTATCGGCCAATTCAAAAAGATCCCCCGTGAGCCAAAGAACAGAGCAAATCGAAGAGTTATTTGCTGAAGGCGCGAGCCGGTTATTGGAGCGCGCCGTCGACGCTCATTCGCTTGCCAACGAGAGCCTCGTACCGCGAATAAGATCAGCGGTTGAAAAGTATCTGCTCCGCGATGATCCGCAGGCCTCGTCGGAAACAATCAAGGACTTCATCGACAAACTCCAGGCTGATGATCTTTGTCTGATTGTTGCTTGTGAACAGGGAAATCAGACAGCCTGGAGCGATCTGGTCGAACGTTTCTCTCCAACAGTTCGCTCTGCGGCTCGTTCGGCAAGTTCAAACGAAGAGGGTGCTGAAGATCTGGCGCAGTCCATTTGGGCTGAGTTATATGGCTTGCGCGTTCGCAAGGATGGAAAGCCGGCAAGCAAGCTCGCTTACTATTCCGGCCGCGGCTCGCTGGCGGGATGGCTGAGGGCTGTGGTGGCACAGCTTGCGGTTGATCAGCACCGTAAACAGTCGCGGCTGGTACAGACTGAAGAAGACTCGGATTTCGATCGCATCGTCGGGCAGGGCCATGATGAAAGCAATTGGTCCGGTCGCAGTGGCGTACTCAATCCTGAGCTGGAGATTTCAAAGAAGCTTGCCGGCGCGGAAATGAAAAAGGCGTTAGCTAAATCGGTCGCACAGCTCACTGCGGAGGATCGCCTGTTGGTCAAGCTCTATTACTTTGACGGTCTCCGGTTGCGTGAGGCGGGGGCCGTCCTGGGTGTTCACGAAGCGACTGCAAGCCGCAGGTTAACGCGAATTCATTCTGATTTGCGAAACCAGGTGGAGAGCATCCTGGTGGACGAAGCGGGCTGGACTAAGCCCGAAACCGAACGAGCGTTTGCTGACATTGCGCTCCACCTTGAAACGGACATCGAACCGTTGTTGGCAGGCGAGGGACTCTTGCTGAAGAAAGAAAACGAGATTGCAGGATGAACGTAATGAAGAGAAAGTGTGTGACAGGCATCTTGCCGCAAGCATTGGCGTACAAGAGCGTTCTTAAGTGGGCAGGGAACTAGCGTCAGATGAACCAGATTAATAAAAATGAGGTCGACCTTCTCCTGCGGACTCTTGCGAGGCACGCGGCTGAGTCGCGGTTGCAAGAGCAATCTGCGCCTTCGGTTGGGAATCGGAGCTTTTCGGATCACCTTGATGCTGACGAGTTAAACTCCTTTGCAGAAGGAGTCTTGCCCGATTCCGCTCGCGCTCGATACATGGAGCATCTGGCCGATTGTGAAAGCTGCCGTGGCATCGTTGTTGGTCTAACTCAGGCTGCCGGCGCGGTTTCCCCACATCGGGTTCTTGACCAACAAACGGGAGTTAGCTTTTGGCGGAAGTTTGGCGCGTTGTTCTCGCCGCAGGTCCTGCGTTATGCAGTTCCAGCAATCGCTCTTGCTGCTGTTATCGGAATCAGCCTGTTAGCGTTGCGTCAAAAGCAATCAACTGAGTTCGTTGCCCAAAACCAACCGGGAAGGTCTGCGGCCCCCAGCGACGCCAGGCAGACAGAAATTCCACTAGCACCGCCCCCAGGTAATGCTGCGCCCTCGATAACTCAAAAGTCGAACCAACCAGCATCGACTCCGGACGTGAGTAAAGAAAAGAGTAAACCGCTGGAGGACAAGAGCCTCGTGGCTCAGGGGCCTACAAGTGCCGGCGGCACCGGTTCATCAACCTTAGCGAAAGAAGCGCCGCCACCGAGCAAGGCAGCAGCCGAGTCGCAACCACTCTTTGCTCCAGAGCCCAAGGCAGCGGCGCCTCCTCCTCCGCGACCGGCACTTAGTGAAGCGGATGCCCTTAAAACGAAAAACGAGCAGACAGCAGAGCGCGAAACTCGAGACCGCCAGCAGGAAGAATACAAAAATCAGCCGGTGGATGAATCGGGGCCGAGTCGTTCGCGAGCCGAAAAACCGAATTCGGCCCCACTCAACAGCAGGCGGATTGACGGACTAGCAGTTGGACGTGCAGGGCCGAGCAAGGACAAAAAGGATTCGGCTTCGAGTGGCGAAACTGAAACGCGCACAGTGTCAGGACGAACTTTTCGCCGCCAGGGCAATGCTTGGATTGATACTGCCTACGGTTCGTCTCGCGCCATCATCAACGTTGCGCGTGGCTCAGAACAATTTCGCGCTTTGACAGCAGATGAGCCGGGCATTCGCTCAATAGCCGACCAGCTAGCTGGCACTGTAATTGTCGTCTGGAAGGGCAGAGCCTACCGTATTCAGTAATCGTGTCAGCTCCGAACATCCCGCTTCCTTTTCGCGTACTTCAGTTGCCAGACAATTCCTATCCTCATTGACTGGTGGTACATTACGGCGGTCCGGCAGAATAGGGAACGATTTACCGGAGGGCATTTATGTATTGTCCGTCGTGCGGAAATGAAATCTCAGTCGAGCTGAAATACTGCAATCGTTGCGGCGCAAATCTTTCCTTAACTTCTGCCAACTTCCCGGTCCCAGTGGCCAGTCCAGTTAAGCTGATCGTTCCTACGATCGTTCTTGGACTAACGATTACGATCGGGCTGGGGATAATATTTGGTGGAGCGAATGGACTCGCGCAATTGCAGGTGCACCCAGCCGCCATCACCTGGATAGTCATCTTCAGCATGGCCACGCTGTTTGGTTGTACAGCATTGCTCCTTCGTTTCTGGACAAAAATGTTCCTGCTGAACCGGGAAAACCCTCACTTGAGCAATATGCGTCAGCCGGTGCAAACTCCTCCGCCGCAACAACAACTGCCGCCGCGTCTCGAACCGATGCCAAGCGTAACTGAGCACACAACGCGAACATTTAGCCCCGTTTATCGAGAAGGTTCCGATCCTGCGGCCAGGTAAATCTCAGCAAAAGATAACTACTTTTGGGTGTGCGTGCTGTGGATAGGGAGGGGCAATCGAAGCCCGGTCAGCTATCCGCGGCCAGCTCGTTAAAGCCGGGTTCTCTGGAAAATTGGACAACATGCTTTCTACAATTACTCGACCCTCAGGCCTGTCATTGCGTCTAAAAACCGGATTGGGCAAACCACGCTGGACTATCGTGAGATAAATAAAGGCCCCAACGGTGAAAATCATGACCTACGCTAAAGCTCAACTACATTCTAGGACTTCAAACGCCCGCTCTGCGGTGGCCCTTTTTGCACTGGCGGCAATCTTCGTTGGCACTCTGGCCGGCGTTGCTGTCACCAGCGCTGTTGCACAACGCTCCTCGTCGCATTTGAATGAACAGCAACGGATATTGCACGTCCTTAACCGGTTGGGGTTTGGCGCCCGCCCGGGCGACGTCGAGCGAGTTAAGGCTATGGGGCTGAACAACTACATTAGTCAGCAACTCAACCCGGAAAAAATCGATGATGCAGTAGCACAAGAGAAAGTAAAAAACCTGGTTGTGCTCGACATGACCACGGCCCAACTTTACGAGAAGTTTCCGCAGCCGGGCCAACTTCTGAAACAGCTTGAACGCCGCGGTGAATTACCCTCCGGCCTCGCCGCCGCGCGCGACAATCTCGCGAAGGGTACGCCCAATGCGCCGCCAAATGATCCACAGAATCGCAATGCGATGGCAACGAATGCCGAGACCGGCGATGCCGGTACGGAGGCGATGAAAAAAGCAGACGCCAAAACAGGAGACAATGGCGACCCACGCGACGATCAGAAGTATCGTCAGGCAATACGCGACTACTACATTAAGAACGGTCTACAGCCACCGCAGCGCATCACTGCTGAGCTTCAAGCTTCGCGCATCCTTCGCGCTGTTTACAGCGAGAGGCAGTTGCAGGAAGTCATGGTAGATTTCTGGACCAACCACTTCAACGTATTCGCGGGAAAGGGTGCGGATCGCTGGCTGCTTGTTTCCTATGACCGCGATACGATTCGTCCCAACGCCATGGGCAAGTTTTCCGATCTATTGCTGGCAACGGCGCAAAGCCCGGCGATGCTTTTCTACCTGGACAATTTCCAGAGTGTTAGTCCCAACGCGCAGTTGGGAGCTGGAGATGGTCAGCGTGTTCAACGTGGCCTGCTCGCGCAACTGCTTATGGGTGGCCGCCCTTATTCAAATAATGGGAAGCCAAACAGTGGCAATGGAAACCCCGGCCAGCCGCCGCGGATGAATAACAATCCGCAGCAACAGCGGCCGCAACAACAGGCGCGGCGGGGCATCAATGAAAACTACGCGCGCGAACTGATGGAGCTGCATACGCTGGGCGTTGACGGGGGGTACACTCAGAAAGACGTTCAGGAAATCGCGCGTTGCTTTACGGGCTGGACCATCTTTGCACCACGCGGAGGCGGCGCCGGGGCGCAAGGCATCATGAATGGTCCGCGGGCCGACATGTTGCGTGAAAACGCCGGCAGATTTTTCTTCAATCAGCGTGCTCATGACGACGGTGAAAAAACTGTTTTGGGTCACAAGATTCCTGCGGGGGGTGGAATGAAAGATGGCCTGATGGTGCTCGACATCCTTTCGCACCATCCAGCGACGGCAAAGTTTGTGGCGACCAAACTGGCGCGACATTTTGTTTCGGATAATCCCCCGCCGGCGCTTGTCGATCGCGTCGCTGCCGCGTTCACAAAAAGCGATGGAGATATTCGCGAAACCCTGCGCGCGATTTTCTCCTCACCGGAGTTCAATGCGCCAGAAGCTTATCGCGCAAAAGTGAAGCGTCCTTTTGAGTTGGCTGTCAGTGCTATCCGCACGCTCGGCGGGGAAACGACCGGTGGACCACAGTTGCATCAGTGGATTGCTCGTATGGGCGAACCACTCTATGGATTTCAAACGCCAAACGGCTATTCAGATTCGGCCGAGAGCTGGGTCAACACCGGCGGGCTATTGGAGAGACTAAACTTTGGGCTCACCTTAGCGAGCAACCGCATACCCGGCACGCGCGTGGACCTGAACCGGTTTTTAGAGAGCAATCAGGCGCAGTCGCTGAACAAGACGCAAGTGATGGATCGTTTCCTCAATTTGATCATTGCCGGTGACATCTCGACGAAAACAAAGGAAGCATTGTTGAAACAACTCAATGAACAGACGGCGCTAGTGGTTCCCGCAATGACCGCTCAGGTGGTGCCGGCAAATGACAGAATGGCCGGCGGGATGATGGCCGAGCAGCAGCCCTTCATCCCACGTCAGCAGCGGCAGCAACTGACGCGCGCCGATGCCAACATAACCGATCCGGTAACGAAGATAGTGGGTTTGATTTTGGGTTCGCCGGAGTTCCAGCGACAGTAACGAGTGATGAGTGACAAGTCACAAGCCAGCAGGACATATGCTCGCGATTAGGACTGGTCACTTGTCACCTGTAACTTGTCACGAGGTGATTTATGAATCGAAGATTCTTCATTAGATCTAGTGGAATCGTGTTAGCCAGCTTTGGCTTAATGAACGTCGCTCCGTCATTCTTGCAGCGTGCACTCCTCGCGCAAACGCGTGATCGAATCACCGGAGGTCGCCGCAAGACGTTCATTGCGATTTTTCAGCGTGGCGCGGTGGATGGCCTGAACATGGTCATACCATTCGGCGAGCGCGCTTACTACGATTCGCGACCATCAATTGCGATTCCCAAACCCGAGTCGGGCATTGGCGACTCCGCAATCAATCTCGACGGCTTCTTTGGTTTGCATCCATCGCTCACTCCGTTTAAGCCTTTGTGGGAGTCGAAGCGGCTCGCGATAGTTCACGCGGTGGGTTCTCCAGACAACACACGATCCCACTTTGATGCGCAGGATTATATGGAGTCGGCAACTCCCGGCGTGAAATCGACTGCTGACGGCTGGCTCAATCGCTATCTACAAAGCAAGGCTGATCCCGATCGCAGTCTCTTTCGTTCAGTGTCGATGACGCAGACCATGCCGCGAGTGTTGCAGGGAAAAGCTCCAACCTTGGCGATCTCAAACCTGGCCGACTTTTCGATTCGCGCCGGCCAAAATTCTGCGAGTGTTCAAGGTGGATTTGAAGCTATCTACGATCAAACTGTTAACGACGTGCTTGGCGGAACGGGCAAGGAAACGTTCGAGGCCGTCAACTACCTGAAGAAAGTTAACCCGGCCCAATATCAACCCGAGAATGGCGCGCAGTATCCGCGCACGCCCTTTGGCAACTCGTTGCTACAGATTGCGCAGCTGATCAAAGCAGGCGTCGGGCTCGAAATCGCTTTTACAGATGTTGGCGGTTGGGATACGCACGTAAACGAAGGAAATTCGCGAGGCCAACTTGGCAATCTGTTAACGCAGTTTAGTAACGGAATTGCAGCGCTCTACACCGACCTGGGCCAGCGAATGGACGACGTAGTAATTCTCACGATGTCTGAATTCGGCCGCACCGTTCGGGAAAACGGAAATCGCGGAACGGACCATGGGCACGCCAACGCAATGTTCGTGGTTGGCAATGGTGTACGCGGAGGAAAGGTCTACGGTCAGTGGCCGGGTCTTAAGAGCGAGCAGCTTTACGAAGGACGCGATCTGGCGTTAACCACCGACTTCCGCGATGTCTTTGGTGAGATTGCCAGGAAGCACCTGGGCACTTCTAACCTGCAAGCGGTGTTTCCGGGATACTCGGCTAGCCAAGCGAAGTTCAAAGGGTTCCTCGGGTAACATGGGCGCAGTAGCCCAACCGTGAGGGAGGGCGTTGGACAGCTCCCCCGCCAACGCTTGGGCTACTGCGCCGGAGCCCTACCACCTCAACCTGCCAAAACGATTAATAAAGTAAAGCATAACAATCGCAATCAGCGACACGATCACAGCGAGCGTGAATGCTTCATTATCGCGTCCTGCCTGCACCGCGTCGTAAATTGCCACGGAAGCAGTCTGAGTGCGGCCGGGTATGTTTCCGGCAATCATGATGGTGACACCGAAGTCGCCGAGCGCGCGCGCAAAAGCGAGTGCGGTGGCGGCTAGTACGCCCCGCGAGGCAAGCGGTAGCGTCACACGTAAAAAAACAAGGCGGCCGCTGAGGCCTAAGGTTCGCGCGGCCGCTTCCAGTTCAGTGTCAACTCCTTCAAAGGCCGCGCGTAGACTTTTGGTAACCAGTGGCAGGGCATGGATAGTGGCGGCGATGATTGCTGCGCCGACCGTGAAGGTCAGACGAATGCCAAAGCGATGGTAGAGGAAGCCGCCCAGCGACGAGCGCGTTCCCAGCACAACCAGCAGGTAGTAACCCAGCACGGTAGGTGGCAAAACCAAGGGCAATGTAATTAACGAATCGACGAGATCGCGCCCCGGAAAACGCTTGCGCGCCAGCAGCCACGCCAGCCCCGAGCCGGCGAAGAGCGCAATCAAGGTTGCTGCGCTCGCCACCGCGAAAGAAAGCTTGATTGGAAACCAGTCGATCATTTGCAGCGGGCATGTTAGCTCAGACTGGATGCTTTATCAGAACCGGGAGCAGTAGCGACCGCGTCTCGGCTGGGTTGACACGCATTCCGCGGTTGTCGAGACCCGGTCGTTACGCTCCCGGTTCTGATATGGGCCGCCTTACAGTTACAATCCCGCTGCTCCAGTATCATCTAAGCCAAAACACGCGCCGGAAGGCCAACTCGATGATTGATTTCAGTATTTCCCCTGAACATGAAGCCACGCGGCAATTGACCACTGCGTTCATGGACCAGTACGTGTATCCCAACGAAGACAAAATGGTTGAGGACGAAGGTCTACCGGCGGATCTCGAGCGCGACTTGCAGGCGAAGGTTAAGGCTTTGGGCCTCTGGTCACCTCATCTGTCACCGGCATGGGGTGGTATGGGAATCGGCTTCATTGGCCAGGCGCTGGTTAACGAGATTGTCGGCCGCTCGGTTATCGCGCCGCGGCTCTTTGGCAACGCCGCTCCTGATGCAGGCAATGCCGAGTTGTTAATTATTTCCGCGACCGAGGAACAGAAAGAAAAATATCTTCGACCACTTGCATCAGGCGAAGTACGTTCGTGTTTTGCGATGACGGAACCGGAAGTTGCGGGTTCGGATCCTACGGGACTGCGCACGACTGCTGTGCGTGAAGGAAACGAATGGGTTATCAACGGGCACAAGTGGTTCATCAGCGGCGCGATTGGCTCAGCCTTCGCAATCGTGATGGCGGTTACTGACCCGGCCGCCGACGCACACCATCGCGCCAGCATGATTTTGGTGCCGACAAACGTGCCGGGTTTCAATATCGTGCGCGCTGTGCCGGTGATGGGCTCGGGTGGTGTTGGGGGCCACTGCGAGATTCGCTTTGACGACTGTCGCGTGCCCATTGGTAATCTTCTGGGCGAGGCGGGACAGGGCTTTAAGTTAGCGCAGGCGCGGCTCGGACCCGGCAGGATTCAGCACTGCATGCGCTGGATCGGCGCCGCGCAGCGCAGTTTCGAAATGATGTGCCGCTATGCTCTGGAGCGTCAATCCTTCGGCGAGCCGCTTGGAAAAAAGCAGACGGTGCAAAACTGGATTGCCGACTCGGCCGCTGAGATCAACGCCGCTCGTCTGATGACCCTGAACGCTGCCTGGAAACTGGATCGCGGTGACGACGCGCGGGTCGAGATTTCGCTCATCAAGTTTTTCGGCGCGCGCGTGTTGCACGATGTAATTGATAGAGCAATCCAGGTCCATGGCGCACTCGGTTACTCCAAAGACACGCCGCTGGAAATGTTTTACCGCGATGCTCGGGCGGCGAGGATTTACGATGGGCCGGACGAAGTGCACCGGCAGGTGGTTGCGCAAAGAATCCTCAAAACCTTCGAGCGCGAAAGGTAGTTCAACGTGTTCACTGGGACCGCGGGCGTCTCGCCCGCTTTCGTTGAATGCCATGATGTCGCGTTGACAGATTCCGCCGTGTTCACCGGGACGGCGGGCGTCTCGCCCGCTTCGTTGAATGCCATGTTGTCGAAGTTCAGAGATTTCATCCGCGACTCGAGTGAACTCACGGCTAAGG
>JALYSR010000217.1 GCA_030854715.1 Acidobacteriota bacterium
GGGGAAGACAGAGCCGCTCAAAATTCCCGCCGCGAACAGCACGAAGAGAAGGGACGCGAAAATTCCACCGTAAAGAGGCGAAAGGAACAGGCCTCGCCAACCGTTATTGAGCGCTGCAAGATTGGCAATGGCGTCGCCCTCAGTCGGCGCGCTCTGGATGCGTTGCAGCATACTTACGCATCCGCCCAGAATACCCGCAAGCGTGACCGTCGCCACGGTCAGACTAAAAACCGCCGAGACATTCAGCCAGGTTGATACATTGTCGGCAAAAAGAGCAGCACCCAGCCCGAGGTTGATCAAGATAGCGATTACAACCAGCAATACACAGACGACAGTGATTATCACCGCCCAGGTGGTCAGTTGATCGCGCAGACCTTCCCGCACCGGCAGCAGCGCGTAGTACACATAGAATTTGTTTAATAGATACTTAATATCCGCACGGAGCATTCGTTCGATGATCACGCCTGGTTCAGGTGGCTGGACATCGGGAGGAATTTGAATCGCCGACAAGTCTGGAGGCTTCGAGGCAACATACTCATCGTATTCTTTCTGGCCGGCGATGCTGCGGTATTTTGAGCGCGCGTCGTAGGCCTTGCGGATCAGATTCTCGAGTGGCCTCGCATCGATGAGCGCCAGATCAAACGTATAGATCTCGCTCCAGGTCAAGCCCTGTTCCTTGCGCTTCTGGTTGATCTCCTCCAGCAGCTGGACAACGCGTTCGTCGGTAATAGCTGATCTGAGTGCCAAAAATTCGCTGTATAGATGATCGAAGTAGAGGAGAGCATATTCGGGCACGTTTCTCTTGTTGGCCTCCTGATCGATAACTTCCTGGGAAGATCGACCAGCGTTTGCTGAAGGAGTATCTATTGATGCGGTGTCAACTAGTCTTTGCATTTGCTATCACCTCCACCTGGTGTTGAGAAGGTTGGTGGTCTTGAAGGTTCTAAACGCGAACGAATTTCGGCAAGGCCCGATTGAGTTCGTTCCGGGAATTGAGACGGCTGGCCAGGGATCGATGCCGTGACGTTTGGAGACTGGCCAGCGCCCATTTTTTGCGAGCGGGTTGTATTATAAGATTCTCCGCAGCAAATACAAGAAACTCCGGTCCAAGGGGCAGGCTGGGGTAGTCTTGTTCCGAAAGGGGTGATCGTGAAAATTTTAGTTAGTGGATCGCATGGGTTGGTAGGAACGGCCTTAATCAAATCCCTCGAACACGACGGCGGCCATGAGATTTCTCGTTTGGTGCGGCATTACCCGGAATCGTCGTCCGAGATTGAATGGAGTCCCGATCGCTACAGCATTGCGCTGGCGAGGATTGAAGGCTTTGACGTCGTGGTGCATTTGGCTGGTGAAAGCATTGCCGCAGGCCGGTGGACTGAGGAAAAGAAACGGAAGATTCGAGAGAGTCGAATCAAGGGCACCAAGCTGCTGGCCGACGCGCTGGCGAATTTATCAAGCCCGCCACGGACTCTTATCTCGGCGTCCGCGATAGGCTATTACGGGAATCGTGGCGATGAGCTTCTTACTGAAGTAAGCGCCCCGGGAGATGATTTCCTGTCAGACGTTTGTCGCGAATGGGAAGCCACCACGGCGCTGGCGGCGGAGAAGGGAATTCGAGTTGTTAATACACGCTTCGGAATAATCCTCGACGCGCACGGCGGCGCACTGGCAAAAATGTTGCCACCATTTCGCATGGGTGTTGGCGGAAACATGGGGAGTGGAAAACAGTGGATGAGCTGGATCGCACTCGATGATGTGGTCGGCGGAATAAAGTTCGCATTAGCGAACGATTCGATTAGAGGCCCGGTAAATTTCGTTGCGCCGAATCCGGTGACTAATGCGGAGTTTACAAAAGCGCTTGGCAAGGCGCTTTCGCGTCCAACAATATTTCCAATACCCGCTTTCGGCCTTCGGTTGCTCTTTGGTGAGATGGCCGACGCGCTGTTGCTGTCGAGCCAGCGCGTCGAGCCGGCGAGGTTGAAGGAAGCCGATTATGAATTTGAATATTCAGAACTAGCGACTGCACTTGAGCACGTTCTCAATCCCACCTGAGCGATGTTGAATATTCTTTCGCGCAAGAAAGAAACCGTCGCTGCTCGGCGACGGTTTCTCTTTGCTCGCGCCGGTCCGGGTGGCGCGCTTAGGCTGACAGCTTCAAATGGCTAGTCGCAGTTGCCATTGCAACTTGCTGAGACCACCAGCGTCGCTGTCGCCGTCTTCGTCAAGGCCGGACTGGAACTAGTGCCGGTCACAGTAAACACCCTTGAGTTGGCAGTTGCCGAAGTAGTCGTCGTAACTGTAAGAGTCGACGAATTCGCGGTTGCCGGGTTCGGGCTAAACGTGCCGGTTGCTCCAGTGCCCAGACCGCTGACCGACAATGTCACTGCCCCGGTAAATCCACCCGTTCGAGTGATATTCACTGTATAGGTTGTCGCCGCTCCCCGAGTCACCGTCTGTGAAGTCGGAGTAATTGCTATTGTGAAGTTTGGACTTGCCGCGGCCTGAACAACCAGCGTTGTCGTTGAAGTTCGAGTCAGAGTGCCGCTGGTGCCGGTTATGGCTAGTGGGTATGTTCCCGCCGGTGTTGTAGTGCTGGTCGTAACGGCTAGAGCCGACGAAGCTCCTGTATTTGGATTCGGCGTGAAAGTGGCGGCAGCACCCGCAGGCAATCCGCTAATCGATAGCGTTACCGAACCGGTGAATCCGCCGGTGCGGGTAACGTTCTCCGTATAGTTAGCCGTCGACCCAGCGGTGACTGTCACCGATGAAGGAGTGGTTGAAAGCGAGAAGTCGGGCGTTGCCGGCGCTTGAACCACCAGCGTTACAGAAGCCGTGCGACTCAAGGTTCCACTCGTTCCGGTTATCGTTAGCGGATAACTTCCAACGGGTGTCGTGCTCGCAGTAGTCACCGTCATGGTTGACGAACCTGAGGTTGTCACCGACGCTGGGTTGAAGCTGGCGCTCGCACCGGCCGGCAGGCCGCTTGCACTAAAGGTGACGGTTCCGGTGAAACCTCCGGATGGAGTAACGGTGGCGGTGTAACTGGTGCTTGCTCCCTGCGTTACCGTCTGCGAAGACGGAGTCGCTGAGACCGAGAAGTCAGGAGTTGTAGGAACTGAAGCATTGATCCAGATAGGCGCGGACCACATCTCTGCTCCCGAGGCCATCGTTGCATAAACATAGTAGGTGTGTTTGCCGGTCGGCGGCGTGAATGTGTAATCAAACGGAGACGTTGTGCCTGATGCAATGAGCGTTGACTGGCCAGCCGTATTGTTTGGCACCGGTTCGAAGATCTTGATCGACGCGACTGCAGTTCCCGGGTCGGGATCGAAGATGGAAACGTGCAATTTAACCTGGCCAGTAACTGGCACCGGCCCCTGCACCCTGTTTGATCCTTCGCCCATGTAGTGAGTGATGTTGTTCGTTAAATCGACAAGCGTATAGACCAGTTGAACGTTGGCATCAGACGTAGCAAAGACGCGTCGATTCTTCAACGCGTCCATAATGTTTGCCTTGGTCAGACTTGTCGCCAATATGCTTGTGCGGTCGTGTACTGACGTGCCGTAGTTTGAACAGTGAACATCTGAATCGGCGACGGGAGCCACATGAAATCCGGCGCCCAGGACCCTGTTGTAGGTGTCGTATGTGGCCCAACTTGGATACATAGCTGTGTTCGGTCCCGCATAACGATTCCCCGTATCAGCCTGTGTGGTTGAAAAACCTGACGCGGGTCCGCTGATCACGGCGGTGGTAGCAATGACGTCGTCGCCATCCGCGGTGTATCCGTAGTTATTGAAATCTCCACCCGTGGTTGTAGCAGGATGGTTGAAGCCTCCGATCGAACCCCACACGCTCGGGTTTGCTTTGGTCACGCTGTACATCGTGGGGTAGTTAGCGCCGGCAGGGTCTGTGAACACTTCATAAAAACCGGATTCCCATCCAAACAGCTTGGGCACTTCATAGAGGTTCACGTGTCCTTCCATCGGAAAGCTGTCATTGGATATGTAGCCCCACTCCATGCCGTAGATACCGACGAATGTTCCGTCAACCGTTGCAGCGGCCGCTGCGTTGAGGCCGTCATGGTAGCGCTGGATGACTTGGGTACCCGGGCATCCGGGGCAGGCATTTTCAAACAAGTGGTTGTGGTCGCTAATACCCAGAAAATCGACATCGGCGATGTTGCGCGCGTAGTCATAAGCCATCGTCGGAGTGAAATCGCCGGCGACGTGCGTAGTGCTCGATGCGCAAGTGGAATTGTTTGGGTGACCACCATCAGTAAAGCTCGTCTGGGTGTGCAGACTTCCGTAATAGAAGTTGAAAGGGAACCCCGGCTCGTTAGGAATGGCTTGAGCTGTCACCGGAGTTAAGGTCGTGGCCGCTTTGGTAGTTCCATAACGGACGCTGACATATGTGGCAAAGCTCGCTTCCACATAATCGCGCACTCGTGCCGGCACGCTTTCAAAATCAAGGTCGGTGATGGCGCGCTTACGAGGAACGAGTCGTACGAAGGCAGTTGTTTGATAAGTTCCCGGCGCCAGTTTGTTGCCGCGATTGTCTGTGCCGTCCCAGGCCTGGGTGAAGACAACGTGTTGGTTGGCCCCGGCGAGTATGCGTCCGGTAAATGAGTTGAGCTCATGTCCTTCTGAATCAATAATATTGAGCTTCCACGTCACTACCTGTGGTCTGCTCAGTTGGTGATAGAGGCGTCCCGTAAAGACTGTACGCCCGTCGGTGGTTGAGCCCGGCCAAACTTCTTTAGGGTCGACCGTCAATGACAACTGGGAGTCGTCATCCATTTTCTCCACGCTTTCCGGCACTTGTTGGGCAATGGCGTTTTGCTGAATCAGCAGCAGCGCAAATGTCAGTAATAAAGCAGTGCCGAAGCTGTGGACGGTTCTAATAACTAAAGCTGGGGTCTTCAATTGTGTGTCCTCCTGTCTAGATGAAAGGTATCGTCAATCTGGAATCGCCTCTGCAAGGGAGGCGTCCAGGTTACAGAAATCTGCTACCCGCCTTTCGCGGCGTGAAACTTTTCTTGCAGAAGCGGCGCGTTGAATGACGCATCAACGCTTCTTTGAACAAATTCCTTCGGGGGCGCTTGTGACGAGCGAAAAGGGGGCGCAACTCGCAGACGCTCGTGAGCAAGGGACTGCAAAAACCAATATCTGTTATCTGGGATATATCGTCGGGAGGGCGCTCACTGTATTCGACAAGGCAGCGGCTGTCAATAATTAATTCTTCCCCTTAAAATTCTCATTTGAAACTGGATGATACGGGATTAAGGTTACGTTTAAGTTAGGCACACTTTAATTCTTAATTACGAATGTGCCTGGGCTGCAAACAGATCAAGGAGCATGTAGCCTTTGTCCTATTGAGGGTGGACCCTAGTACGGTCTGCAACGTCAAGAGTGATTTTCAACTCGTCTGCAAGCCGAATTTGTTGAGAGAGAGGAACGCAAAATCGGCTGATGACGGGCTTACTACGCGGCAGTTGAAGACTTCAGCACATCAAAAACTTCCAACGCATACTTCACATTCCCAAACGGCGCCGACACCTGAACCCCATGAATCACATCGCGCACATCCAATAGGGACTCGCGTGCGATCTTCAAACCCTCGTCGCGTCCAGCTTCCTTGCTGATAGCAGAAGCCGCGCGCATGCGCTCCATAATCGAAGGCGTGACCCGGACGCCGGGAACTTCATTGTGCAGAAACTCGGCGTTGCGGTACGACACCAGCGGCCAGATGCCGGCGACAATCGGAATCTTCACGTGCTCGATCCGCTTGATGAAATCGCGCAGTTGATCAGTATCGAAGACGGGTTGCGTGATCGCGTATTGGGCACCAGCTTCAACCTTGTATTCAAAGCGGCGAATTTCCTCCTCAAGATTGATAGCGCCGGGGTTCACACCGACGCCGATGCAAAAAGCCGTGGGCTGTCCGATCGGATTGTTGCCGATGTCGAGGCCGTGGTTGAGCCGGTTGACCATGTTCGTCAGGCCAATCGCATCGATATCAAAGACGGCGGTGGCGTCCGGATAAGGTCCCATCTTCGGCGGGTCGCCCGTAATCAGAAGCAAGTTGCGAATGCCCAGCGCCGCGGCCCCCAGCAAGTCAGACATCATTCCCAGCAAATTTCGATCGCGGCAACAGTAATGAAGCACAGACTCGATTCCAATCTGTTGTTCGACCAACACCGCCGTAGCCATGGCGCTCATGCGCGACTGCGCGCGCGCGCCGTCCGGAATGTTAACCCCGTCGACACCGGCGTCCTTCAAGAGGCGAATCGAATCCAGAGTCTTTTGCGCGTCAACTCCCTTTGGCGGCAACACCTCGACAGAAGTGACAAATTCTCCGTTCACGATTTTCCGCGACCAGTTTGAGCGTTCCTCAGGCGGTACAATCTTCAAGTTGGCCGGTGTGACTTCGGTGACCTGCGCCAAAGGGCCTGATGAGAGCACAGCCCGCTGCGCGCGCGGCGAGGCTGCGCGAACGGCGTCGGCGATTAGTTTTATGTGCGCGGGAGTTGTGCCGCAACAGCCGCCGATGAACTTCGCGCCTGCCTGAATGAACCGTTTTGCAAACTTCGACATGTACTCGGGCGAGCACATGTAAAACTGTCGACCCTGAACGTCGCGAGGTAGGCCCGCATTCGGTTGTGCCGCCAATTTCTTTTTGGTGACGGCGCGCATCTTTTCGAGCGCACTAAGGATTATCGCTGGTCCGACCCCACAGTTAAGACCAATAACATCCGCGCCCCACTCGTCGAGACGTGCCGTGAAAACCTCTGGAGTGGTTCCATAAGAAGTGTTGCCATCAGTCAGGATAGTCATCTGCGCGATTATTGGCAGGTCGCAAAGCTCGCGCACTGCGCGAATGGCCTGGCGCATTGCCGAGATATCCGAAAATGTCTCGAGAACGAAAAGGTCAACTCCACCTTCAAGCAACGCGGAGGCCTGGGCCTTGAACATGTCCTTCGCTTCATCAAACGAGGTTGGACCATAGGGCTCGATGCGCAGCGTGAGTGGACCAATAGCGCCGGCGACATAAGCGTCCTCTCCGGCGGCCTCGCGCGCAATTCGAGCGGCAGCGATGTTGATGTCGCGCAGACTTTCGGCCAGACCATACTGGTTGAGGTTGTGCTCAGTCGCGCCGAAGGTGTTGGTTTCGAGAATGTCGGCGCCGGCGTGCAGATACTCGGTATGAATCTCGCGGACCAGATCGGGATTGGAGAGATTCAACTCGTCATAGCAGCGGTTAATATAGATGCCCTTGGCGTAGAGCATCGTACCCATCGCGCCATCGAAGACGTGAATCCGGTCACTCTCGAGGATGTTTCTGAACGGTTCCATCTGGCTATTTCCGATTGCCAAGTTCCAATTGCCGATTTAAAGAAACCGCGTTCCCGACAGAAGCCAATAAGAAATCAGCAATTGGCATTCGGCAATCTAAAATGACAAGTCCCGCGCTAAACAACGCGGGACTTCATTCGTACTGAAGTTTTCGGGATTGGTCCTTTCGGGCTTGCCCGAGCTGTTTAGCGGCTTGTTTTACGTGGCCGCAAGTCGCCTTAACTCACCACGTTTCAATTGTGCTTATACGCCGCTTGAAACGAGGCTGTCAAGTAGGCCAGTACCCGGAGTGATATGGCGTCCTCAGTGGTCATATGAGGTCAGTACCACCACACGGTAGTGGGTGGGTTCCGGTCGCACTCGGTTTTCCTATCTTCTAGCGCGCCACCTTGACGGATTCGTTTCCAGACCCAGCTGCTACCGCATGGTGGTACTGACTGCATGGGCCCGCCAACTATCGCAATTCGCAGTTGGATTCAAACACCATCAGTACTACCCGGCCCACAACCTTGACAGAGCGTTCGTATTTTGGCTGAATGCTCTCGTTCTCCTAAGACAGTCAGCGATCGTTCGGACCCCTTCAGTTAGCGGCACAAGGTTCTCTCCCGTAGTTTGCTTTCGGCAATCTCCCCCGGCCAGTTTTTCAAAAAAAGGGTTTCGCAAACTTTGAATAAGGAAACAGTTTCATGAGCACAGCGGTTGACGGCACCGGATCGAGTCCAGTGTCCCCAAGCGACGATCGAGGGTTCTTTGGCCACCCGCGTGGACTCTCAACTTTGTTCTTCACAGAAATGTGGGAGCGCTTCTCCTATTATGGCTTGCGCCCGCTTCTCGTCCTGTTTATGTCGGCTGCGTTGGCCAATGGCGGCTTCGGCATGGACCGCGCGCAGGCGTCAGCGATCGTGGGAATTTATGCGGCGAGTGTTTACCTCGCGTCGTTGCCGGGTGGCTGGATAGCCGACCGGTTGCTTGGCCTGCGTCGCGCCATCATGACCGGCGCGGTGCTCATCTCCTGCGGCCACATCTCGATTGGCCTTTCGTCATTTGCGCACACCAAAGTTCCATTCTTCCTGGGCCTGATCCTGATTGTGCTGGGAACAGGTCTGCTGAAACCAAACATTTCAGCTATCGTTGGCGACTTATACCCGGAGGGCGGCGCCCGTCGAGATGCGGGCTTCTCGATCTTCTACATGGGGATCAACGTCGGAGCATTCTTTGGACAAATCGTCACCGGATTTCTCGGGGAGAAGTATGGTTGGCACTTTGGCTTTGGCGCTGCCGGCGTGGGCATGCTGATCGGCTTGGCCACATTCTCACTTATGGCCAAAAAAACGCTCGGCAGTCTTGGCCTTGAGCCAAGCCGTCATCCCGACCCTGTGGTGCAGGCAAAGCAGGTGCGGACGATCAAGCTCATCCTTGGCATCGGGTTCGCAATACTGGTGCTCGTCATTGTGGCGGGCGCCACCGGAATTCTGCCTCTGAACGCACAAGCGATTGGCAAGAACATGACCTACGTACTCGTCGGCGTCGCCGTAGTTTACTTTGGTTACATGTTCATTGGCGGCGGGCTAACCACCGAAGAGAAGAAACGCGTCGGTGTAATCTTCATTCTCTTCATCTTCGCCGCAATCTTCTGGTCGGCTTTCGAGCAAGCCCCGACTTCGCTCAACCTCTTTGCACGCGATTTCACCAACAGGATGATCGGCGGTTTTGAGATTCCTGCAACGTGGTTTCAATCCGTAAATTCCTTTTTCATCTTTCTGACGGCGCCCTTCTTTGCCTGGCTGTGGGTACGAATGGCCAGGCAGGGGAGAGAATTATCGAGTCCTGCCAAGTTTGCGTTGGGACTATTCTTCGCCGGCCTCGGATTTGTGATCATGATTTTCGCAGCCAACTCCGTGGTGTCTAGTGGTGGAACAATTAAGGTGTCGCCATGGTGGCTGGTAGCCAGCTATTTTTTCCAGACTATTGGCGAGCTGTGCCTCAGCCCGGTTGGATTGTCATCCATGACAAAGCTTTCTCCGCGGCGGTTCGTCGGCCAGATGATGGGCATCTGGTTTTTGGCCTCAGCGGTGGGAAATCTGATCGGAGGACTGGTTGGCGGTCGAGTCGATCCAGAAAAGCTCGATCAAATGCCGATGCTGTTTATTGTCACCGCCGGTTCGTTGATGCTGGCGGCCCTGGTTCTTTTTGCGGCCACTCCGATCATTAGAAAGCTAATGCCAAAGACCAATTGAAATATGGACAACAGAAGGAGATCGTCCTTGCGTAATCGTTTACTTGTCTACTTCTTTTTCACATTCCTTGTTACTCACGTCTCGGTCGCTTTAGGTCAGCAGAAGCTGCTGACTATTGACGACATCTTCGACCCGGTGAAGAAAGTAAACTTCAGTGGCACCGTTCCAAACATTCGCTGGCTGAAGGATGGCACCAGCTATCTTTTGTCGAATGACCCGGCAAAGAAGGACTTGCCGAGATTACAGAGAGTCAACGCTTTGACCGGCGAGGCGACTCCCTTCCTCGATTCAGCGAAGATGCCAGCAGCCTTTGCTGCCCTTGCAGGCGTTACTGCGCAGGACGCCAGGCAGCTGGCGAATCGCGGTTCATATCAGTTTAATGACAGCGAAACAGCCGTCCTCATTAACTGGTCCAACGATCTTTTTTACTACGAATTGGGCAGCACGAAGGCTGTCCGCGTTACCAACAACCCTGAAGAAGAGGTTGGCGAAACGTTTAGTCCAGACGGCAGGATTATTAGCTTTATTCGCAACAACAATATCTACGTGTTTGATATCGCACAGGACCGCGAACGCCGCTTGACCACCGATGGTGCTCCGAAGATTCTCAATGGCCGTCTCGATTGGGTGTATCAGGAAGAACTGTACGGACGCGGAAATTTTGAGGCGTATTGGTGGAGCCCGGACTCGACTCAGCTTGCCTACCTCCGGCTGGATGAAAACCCCGTCTTCGAGTTTACGGTTGTCGATCACATTCCTTATCACCAGGTTCTCGAAGTAACACCCTATCCGAAGGCGGGCGATCCGAATCCCGTGGTCCAACTCGGAGTCGTAAATGCATCGGGCGGCGCAACGCGCTGGATCGATACCTACAAATATCAACCGAGCGATTTTCTGATTGTGCGGGTGTTCTGGACGCCTGACAGCAAGAACGTGGTTTATCAGGCACAGAATCGCGAGCAGACTTACCTGGATCTGAATTTTGCGGACGCGCGCGAAGGCAAATCAAATACGGTAATCCATGAAAGCTCTAAGTCCTGGGTTGAAGTTATCGGTAATCCTCATTGGCTGAAGGACGGCTCTTTCTTGTGGGAAAGCGAGCGAAACGGCTGGCGTCATTTGTATCACTACGCGCCGGATGGAAAGCTTTTACGACAAGTGACCGACGGCAAGTGGGAAGTTCGATCGGTGGAAGGTGTCGACGAAGCTAAGGGCGTGGCTTACATTACCGCCACTGAGCACAGTCACACGGCCGCGCAAGCTTATCGGGTCAAGCTTGATGGCAGTGGAATCACCAGGTTGACGACGACGGAAGGTTCTCACTCAATTGCTGTCAACCCTAGCTTTGGTTTGTTCATAGATCGCTGGAGTGATGTTAATACGCCAACGAGAGTGCGGCTTTATGACACCGAGGGCAAGCTGGCGCGCGTCATTTCCGAAAACAAGGTAGACGCGTTGTCGCAATACAAGCTAGGCACCACGGAATTCATGCAGGTGAAAACGCGCGACGGCTTTCCTATGGAAGCGATGATGATCAAGCCGCCTGATTTCGACGCGAAAAAGAAGTATCCCGTACTGGAGTTTACTTACAGCGGGCCACATGCGCCGCAGGTCAGAAACGGCTGGGGCAGCACGACCTATATGTGGCATCAATTGCTGGCCCAGAAGGGTTACATTATCTGGATTTGCGATAACCGCACAGCCAGCGGTAAAGGCCAGGAAGCTACCGCGCCCGTCTACCGAAACTTTGGCGAGCTGGAATTGCGCGATTTGGAAGACGGCCTGGCGTGGCTCAAGAGCCAGCCTTACGTGGATGGCGACCGTATTGGCATTTGGGGTTGGAGCTATGGCGGGTTCATGACCAGCTATGCGCTCACTCATAGTCAGAGTTTCAAGATGGGAATTGCCGGCGGCACAGTTGCTGACTGGCGCGACTACGACACGATTTACACCGAACGCTACATGGGCACGCCGCAAAACAATCCTGAAGGCTACAAGAAAAGCTCGCCGGTCAACGCCGCCAAAGACCTCCACGGAAAATTGCTACTCATTCATGGAGCTATTGACGACAACGTGCACCTGCAGAACACGGTCCAGTTTGTTTATGAATTACAGAAGGCGGGCAAGCAGTTTCAGGTAATGATTTATCCGAAGTCGCGTCATGGCGTCACCGATCCGCTGCTGGTGAAACACATGCGGACCATGATGACGGATTTCGTGGTGGCGAACTTGTAAAAAAATAGTTCTGAGTGCTGAGTGCTGAGTGAGTACGGGATAATTCGATACTGACACTCCTAACTCAGTACTCAGTACTCAGGACTCAGCACTCAGTACTATCTTTTCTGACAGCTTGGACACCAGTAAGTAGATCTTCCGCCATGCGTTAATCGACGGATGCGAGTTCCACATTTAAAGCAGGGTTTACCTTCGCGTTCATAAACCTGCCAGACTCTTCCAAACGGCTCGCCATAGGAAAACCCATCAGCATTCTCGAGATTGAGTCGACGGGCGGAATTGCCTGCCACTGCCGCGCGCAAAACGTCCCGGATTGACTGATGTAACCGTTCCACTCTTCGCGATGAGAGTTCGGAGGCGATCTTGAAAGGATTGATGCGGGCGCGAAAAAGCGCTTCGGCGGCGTAGATGTTGCCGAGACCCAGGACTCTCGTTTGATCTAACAGCAGGGTCTTCAATGTTCGCCGTGATCGAGCGAAGGTTTCCTTCAGATAGGCGACACTGAACGCATCGGAGAAGGGTTCAGGCGCGAGTTCCTTGATGCCTTTAGTATCGCCTAGCTGCGATTTCGCCACCAATTTCATCACGCCAAACTGTCGCTGATCCCGGAATACCAGCCGGCGTTCGTCATCGAGGTAGAAAATTGCATGCGCATGCAGCGGAAGCGGATCATCCGGCGTCAGTACAACAAACTTCCCAGTCATTCGGAGATGTACGGCCAAAACGCGATCGGAATTGAGTTGAATTAGAATAAATTTGCCGCGGCGACCAATGCTTTCGATGCGCGCGTTCTTGAGTTTGCGATTGAAGACTGAAGTGGAAGTGGGAGAAATAAGCTTAGGGAGTCGTACCTCGGTCGCCACAATTTGTCGACCAAGAACAGCACGACGCAATGCGCGCACGACATGTTCGACCTCAGGTAATTCAGGCATTCGCGCCGCGTGCTGCGACTCAGTTCGCAGACAAATCGGAATCGGGGTACGGTCTTAATTTGGAGTGCGGTGACCTGTCACCGCTTTTGCCCGATGCGGCTCGCCGCCGCGTTTCCTCCAAGAGGCCTCTTGGGAACGCTTGCTGCGATAGGTCGCAGCGACCAAAGCGACGACAGGTCATCGCATCCCAAATTAAGACACTACCCGGACTTGCTTAGCTCTCTAAATGCGGCCCAACAAAAGTAGTATCAGGATGATCACGAGAATCAGGCCGAGGCCGCCGCTTGGTCCATAACCCCAGTTTCTGCTGTGGGGCCAGCGTGGCACCGAGCCAAGCAGCAAGATGATCAAGATGATCACAAGTAACAAACCTATACTCATCGCAGACTACCTCCAGTTCAGATTGTTAGTCCAGCGGGGGTTTGTATTCAGCTCAATAATTCGGGGAACGGCAAAAGTTAACTACTTTTCAGCCAACAGTCAATATTTCTTCTGACTCGCAGTGCGGTTAATTATTCTCGATGCGCCAGCGCTTCGGCTGCGTCCAGGAGAGCTGTGGCCTTAGCGACACTCGTTGCTTCTGAATAAATTCGCAGCACCGGCTCAGTGCCGGATTGCCGAAACAGCAACCACGATTCATCGTCGAAGAGCAGTTTAGTGCCATCAGTGTTCTCAATGCCGCGCACACTATAACCTGCCAATTCTTGAGGCGTATCCTGCCTCAGTCCGTCCATCAATCGCTGACCACGTGAGCCTTCTACGTGCAAGTCTTTGCGGCGGAAATAAAATTCGCCAAACTCGCGATGGAGATCTCGAAGCATTTCCGACGGGGGCTTGCCTGCGTAAATTATCGCTTCGAGGAATAGAAGAGAATTGAGTATGCCATCGCGCTCGGGAATGTGTCCCTTGACACCAATGCCACCGGATTCTTCGGCGCCAATGAGAATGTCGTCTTTGAGCATCAGGTCAGCAATGTACTTAAAACCGATGGGTGTCTCGTAAAGTTTAAGGCTGTGAGCAGCGGCAATTCGCTTGAGCAGGACTGATTGTGAGAACGTTCGCACGATGCCGCCGCTCATTTTTCGCTCGCGCACGAGATGCAGGAGAACGAGCGGTACGACGTCGTGCATAGTCATCGTCTCGCCACGCTCGTTAACCGCACCGACGCGATCCGCGTCTCCATCCGTCGCCAGTCCCACCAGGGCTTTGTTTTCGACAACCCGCTTTTTCAGGGCACCAAGGTTGCTGTCGATCGGTTCCGGATTAACACCGCCGAAAAGAGGATCGCGATTGGCGCGTATAGTTTCCACTTTTAGGTTCGCGCCTGTCAGAAAGCTTTCTACCCAGTTACCGCCCGCGCCGTGCATAGAGTCTACAACTACCGTCGCCGGCGACATGCGTATACGTTCAAGGTCGACATAAGAAGCAACTTGCGCGCGATAACTTTCAATTGCCGGCTCAAGCAGTTTGTGCGTATCTGCGGAGACCTGGCCACGCCTGGGCGGGTTGGTGTCTACCAATTTCTCGACCGCCGCGGTCATTTCAGGCGTGGCACTTCCGCCCCACGGGGCTTTGATCTTGAAACCGTTGAAGTCGGCTGGATTGTGTGATGCGGTTATTACGATGCCGCCCGCTGCTTTCAGCTCTTTTACTGCCCAGGAAATGAGGGGCGTGGGTTCAGCTTCGTTGAACAGGGCAATGGCGAAACCATTTCCGGCTAGTACTTCAGCGGCGCGCTGGGCGAAGTCCTGCGAAAGAAATCGTCGATCGAATCCGACGACGACGAGGGGTGAAGCGGTTCCGTCGGCACTAGTCCGAAGATCGTCTGCACAAGCCTGGGCGACGCGTTCGACATTTGCGAACGTATACTCGCGAGCAATGATCGCGCGCCAACCGTCAGTGCCAAACTTAATCGGAGCGAGCGGTTCGCTCACGAGGGTTCGCCTCCCATGATCGTGTAGTCAGTAAGCGACGTCTTGTCTCCCAGAACCGACCCTGGTCCAACGAAAGCTGAGCGCCCGATATGGCAACCACGTCCCACGATCGCATTTGAAACTACCGCCGCGGTTCCAACACGGGTGTGCGGCCAAATGACGGAATTCTCAACTCGAGCACGTTCTTCAAGGAAGCAACCCTGACCCAATACCGAGTTAATGATTTGTGCGCCCGGCTTGATCTGGCAGTCGTCTCCAATAATCGACAGCTCGTCGACTTCGGCGGCCGTTGCGGAATCGAAATCTCCGCGCCGCTCCTTGATATGAATTCGGCCCACGCGATTTCCTAACAGGTCCTGGTGCACGCGCAAATAACGCTCGGGAGTGCCGATATCGATCCAGTAGGTGCGGGCCGGAATGTGCGCAAAGAAAGCTTCTTTTCGTTTCAGCAACTCGGGAAACAACCCATACTCGAAAGAATGGTTTTCGCCTACGGGAATCAGGTCCAACACCTTTGGCTCCAAAATGTATGTGCCGGCGTTGATCGTGTTGCAAGTAATTTGGTCGGCCGTGGGTTTTTCCAAAAAACGCCGGATGCGTCCGTCCTGTTCCGTTTCAACCAGACCGTAGGCGGATGGATTGTCGACTGGAGTTAATACTATCGTCGCGGCAGCGCCGTGATCAGTGTGCTCTCGAATGACAGCCTTGAGATCAAGGTCAGTCAGAATATCGCCATTGAAAACCACCGTGGGCTCGCGAATCAAATCTTCGGCGAATTTGTAAGCGCCCGCGGTCCCCATCGGCTGTGGCTCAACTGTGTATTTTAACTTCACACCGTACTCGGAACCGTCACCGAGAAGTTGTTCGATCTTGTTTGGTTGATAGGAAAGCGAGAGGGTGATGTCGGTGATGCCCGCGCGTCGCAACGTATCGATCTGATAAAGCAGAAAAGGGCGATTGCATATAGGCACAATCGGTTTAGGTGTGTAGACGGTTAGCGGACGGAGGCGCGTGCCTTTACCGCCAGCGAGAATCAAAGCTTGCATATTTGCGTTTCTGCTTTTCGAGATGATGTTTCGAAGGTTGAATAGCGCTCGCGAGTCTAACACCCGCTTGCGAAGCTTTTCAATTACACCACTTTCGCGAGCACTGGTAGTCTAGAGTTCAAACTTTAGTTTGCCTATTGAGGGAAGAGCAAGCTAAAGCGTGAACTCTGAACTACTAGAGGGTTTCGAAGGTTCGCTTGCTTGACACCCCTCTGTGTAAATAGTAAATCGTAAACAGCAAATAGTTTCAGGAGTATTAATGAGCGAAATCAGAGAACCGGTAATCATAAGCGCTGTCAGAACGCCGGTAGGAAAGTTCTTGGGTTCGTTGAAAGGCTTTACCGCGACTGAGTTGGGCGCGATGGTTGTACGCGAAAGCGTAAGACGCGCGGGTGTGCCGCCTGAAGACGTCGACGAAGTGATCATGGGCTGCGTAATTCAGGCTGGCCTGGGCCAGAATCCAGCGCGACAGGCAGCTCTGCGCGGCGGGTTGCTGCCGGCTGTGTCGGCAGTGACGGTTAACAAGGTGTGCGGTTCAGGTCTTAAAGCAGTGATGATGGCGGCTCAGGGCATTCAACTCGGCGACACGGAGATCGTGGTAGCGGGTGGAATGGAGTCGATGTCCAACGCGCCTTACTTAATTCCCAAGGCGCGCGAAGGTTATCGTTTGGGTAACGGCGTGCTGATCGACGCAATGATCCGCGACGGGCTTTGGGACGTTTACAACGACTATCACATGGGCTGCACCGGCGAGGTTGTCTCAGAGAAATACAGCGTTAGCCGCGAGCAGCAGGACGAGTACGCACTCAATTCGCATCGCAAAGCCGCTGCCGCAATCAAAGAAGGAAAGTTCAAAGACGAAATACTGCCGATTGAAGTTCCGCAAAAGAAAGGCGCTCCCATAGTTTTCGATACCGACGAAACCGTGCGAGAAGACACGTCGATGGAAGCGCTGAGTAAACTCAAACCTGCATTCCAGAAGGAAGGCGGCACGGTCACAGCAGGCAACGCTCCGGGCGTTAATGATGGGGCTTCGGCTGTCGTAGTGACCTCGCGTGAGCGCGCGCAGTCATTGGGAGTTGAGCCACTGGCGCGCATTGTTGCGCAGGCGACGTCTGGTGTTGAGCCGGCGCTGGTAATGATGGCGCCCCTCGAAGCGATCCGTAAGGTTCTGCGGAAGGCTGGTTGGTCATTGGCCGACGTGGATTTGATAGAGCTAAACGAAGCTTTCTCAGTGCAGGCGGTAGCAATAACAAAGGAGCTTGGTCTGGATCCGGAACGCGTCAACGTAAACGGGGGCGCGGTTGCGCTGGGTCATGCCATTGGCCAATCCGGTTCTCGACTTCTGACGACGCTGCTTTACGAGTTGAAGCGTCGCGACGCGCATCGTGGCGTCATCTCGCTCTGTCTCGGAGGCGGAAATGCTGTCGCCATGGCGGTCGAACGATAGGTAGGACAGGCATTCCTGCCTGTCACTACTTGACCAACAATAGACAGACAGGAATGTCTGTCCTACTTTATGAGCGAAATCATCGGCGTAGTTGGATCAGGAACGATGGGCAATGGGATTGCGCAAGTGGCGGCGCGAGCAGGTTATAACGTCATCATGTGTGACCTCCAGGAAGCATTTCTGGAACGAGGCATGAATGCAATCAATAAGAGCCTTCAGCGTGACGTAGACAAGGATAGGTTAACCGCGGCAGAGAAGAGCGACGCTATCGGACGCATCATTACCACTACCAAGCTGGAAGCAATGAGTAGCGCCTCTTTTGTTATCGAAGCGGTAACCGAGGAGTTGAACGTCAAGACTGACCTCTTCAAAGCTCTCGATCGAATAACACTGCCTGCAGCAGTCTTAGCTTCAAACACTTCTTCAATTTCCATCACCAAGCTTGGCGCGGCGACCAGCAGGCCCGACAAAGTCATCGGCATGCACTTCATGAATCCCGTGCCGGTGATGAAACTGGTGGAAGTTATCCGTGGTATCGCTACGTCGGATGAGACCTATGAAAAAGTGCGCGCTCTGACAGAAAAGCTTGGCAAGACCGCGCTCGACTGCAACGATTCGCCCGGTTTTATCTCCAATCGCGTTTTGATGCCGATGATAAATGAAGCGATTTTCGCGTTGCACGAAGGGGTGGCGACGCGCGAAAGTATTGATGGCATCATGAAGCTGGGAATGAACCACCCGATGGGGCCACTCCAGCTCGCGGATTTTGTGGGCCTCGACGTCTGTTTGGCGATACTCAATGTGTTGTACGATGGTTTCGGTGATCCTAAATATCGTGCCTGTCCGTTGTTGAAGCGCTATGTTGACGCCGGCTGGCTCGGCAGAAAGTCTGGGCGAGGCTTTTATGAATATTGAATAGGTCCAATCAGTCCTATTGGTCCTATAGCCGCTGGTTCCGAATGTCTCAAGTAATTCATTACTGTCAAAAGTGTCTGGCGGCGAATCCGCTGGGACAGGAGTTCTGCGCGCGCTGTGGCACCAGGCTAATGATAATCGTTGAGCCGGCTGCCGCACGGTTCGAGATCGGCGAAGCGCCTTCTGATGAGGAACATCTCCTGGAGCGAATTTCGTCACTTGAAAGCCGGCTGGGGCGGTTAACAGAAAAGCTCGAACGCGGACTCGACCTGCTACTCAGGCAAGCGCAAAACTCTCATTTCGATCGCGCCCTGGTGAAGTCCCTCGTAAACCTTCTTGCCGATGATGGAATTATCCAGGACGAAAGACTTGAACGACTTTGGATCGATCGCTGTCAGAAGGATGCGGAGGAACAGCAAGAGAGCGAGCGACGCGAAGCCGTACGAGTGAAAATTCTGGCAAGTTATTACGGAGCTGAGCGCGCCGCTTTCGAGCAGTGTATTAATGAAGGATTTCTCTTTGTTGAGGATGAGCAACCCGGCCGAGGCATCCGTTCGCTGCAGCGAGCCGCCGAGCTGGCGCCGGGCAACGCGCCCCTGCTCTATTTCGTGGGTGAGCATTTTTTTAAGGCAGGCAAGACCCGTCGAGCGCGAGGCTATCTCGCGAGAGCTTATGAAATTTCGCCGGGAGACCGGCGCGTTTCGTTGTTGCTTGGTTTGACTTGTGCCGATGAAGGCGACATTGAACGGGCCAGGGAATTACTAAGCGGCGTGACCAGACTGGGCGGCTCATCCTTCGCCGCGCATTACGGTTTGGGTCGTCTTTTTGTCGCAGAAGAGAAATGGCGCAGCGCGCTTCAGGAGTTTAAGTTGGCGCTTGCGAGTAAAGCTTCGCCAGAGGCCCATTATGCGCTCGGCTGCCTTTACTACCAGCTCGGCCGCGATTCGCTGGCTGCGCGCCACCTGCGGAAAGCTCTCGAAATGGACCAGGGATACGGCGAAGCTTCTTATGTTTTGGGCCTGGTTTCTGAGCGGGCGGGACAGAAGAAGCAGGCCACGGAGTATTTTGAAAAGGCTGGCGCCCAGGCGTTCCCGCGGACCGGAACAGCTGCGAAACGGAAGAAGCAAAACGCCGTTGACCTGGCAGTTGCTCCTCTGTTTCAGCGATCGCCGGAAAGTTCCCGCAGACTGATTACGGGAGGCGATCGACGCTTGGCGGAGGCGCTACGGCAGGATGCCCTGAGCGCGTTTAACTCGAATGACAGTTGAACTTCCCGCCCGGTCGGCTGTGGAACCGTTTGTTGCCGGCAGTTTAGAGTTCAGCCTCTAGGCTGTTCTTTGCGACCCAAGCTAAAGCTTGATCTAAACTGCATGAGTAAGGGTGGGGCTCGCGTTGACAGTCCGCTGCCCGCAGTTATAATGACCTTTTGCGTTATTGCGGCTGAAACACGCTATTCGCAATAGGGTGATGGCCAATGCAGATTGAGATTGCGAACCTGGAAGGCGCAAAGGATTTTTCCCATTCGTATGCGTCGGGGGAACTCGTTTTGGAAGATGACCGATTGCGAGTGGTCAATCCGCCGACGATATCGGGCAAAATTCGCCGGGAAGGTAACCGGGCCCATGTGAAAGGCCGCGTGACTGGTGGAGTACAAGTTGAATGCGACCGCTGTCTGACGTTAATCGAGTTGCCGGTCGATTCCACTTTTAAGCTTGAATACGTAACCCCCGAAGATTACCAGGCGCAGCAAGTGATTGAGCTTACTGAAGACGATCTGGATCTTTCTGTTTTTGACGGCGAAGCGGTCGACATTGATGAATTGGTAACGGAAGAGCTACTGCTGGCTGTACCGGACCATGTGCTTTGCAAGGACGACTGTAAAGGCATCTGTCCTGTTTGCGGCGCGGACCGAAATACGGTCGAGTGCAGTTGCGAAAGGGCGGAAACGGATCCGCGCTGGGCGGGATTGAAGGAACTAGTAAATGGTAAGTAGTGAATGGTAAATGGACGCGGGAGGCCGCGCTTTCCAGTTTTTACCATTGACCATTTACCGTTGACCATTTACGACTGGAGCATTTATGCCAAATCCTAAGCGAAGACATTCGAAAGCTCGCCGCGGCAAACGTCGCGCGCATGATGCGCTGCGGGCGCCTCAGACAACCCTCTGTCCGAATTGCCAGGAGCCTCGACTGCAACATCGCGTCTGCCCAAAATGTGGTTATTACAAGGGCCGGCAGGTTGTGCAGGTAGAACAAACCTAACCTGATCAAAGCTATCGTTTGTGCGAAATCAGTCGAAGACTGAGACCCGTCTCACGGGAAAAGTCGTTCTCGACGCGATGGGCAGCGACCACGCGCCGCACGCTGAGATTGACGGAGCCCTGGCCGCCGCCCGCGATTTCGGAGTAAAGGTAATTCTAGTGGGCCAACCGGAGAAGGTTGAGCCGGAGTTGAAGCGCTGTGGCTGGCGCGGGGACGGCGACCGGGGAATTGAACTCGTTGAGGCAGCTGAAGTCATTGGCATGGGCGAGCCGGTGATGACTTCCGTTAGGCGCAAGAAGAAAAGTTCTTTGAGAATTGGCACGAAGCTGGTCAACGACGGTTACGCCGACGGTTTTGTTTCCGCCGGAAACACCGGCGCAGCAATGGCTACCGCCAAGATGGTGATCGGCATGCTTCCCGGAGTAGATCGGCCCGCGTTGGCGGCTCTTATTCCGACTAAATCAGCCAAGCCCACGCTGTTGCTCGACGTGGGTGCAAACTCCGAGTGCAAAGCCCAGCATCTGGTCCAGTTTGCTATCATGGGCGACGCTTATTCGCGCGCAGTTTTGGGTACCGTTGGCCCTGTTGTTGGACTCATGAGTATTGGTGAAGAGGAAGCCAAGGGTAACGACTTAACCAAGGAAGCGTTTCCCTTGCTGCGGGAAATGAAGAGCTTGAATTTTATGGGCAACGTCGAGGGTCGCGATGTGTTTTCCGGGGCTGTTGATGTGATTGTCACCGACGGTTTTACGGGAAACGTCATGCTCAAGCTTTCCGAGGGTTTGACCGATGCGATGTTGTCGATGATCAAACGTGAGCTTACGGCGTCAGCGGTTACCAAGGCAGGCGCGGTGCTTGCGAAACCGGCGTTCCGAAACATCAAGAAGCGGCTCGACTACTCCGAACATGGCGGCGCGCCACTTCTGGGAGTACGACGGATAGTCGTAATCGGTCATGGAAGTTCGAATGCCCGCGCCATAAGAAACGCGATTCGAAGTGTAAAGGAATTTTCGGAGAACCGGGCAGGCGAGCGTATCGAAAAGGGAATTGCAGAAACAAATGCGCTTCAAGGCGCAACGCAAACTGTCAATTTGCGAAGCGCGTGACACACAAGCAGTTCAGAGTACAACCTTCAGGTTGCTGCTTTGATAACCAGCAAGCTAAAGCTTGAACTCTAAACTGCATCGTGATGGCTTTGCTTGGTTTTCTGGGGGGTAGTGGATAGTATTACCGGCCACAACCCGCAACGTAGGAAATTGATGGCAACTATTCGGTCGGGAATTCTTGGCACGGGGCACTCTTATCCGGAGGGCATTCTAACAAATGCCGATTTGGAGAAGATGGTGGAGACCTCTGACGACTGGATTACCAGTCGCACCGGCATCAAGCAACGCCGCAAAGCCGCTCCCGGGGAATACACTTCGCTTTTTGCGGTGCGCGCTGCTCGCCAGGCTATCGAACGTGCCGGGCTTGAGCCTTCCGACGTCGATCTAATACTTTGCGCCACCGTCACCCCCGATCAAATACTTCCGTCTACCGGATGTTTGATCCAGGCGGAACTCGGTGCCAATAAAGCTGCGGCGATGGATGTTGTCGCTGCGTGCTCGGGATTTCTATATGGGCTAACGCTCGCCGATACAATGATCCGCGCGGGGCAATCAAAGTATGCGCTAGTCGTTGGAGCGGAGATTCTGACGCAGTATGTTGACTATACCGATCGCCAAACCTGCATATTGTTTGGTGATGGTGCGGGCGCGGCTGTTTTAGGAGCAGTAAACGGGGATCGGGGAATTTTGTCGGCCCGGATCCGGTCAGATGGCAGATACGAAGAGCAGCTCTTCTCGCCGGGTGGCGGCACTAAACGACCACCAACTGCCGTGACGCTGGCTGCCGGCGATCACTTTTTCAAGATGAAAGGCAATGAGCTTTTCAAAGTTGCAGTACGGTCGATGGGCGATATTTCCCGCGAGGTGTTGGAAGATGCTGGGGTGAAAGCAGACGACGTCAAACTTTTCATTCCGCATCAGGCAAATCAGAGAATCACAGACGCGGTCGCAAAAAATCTGAATGTTGACAACGGGCGCGTCTATTCCAACATTGCGATGCACGGGAACACGTCATCGGCGTCGATTCCAATTGGGCTGGACGAATGTGTGGAAGCCGGCCGGATTAGCGCCGGCGATCTGGTGTTGATGGCGTCGTTTGGTGGTGGCGTCACCTGGGGTGGCGTGCTGATGCGCTGGTAGAAGAAGAGCGGTAAATAGTAAATAGTGAATGGTAAATAGTCGTGTCGTGTGACCGGCTTTCCCACTGCGAGAATAGCGAAAGCCTCGCGCCGAATTAACTATTTACCATTTACCATTTACTATTCACCGCATGTCATTGGCGTATATCTTTCCCGGACAGGGATCTCAGTATCCCGTCATGGGGAAGGATCTGGTTGAGAATTTTCCGGCGGCAGCGCGGATCTTTGAAGAAGCTGACGATGCGCTTCATTTCTCGATATCTCGGCTCTGCTTTGAAGGGTCGCCCGAAGAGCTGCAACTGACCGAAAACACGCAGCCGGCAATCCTGGCAGTTTCAGTTGCGGCGCTTCGCACTATAGAGTCGGAGGGTTTTCCCCAACCGGACTACGTTGCCGGCCATAGTTTAGGCGAGTATTCGGCACTAGTCGCGGCGCGATCGCTAACCC
>JALYSR010000223.1 GCA_030854715.1 Acidobacteriota bacterium
CTGAAACAGCGATGCGCGCAACGGCCTGTGCATCAGCCGCGGCGTGTTTGTTGCGCCGTCGGCTGCATGCCCGTGTTAGCCAGCGCACACCATTCGGCGCCCTCCGCACTGGGTCCCCGCCGATTTCCTCGAAGGCAGCGCGGCCCTACGTCCGTGGATCTCGTCGAAACGTCCAGAACCGCAGGCCACTCATAGGCTCTGCATCCTCTACGACGATTTCAAATCCATGCCTACGGTAAAAGGGCACGTTCGTCGCTTGCGTTGTCTCAAGATAGCACGGCACTCGATCCGCATCGGCCTGTGCCAATACGCTTCGAAGGAGGGTACTCCCGATCCCCGAGCCTTGGCGCTGTGGCTCGACTCCAATGGCCAAGAGGTACCAGTGTTGGGGCTGCACATCACGTTTGTGAAGCGGTTCAAGGTATTCTAGGAAACCCATGAAGCGGCCGAAAGCTTCAGCGCCGAGGATCGAAGGCAGCTCGTTGATGCCCGCCTGGTCCATCAGATCAGGTTCCATCTCTACGCGCCCTGGCGGAAACCAGACCGCCACACCCTCCAAAGCCTCGGTCGTTAGTACGCGTCCCGCGAGAAGGCCATACCTGACAAACGCTGCAAAATGTGCCGGACATAGCCGTCTGCGATCCTTTTCATCGGGAAGCATGTACACATTCAAAGGATCATTGAGAAACGCTCGACTGAGCACATCGGCCGCCTGTTCGATCTGGTCCGGCGCGAGAGGGACAGTCTTGCGTTGTGGGTCGATTTTCATCGGTAAATCACCTCCCGGGATGTGAAACTGAGCCACTGTTGTCAATGTCGGTTTGCCTGGCTAATGCCAGCGATCAGCCGCGCGCCGCCAACATCGACTTTAAGAGAGACGCTGATTGCGCGTCGGCCGCATCGCCGGCGTTAGGCGCAGACCATTATAGGAATACCTTAAAATTCATAACAAAAGTTTTACTCCGGCTTAGGGACATCCAGTGCCGGATTGCGAATGAAGAACCCGCTCGGTATAAGTTTAAAGCCTGCTCGATGCACAGGCATCACCGGCCAGTCTTCCGGACGAGGGATGTGCGTCACTCCCATCGTGTACCATAAAACAATGTCTTGATCTTCAATAGAGCGATTAGCACTGGTCCATCTGGGCAAACCCTCACCCCCTTTGCTCTGATAAGGGTAACGCCCCGCGGCATTGGCTTCGGTCGGCTCATATCGTGTGACCCAGAGGTGCGCGTTGATAAAACCGGCCCTCCTTCTCACCGAAGAATTTGGTGCGCCATAGGGAATCGAATTCTCTCCGGGGACGAGCATATATCCCGTCAGCTGTCCCAGGGAATTCTTATTTGGACTGATAACCTTCCATTTGCGACCAGAGGCCAAGTTGAGGTGTCTTTGAGCTTCTTGCTCGCTACGGAACGTGATTTCCTTCATGACGAAAGCATTCAGGTAAGGATTCTTCGGTCCCGGCGGAACCGGCTCGGTGTTCAGCTCTATGGCCCTATTGGTCGTGCCGTCAACGTCCATATCCAATCTAAAGTTAAAAAAGTGCTGGTGGTTCACCGCTACAACGTTCTCGGCCACCAGATGCCCATAATTCTCATCGCCATGTTCCCTCGCTGAAGCAATTACTGATTTCACTCCTTTAGAATGCATGATGCCGGTCAGGAGAGCTTCCATTTCCAATGTGCCATCTTGATGGAATACCCAATTGAATCCGTAGTCGTAGTTCCCGGCCGTAAAGAAATAGGAGAGGACCAGTTGGCGCGCTCTTCGCGCTTCGTTTTGTTTGCTACCGACGATGTCATAATGCTTCCACAAGATGCCCCCATCTCTCTCAAAGAGGGCGACCGCTCGAGGAATCTTGAAGGTAACTCCTTTATCATCAGAAAAAACCGCGTCAAAGAAAACGGCGTTGGCGGGGCAATCTGTTAGAGGTTCAAGCGAGTTCGCATACTGACCAGCGTTATACTCCCCCTCGTCGAAAGCGTTTCTGAAGAACCAGGCCGGACCCGGATCACCATAAGGCACGACCATTTCAGAAAGCGAAGCCCGGTAGAGGATAGGACGCAGTTTGCCCCGATCCTCGTACCCAACAGTGTAGAGCACGAGACCTTCGCGCTGGTGCATGGCAAAGCGGAAACGCCAGTTCTGCCAGCGAATCTCGTTGCCTTGAACCTCGAAGCTGTTACCCTGCGGTTGGACAATTTGCAAAGGCTTAGGCCCTTCCCTGAGTTTTCCAATAGAATTCTCGTCGAGTTCGGCGGTGGCCGGAGGGACAGGTACGATGCCCGTATCAATTAATTTGAAAACTTTCTTCGCGTTCAGGTTGACGTAAGCGACCACACCCTCAATGGGCAGGGCCCAAGCGTTCCTACTAGTGTCCCCCTTATAATAGGAGGTGGCTCGGACCACTCTGGTTCCTTCCTCCCCGGCAAAACCGAAATAGCCTGCACCCCAAGGGTCAAGTTGCACGCTAGTAAAGTCTTCTATCCCACGTTTTCGCATGGCCTCCTGCCACTGCGGGTCGGCTCTGACAATCGCTTCCATTAAAATGAGGTCCTCGGTCAGAAGAGCAGGCTGTACCCCAGGGATTTCTTTCCAAGAGAGGATGCTCTTATTATTGAGATCGACGACCGCCTCAAAAGTCTTATGGGTTCCTCGTTCGTAAACGACGGCGAACGCCTCCCGGCGCATTGGACTCCGCTGTCTGAAGCTCAAGACTTCTACTTTAGGGGGTTCGTGTAAAGTGATGATGGAGAAGCGGCTGCCTTCACTGACCTTACCATTGATCTTGAGCAATTGAACCGTGGCGGCAATTTCATCCTTGCTGAGCGGGTCGAGTGGATGGGCCGTGCTAGGATTACTTATTACGGCGGACTGACAGAGCACCCATAAACACAGTGCAAATGACAGAAGGTTGATCAGGAAACAAAGGGACTTAGCTGCTGAAAAGGTTGACAGCATATTTGTTCTCCTCTTTTCGAGCGCGCCCACATTGTAACGCGCCACGCCGCCATCTGTTGTTAGCCAGAAACGAGAGAGCGCGGCGGCCCTCGACATCAAGCAACTGAACTACCAAAGAGCCGCTCGGGCGCGCCATGGCGACGAGCCTCGCGCTGGTTGGTGGTTCTTGAAAGAGCGAAGCGCGCGAACGTTCCTGTTCAGCGGGCGGCGCGAATCCATTCAAGCTGAACCGGCGCAATTAACTTGCGAGACGAGCTATCGCCGCTCCGCTGCAACAGGTTGTTCGGCTGCTTGCTACGCTAGTGAGTCTATCCCACGGCCTTGGGCCCACTCTTGGATTGCCGTCCATGCAGCCTTCACAGCAGAACTCTCAGCGGTTGACAGTGACTTCGATTGATATTCAGTTGCGTTGCGCATTTCTGTAATCGTTCGCATCATAGCAACTATTTCGCGCGGAATTATCCCAGCTCGTTGTAACCGCGAGATCCGATCTGCAAGGCCTCCCCTCTCTGGTGGTTCGCTGCCGCGGTCCAAAGCATCCAGCAGCCGTATTAGCTTTCGCCGCCAATCAGCGAGTTGCGTCGCTGAAATTGTGAGAGACTCGCTCGCTTGTACCTGCGCTGAGGATGAAGCCCGAGCCGTGGATCGCGTGTAGAACGGATTACACACGCCGCAAGGTTCTAGTCCAAGGTCAACAGCCTTTTGCCAGGACTGCAGCCTTTTCCGATTGCGCTCATAGATGTTTCTTATGAGATGACAAGACTTGCGGTGGTATTTTCCGTAACTACCAACGACTTCTTCCTCGTCGTAATAGGGTTCCCTCTCGTTTTCCACTTGCGCCCTCCGACGACGCTTGGAGTTGTTGCCTTGAAATTCTATCTGCAACCGAACGCCCGGCATCAGCGGCGCGCACGAACCTTTGATGATAAAAGACTTGCTGGATGCGCGTCCGCTGCATGCCGTTGTTAGGCCGTTGTCGGGGACAACAGCTCAATCATTGCCTGTTCTTGCTACGTCGCAGATCTCCCTCCTCTGCCATGAACAAACTCCCGTCTGCGCGTTCGATCTCGTACCCGATGAATTCACCGGAATCATACCCTTGGCGGATGCGGCCCCTCCCCCTTTTGGCGACGACTCGCTCACCCTTCTTGAACTTGAAAACAGAACCGGCGTCAGGATCGTCCAACGTCTTCAGATTGTCCCGCCAGGTGTTCCCAGCACGCCAGTGGATGTGGAACGGTCCGACGCCGTGAACCTGAACGATCGCCGCCTCGGGCGTGTAGCCGAACATCGTGCTCCCCTTTGGGATGAACGCGTAACCGCCTGCTTTCAGTTCCTTCATCGCTGCGCGGTCGAACTTCTCGCCCACGCCGAAATACAGCGTCCCTTGGAGTACGGTGATGTGCTCGTCAACAGGGTGCTTATGAGGGGGGATGATGCCTCCGGGGAGTTCCCGTATCCTCATCACGAACGGCTCCCCCACCTTCTCAGGGTCGCCATAAAGAACCTCGACATCCTGGGACATCGGCCGGATCGGGATGATGCGGTGCTGGCGCGCTTCTTTGGACTGGCCCAACCCGGCGATCGAGGCAATAAGAATGACCAGGGAGGTAAGCACCGACTTCGGCATGGCTTTCATCAACATTGTGTCACCTCCAACAAGAGAATCGATTCCGCGGCCTAACGCCCGAATTAACCCGCGCCGAGCGGCAGCGACAATTTACACCGCAAGGAAACACGATGAAAAGAACGCTATCGAGGCGTCGGGTTGAATGAGTTGTTAGACCGAGGCATCGGGCCTGACCTGTACACCTGAATGCTTCCACCGCAGGAGCCTATTACGGTTTCTAAGATGACGTTCGTGCGGTCAACACAGACTTCCAACCTTTACCGGCCCGACGG